>JAZQNS010000027.1:0-6201 GCA_045627425.1 Lachnospiraceae bacterium | reverse complement strand
GAATGGGATTTGGTCACTATCGAATCTCAATGGCAATTGCATCAGCAGCAAATGCCTTAGGTTATGTACCTTACTGGATGGATTTGAATTCTTATAAGCAAACCACCTGTACTAAGGTCATAAGTGCTCAGAACGATTTGTATTCACTGGGCTCAAGAATATCTCAAAAGAGCAAACTGTTTAATCATTTTGTATGGGAACCTGTAAACTATGAAGGCTTTAGAAAGCTTTCATATAACGCAGCAGACCAGAAGAATGCTGAGCTAATGGCGCCTGTATATAAGAACATTCCTAAGGATATGCCAGTAATTGGTACCCATGTATGGCCAGCTCAGGCTGCAATTCATGCTGGTATGAAGAATGTTGTAAATGCTATTCCAGACAACTGGCCAATGGCCCTTCATTTTTCCGAGGGTTCAGTTCACACAATCCAGTGTAAGAATGCCTATCTTGGTTACAGCATTTTAAACGGAATGAACAAGGATAAGGTATGTAAGCCAATGCCTGAAGATTCCCTGCTTTATACAGGCCATTACATCGACCATGAGCTTGTAGTTAACATTGAGGAAGACTGTAGAAAGAGAATAGAGAGAAAGAAGACTGGTGATCCAATGAGATTCCTTCTCACCATTGGTGGCGCAGGAGCTCAGAAGGAAATTTTCGCGGCTATTATTAAGTACCTTCTTCCTTATATCAAGGAGAACAAGGCTGCCCTCTATGTAAATGTTGGAGATTACAAGAACGTATGGGATGACCTCTTAAAGGAGATTCCAGAAATGAAGGCAGTTTCCACAGAGCATTTTGATAACTGGGCAGATACAGTGGCATTCACAGAGGCTGCACTGGCTGAGGACAGCAAGGTAACAGGTATCCACGGCTTCTGGCACAAGAATATCTTCGAGGCAGTATATGCAACTAATCTCTTAATGAGATCTGCGGATGTCCTTGTTACCAAGCCATCAGAGCTGGCCTTTTATCCAGTTCCTAAGCTCTTTATTAAGAGAGTTGGAAAACACGAGATGTGGGGAGCTATTCATTCAGCTGAAGTTGGTGATGGAACCTTAGAGTGCAGAGATATTCCACATACATTACAGATGATTGACCAATTCATGAATACAGGTCTTTTAGAGACAATGTGTGAGAACATTATTGAAAACAAGAAGACAGGTCTTTACGACGGAGCATACAAGGTTGTAGAGCTTGCCATGAACATGAAGAAAAACTAGCAAACAGCACCCGGCCTTTTGATATCACCTTTTTTATTACCTGTCTTAAGGGTGGAATATCATGGAGGCCGGGCCTCTTTACTTTATAGGGAAATTGTCTATAATATCCATTAGACTATTTTTTAGGAGAAGAGATTATGTTTAGTAATGAATTGTTAGAGAGGGCAATAGCATACGGTTCCCAGTTTGTTTCAGATGGCAAGGTGGCAACCTACATTCCAGAGCTTGGAAAGGCAGATCCTAAGGATCTTGGAATCTGCATCAAGACCCTTGATGGAAAATGTTATAAGGCGGGGTTAACAGACAAAAGATTTACCATTCAGAGTATTTCCAAGATTCTTACTCTTACAGCTGCTTTACAGTACTGTGGTGTGGACAAGGTTTTTAACATGGTGGGAATGGAACCATCAGGAGAATCCTTTAACTCTCTTGTAGAGTTAGATGTAAATAGAAATATCCCATACAACCCAATGGTAAACTCTGGAGCCTTGACAGTGACTAACCTATTGGTTCCCTTTGTTGCCTTTGAGGATATGCTTGATTACGTAAAAAAGCTCTGCATGGACAAGGACATTACCCTAAACACCGACGTTTATCAGTCAGAGTTAGATAATTCCGCAAGAAATAAGAGTATTGCCTATCTTCTTAAGAGTAAGGGGCTTATTGAGAATGGCGTTGAAAGAAGCCTGATTCTCTACACTAAGATGTGTTCACTTAACGTCACCGCAGAGAGTCTTGCCAATTTTGCCCTGATACTGGCTAATGATGGATGCAACCCTGAAACAGGTGAAAGATATATTGACAGTGAGATTGTCAGAATCGTAAAGACTATTATGCTTACCTGTGGAATGTATGACGGCTCTGGAGAATTCGCAGTCAAAGTTGGACTTCCAACCAAGTCCGGTGTTGGCGGTGGATTATTATCTGTCGTAAACAATGAAATGGGAATAGGAATCTACGGCCCAGCCCTTGATGAGAAGGGTAATTCAATTGCAGGTTGTAAGATGCTTAAGTGGTTTTCAAATGAGATGAATCTCCACCTTTTTGTATAGAACTAGAAAAAATGACACTGACTTCCAGATGGAGGTCAGTGTCATTTTTTATTCTGCTAAATTATTAATCTCATCATGTAGCTTTTTAAGTGGCTTAAAGAAACGGCCAGCAGATATGCAGATAAAAACCATAATTATGAGGGTCAATCCGATTATTAGGTGGGTGAAATCTCCAAAGTACTGGAAAATCACCCCGTAAAGTGCCTGGCCAAGAGGCATCGAGCACATACAGATGCAGGTTACGAAGCCATATATTTTGCCTAACATTCTCTCTGGAACAATAAACTGAACCTCGGAGATGATTCTGATATTGAATATTGTACAGGCAAAAGAAAAGAAGAAGGCTGATATCATAATAATGTAGTACTTAACTATTCCGGGAGCATTGGTTCCCATTGCCACAGCCACAGGAACCATGGACAGGGTTGCCGCCAGCAGGTATAAATGAAGCTTCTCAATCTTAAGTCTGTTGGCGAGAATGGATGCAGCTATTCCTCCAGCCAGGGATCCTGCACTGAAAACTGCTTCCACATAGCCATAGTATATGGAGGATACAGAGGTCGAAAATCCAAGCTTTCCAGTAATAATTACAGGAATTCCTATGGTGATACAGGAACTTAAGAGGGCGTTTATGGCCATTGCAATAAGGCATATCTTAAAGATAATTCTTTGCTCCGTTGATACATAATTAAAGCTGTCCTTCAAATCATTTATGGCAATTCTAATAGCTCCTTCACTGTGACTCTCCCTGGTAAAGGGAATGACAATGAATATTTCCATGGTTGCAGATATAAGGAAGCAGACAATGCCAATATATATCAGCCTGTCAATGCCAAGAAAACTGTAGAGCACTCCTCCGAGAGCGGGACCAAGAAGTCCGGACACAGAGGCCACAGTATTTACCAGAGAATTAGCTCTGACAAGACTATCCTTTCCTACAAGAAGTGGAATGGCAGAGGATACTGCAGGAGAGTAGGCGGACTGTATGCTGTATAGCAGTATCATTACAACCAGCATCAGAGTCACCAGATTCACGTGTCCCACCAGGATAACGAAGATGGTAAGTATTCCTGCCGTGGCAAAATCAAGAACCACCATGATATTCCTTTTATTTACCCTGTCTGCAATTATTCCACCAATTGGCATCAGAATAATCGACGGAATGAAGGCTATGGCAGTAACTGTGCCGAAGAGGGCAGCAGAGCCTGTCTCCTGTAAGAGGTATAATGGCAGGGCAAAACGAATAATTGCATTTCCAAAAATCGATATAATCTGTCCTATCAGGACCATAATAAAGTTTCTGTTTAATAGCTGCATATATAAGCCCCCTCAATCAATTAAGATGGGTTAAGTATATAAATTAGATCTTTTACTAGCAATGGCTTTTTGGTGACTGGTATGTATTTAGGGGCAACAGGTGTAACAGACTAATATATTCTGATTAACATCTTCCTTTTTTGCCTTGAAGATGCTATACTCCTATTGGTTTATTTAAGGTATTTATTATGAACTACAATAAGCAATACCTTTTATATTAGGAAGTTTACGGGAGGAGTAAAAATGGCTAACTATTTAGAGATGTGGAAAGACCTTGGCATGGATATTGAGAATCATGACAACCTCTGCCAGGTATTGCCTACAGCATTCGGAGACGTTTATTTATCACAGGAGAACAGACCTCAGGGTATGGATTTCTGGGATATGGTTGTTGCAGATATCCACGGTATCAGACCAGCAGAATTAATCGAGGAGCAGAAAAAGGGAAGAAAGGTATTTGGTACCTTCTGCGTTTATGTTCCAGATGAAGTAGTAATCGCTGCTAACGGTATCGTTACAGGACTCTGCGGTGGTTCCCAGTTCTGGGTTCCAGACGGAGAGAAGGTTTTACCAAAGTCAACATGTCCACTTATCAAGGCTTCTGTAGGTGCTCGTCTTGGAAAGACTTGTCCATTCTTCAGAATCGCTGACATGTATGTAGGAGAGACTACCTGCGATGGCAAAAAGAAGGCCTGGGAGATCTTAGGCGAGGAAGTTCCAATGCACATTATGGATATGCCTCAGATGAAGAGAGAAAAAGACATCCAGAAATGGGTTGAAGAAATTAAGGAATTTGCTAAGGTTGTTGAGGATTTCACAGGCAACAAGATCACTGTTGAATCCTTAAAGAATGCTATCAAGATTACCAACGCTAAGCGTGCGGCAATGGAGAGAGTATATAATGCAAGAAAGTCTGAGAACTTCCCAATCTCTGGTAAGGATGCTTTACTTATGAGCCAGATTGCTTTCTTCGATGATCCAGAGAGATGCACACAGATGTGCAACAACTTAGCTGTTGAACTAGAGGACAGAAATGAGCAGGGTATTTCTGTATTCAAGGCAGGTACAAAGAGAATTCTTCTTTCTGGTACCCCAATGGCAATTCCTAACTGGAAGTTACATCACATTGTAGAGACCTCCGGCGCAGCAGTAGTATGCGAGGAGACCTGTACAGGAACCAGATACTTCGAGGGCCAGATTGATGATTCCGCTAACACCTTAGATGAGCTTTACAGAGCAATCGCTGAGCGTTACATGGGTATCAACTGTGCATGCTTCACACCTAACACAGGACGTATTGATGATATTGTACGTCTTGCAAAGGAGTACAAGGTTGACGGTGTTATCGATGTTAACCTTAAGTTCTGCTGTCTCTATGACACAGAGGGATACACTGTTGAAAAGGCACTTAAGGATGCTGGTATTCCAGTTCTTGGCATTGAGACAGACTATACCGATGAGGATGCAGAGCAGTTAAGAACAAGAATTGAAGCCTTTGTGGAGATGCTTGGCTAAGGACATACAACAACCGATAACATGGATAAGACTAATGCCTTAACAGACGAGATGAATCGTTTCAAGGTATAAGATTAAAGCATAAACAAAATCAGCATTAAGAGCACCCAGAATCTAACTGGGTGCTCTTTTGGGTTTGCGCGCCATGGGCGCGCTCTAACGGGTGCAAGTCCCGAACACGCCCGGATAGTGGGAAGTGTATAGCCGAACAGCAAGGGTGTTCATCGTGAGGTGAAATCTGAAGGAAGCTGTAAGCAAATCTCTGGTCCGACGAACAGAAATCACATATAAGGCTAGGCTACGAGAGATAAGTTGGCCCAAAGCAACGAAGTCTAATAACTATCACGTTTGTAGTAGCAGAGTAAATGTGGCGGATATATGGAGAGAAAGAGTGCGAACCTTAAGCGTGGAGGTCTCACAGCGGTCTCATTAGCCGAGTAACAACGAACTGTGAGAAGTCAGCCGAGCCCATAGTAGCGAGGAAGTCTCTGTAATGGAGATGGAGCGAAGGGGTGAACAATCAATAAGTTTGAGTATGTCTCGTACTGCAGAAGAGATAACATCTGCCGTAACCAATCGGGTAAAAGGTGGTCAAATCGAGTGGTGCGGAAAGGAAAGAACGCATGGACACAAGTAGTCTAATGGAGCAGATACTATCTAGCGATAACCTCAACAGAGCATATCTGCAAGTCGTACGAAACAAAGGTGCAGAGGGCGTGGACGGAATGAAGTACACAGAACTTAAAGAACACCTTGCAAAGAACGGCGAAAACATTAAGGAACAGTTGAGGACAAGAAAGTACAAACCTCAACCAGTACGAAGAGTGGAGATACCAAAGCCTGATGGCGGTGTCAGAAACCTAGGAGTACCAACAGTAACAGACAGATTCATACAACAAGCCATTGCACAGGTATTAACACCAATCTATGAAGAGCAGTTCCATGACCACAGTTATGGATTCAGACCGAATAGATGTGCGCAGCAAGCAATCCTAACAGCACTTGATATGATGAATGATGGGAATGATTGGATTGTAGACATTGACTTGGAGAAGTTCTTCGACACAGTAAATCATGACAAGCTTATGACT
>JAZQNS010000026.1:0-12188 GCA_045627425.1 Lachnospiraceae bacterium | reverse complement strand
CACGTTGTGGACGGCGTTGCCAAGGTTGACAGAGATAAGTGCGTTGCCTGTGGCATGTGTGCAAAGCAGTGCCCAAACAACTTAATCACAATCACAGAAAAGAAGCGTTATGCATATGTTTCCTGTTCCAACCAGGACAAGGGAGCTGTTGCAAGAAAGGCATGTACAAATGGATGTATCGGCTGCAAGAAGTGTGAGAACACCTGTAAGTTAGATGCAATCCACGTTGAGAACAACTTAGCCCGCGTGGACTACGATAAGTGCGTAGGCTGCGGTCTCTGTGCTAAGGAGTGCCCAGTAGGATTGATTGAGATCCTTATTAAGAAATAAAGTGGACATGTAAAATAAGAAAGCTCCCGCCGAAAGGTGGGAGCTTTTTTACTCTAAATCATTTATTCTATTTAATACATTCCTTTAAAACTCTCTCCACGTTCTTGTACATGAACTTGTCTAAGAGATCGTCGCTCATACCCCTCTTTTTCAGAGCTGTAAAGAGCTTGTCCATCTGATCGCAGGATTCAATCTCCTGCTCAAAGATTCCTCCATCGTAGTCGGTTCCGAGAGCAATAATGTCCTCTCCTCCAACCTTCATCATGTATTCCACGTGATCGCAGAGACGGGAAACTCTTGATGCTTCAAGGTTAATATCCTCGTTTAAGAAGGCTCCACAGAAGTTAAGGCCTGCTACTCCACCCTTATTTGCCAGAGTTTTAATCATGTCATCAGTCAGGTTTCTCGTGTGAGGTGACAGAGCTCTGCAGTTAGAATGGGTTGCCACGAAAGGCTTCTTGGAATACTTAGCCACGTCATAGAAGCCGCCATCATTTAAGTGGGAAACGTCCACCACTATGCCAAGGTCATTCATTACAGGAATTGCTTCCTTACCGAAGTTTGTGAGTCCCTGCTTCATAAGCTCAGGGTCGCTGCTATGGTTCTGACCAAAGCAGTTAGGGTCATTCCAGGTCAGGGACATTACTTTAACATCCATGTCACTTAAGGTTTTTAACATATCCATATCCCCGTTTACAAGAGCTGAATTCTCGATGGTAAGTATTGCGGAGATTTTGCCTGCTGCCTCGTTTTTAGCGAGATCACCAAAGGACTTAAGTAGGGCAAAATGCTCCTTGTCAGCCTCAATGGACCGGAGCAAGAGGTCTCTCATAGCCTTAAAGAGATCGAAATGGTCTGGATTATAGTCGTAGCCATACCAGGCTCCAGAATCACCCTGGGCCATAAAGGCTGCGAACATCTGGGCTTTGGCCAGGCCGCCCTTTTTAAGCTTGGCAAAATCAAGCTGGGAGTCTTCCACTTCTAATATTGTATCTTTCTTTTTAGCCAGTCCTAACATAAGACTGTCACAGTGCATATCTATGTATCCCATACATACACCTCCTTCATACCTTAATTCTAACAAAGTTCACGGATATTTATAAGACTAAAGTACTAATTTGTGATATTATATCTCTTACGGGAGGTGAAAAAATGAAAAATGAAATAGATATGGTCCATGGACCACTCATAAAAAATGTACTGATTTACGGCTTACCAATTATGCTGTCCCAGCTTCTTCAGATGCTATTTAACGCAGCTGACACCATAGTGGTAGGAAAGTTCGCAGGAGCCAATGCTTTAGCCGCTGTAGGCTGTACAGGTTCAATTATATATCTCATTGTCTCCCTTTTCTTCGGTCTGTCTGTAGGTGGCAACGTAGTTATTGCTACAGCCATAGGAGCCAAGGACAAGGACAGAATTGAGAAGTCTGTACACACCGCTGTGTCCTTAAGTTTTATAAGCGGCATTATTGCAATAATAGCTGGCATTGCACTTTCAAGGACAGTATTAAGCCTTATGGGAACCCCCGAAAACATTTTAGAAGATGCAATTCTTTATATGAGAGTGATCTTCTTAGGTTCCATATTTATGCTTATATACGATTTTGGTTCAGCTATTCTTAGATCCAAGGGAGATACCAGGAATCCAATGTACTTCCTTATTATCTCAGGTATTCTGAATGTGGTGCTTAACCTATTATTCGTAATTGTATTCCACTGGGATGTACTAGGAGTAGCATTAGCAACTGACATTTCCCACGCTGTATCTGCAGTGCTGGTTCTACGAGCTATGATGAGGGATACAGGAGACTGCCATCTTGATATAAAGAAGCTTTGCCTAAATAAGAGCATAGTGGGTTCCATACTTAGAATCGGAGTTCCAGCAGGCTTCCAGGGCGTTGCTTTTGCATTAAGCAATGTGGTGATTCAGTCCTCCATTAACTCCTTCGACTCCTCAACCATTGTTGCAGGTAACACCGCAGCAGCCAATATTGAGAGCTTCGTTTACATTGGCATGATGGCCTTTTCATCAGCTGCAATGACCTTCACCTCACAGAATATAGGAGCCAAAAATTATAAGAGAATAAGACCTATTATGGTGTCTACAATGCTACTTGATATAGCCATGTCCTTCGCAATAGGAATTGCCGTTTATCTTGCAGCGGACCCACTCCTCAGGCTATATACCAGCGACCCTGAGGTAGTTAAGATAGGAACCCTCAGACTATTCTACGTAGTAGTCTTCCTCTTTTTAAATGCAGCCCTGGATATTCTGGTTAACTCCTTAAGAGGCATGGGATACTCCTACAGCCCAACCATTATTATGCTTACCGGAGTATGTGTATTTAGACTTATATATCTCTTTACCTACTTCCCAATTAATCCTACCATCAGCGTTATATATGCTGTATATCCAATATCCTGGGTAATCACCACCATAGTGCTCTTAGGTGAATGGATAATGATTTACAGGAAACGGTTTTCACCACTAATTAAAGAAAATGCTAAGATTTAACAGAGAAAAAGCTCTTTACCGGTTAACCAGTAAAGAGCTTTTATTCTTATGTGTTTATACTATTTTAATCACACCAGAGAGTATAAGTATGGCCAGTATTTTCTCCAGTAAAGTAGAATGAAGTCTGATCATAATCTTCGGTTAATTTTGTCCTTACTTCGTCGCTCAAAGCCTTGCCGGTGAAAACGTTTGATGTAGAAAACATTACATCACTTGTCCATTCTCCACTTGAATCATATCCATATCCTTCATAGGTATAGGTATCATTTGGAAGGGTTACTGTAACATCTGGATTAACCCAAATTGTACAATAGTCTGAAGTATTTGCAGACATATCAACTGAAGTAATTGACGCTCCATAGGCGTAGAGCCAGCTTAGTTTATTAGATGCTGGTAATGTAAGCTCAGAGATGTTTGTAGAATGAAAATCTAAATATGATAAGTTACTCATGGCACTTACATCTAAGCTTTTGAAACCCCACTCATGTCCACTGATGTTGAGACTCTCTAACTTTGTAAGGGACTTGAAATCAATGGTCTTTAGGTAGTCATTGTAGCTTACGTTTAAGGTCTTTAAATTCTTAAGATTAGTAAGGTCAATCTTTGACACCTTATCCATGTATAAGTAAAGGCCCACAAGCTTGGTGTTCTTAGAAGAAGTCTTTAAATTGGTAAATGCGTTGCATCCATCAACATTGGCCTCTTTAATTCCAGTACACTTACTGATATCAATAGACTTAATGCTACTGCAGCCAGTAACACATAAGGTCTCTAACTTCTTTAAGCCATTAACCTTAAGACTTGTCATGTTGCTGTTATAGCCAATCTTTAAATAGTTAAGCTTGCTAAGCTTGGTGAAGTCGTAGGACTTGTCCTTTGTGGAATCTAAGTAAATCTCTAAAGCAGATGTAAGATACTCAACTCCCTTAGCCTTCTTTACTCCCTGAACAGAGAATAAGCCACCATCAATATATATATCCTTTATACCATTGTTGTAGAGATATACATATTTAACCTTCTTAGCTTCAGCTGTAGAAAGCTTTCCGTCCTTATTCTTGTCTAACTTCTTAACAGCCTTTCTAAGCTGTGTGTCTGGGAAGTTACCGGAGTTAATCTTAACTCCTGCTGCTGCCTCTGCAAACTGTGCTGGGGCAAAAAGTCCCATTACCATTGCTGTTACCAGCAATAATGCTGCCAGTGAATTCTTAAATCCTTTTACTTTCATTAAAAATCTCCTCTTGTTTTATTATTTAAAACTCTGGCTGATCCTTAATTGCCTTGCCAAGCTCTGACATTCTCTTAAGCCTCTCATCCTTTTCTTTCCTGGCTTCCTCCTTCTTTTCCATAAAGAAGTCCTTCATGTCACCCTCTGACTCAGCAATAACCTCATCCAGAAGTTCTATATAAGTGTTATACTCTGTGGCATCATATGGCAGAAGCATTAGCTCCTTCTCATAGTAGCCACACATATTTTCATAATCCTTCTCCACATAGGACAGAGCTCCCATCATCTGACAACCTGTGGCCGAATAAGGATTATGCTCATAGAGATATTCTGCGTCCATTACTATCTGTTCATAGTTCATGGACTCCCTCACTCTAATCTCCCTGGCATCGGTATACATAGGGAAGCACTTTAAGGCAAAATCATAATCTCCCCTTGTGTATCCATACTGGGCTAGTCCCACCGGGCTTGCAAGTAAAGAAATCGCTATCACTATGACAGCTGGTACATAGACCTTTAGCTTAAGCCCTCTCTCTTTGTTATCTGCATTCTTTAGGCAAAAATCAATAATTGCCATCTCTGCCATGACAAATGCCATAAACTCTCCATCTATATCAAAGGCATTGTGGATAAGCATGATGCATAAAATCAAAAGCTTAATCCAGGCACCTTCTTTAGTCCTGATAATCCTTACAATTACATATATTAGTAAGGCAAAAAGGCCAAGCATTGGTACTATTCCAATATCAAGTCCAAGCTGAAGGAAATCATTGTGGACATACTTCACATTGTATAAACCAGTCGCATAGAGTCCCTGCATAACAGAGTATCCGTAGGCTCCTGTTCCAAGAGGATGGTCAAAGAGCATGAAAAAGGCATCTCTTACATAGAGAAAACGTCCAAGCATGGAGCTTGAATTAAGCTCTAACATAAAGAGTCTTAATATGATTCCTCTGGTCTTTTCAACCATAAAAAGCACTAATAGCAATGACGCTGTAGCTGCAAATATTCCGGATAATAGTTTCTTATTCTCCTTAAAGAGCTTAACAAGTATGCCAAAAAGGCCCACAAAGAAAAGCACAAAGACTGTTCTCGAGCCCGTAAGGAAAAGACCTGTGAGCAGTATCAGACTCACAAGTATATTTTGCCACTTTTTTCTGAAAGTAATGTCGAAGGCGAAAATAACGGAAAGCCCCAGCAGGAGATACATAGCCAGGCTGTTTGGATACTGAAAGCTTCCTGCAAGTCTGTTGGCAATGAAGAACAGGTCCTTTAAGCCAGGAATCAGAGACAGCAACAAAGATCCCACCACAACAATGGCGCCGGAAAGAGGAATGGACTTTAACAGTCTCTCCTTCTTCTTCTCACCAAGCATAGGCAGAATAAAGGCAAAAGGCAGTAATGGCAGCCTTTTAACGGCCCCTATCAGAGCCATACCCTGATCAGCCGCATAGAAATAGCTTACAAAATATAGAATTAAAGCAATCAGAACAAAAGCGTTCTCTGGAGTGAGCATAAGCTTTTTTCTGTTTTTCCCTGCATAGTAAAGCATATACAGACTCAATGCTATACTTGCAAGAATAGCTGTAGTAGTTTTATTGATAACTCCTAATACTACAAATAACGGGAATAAATATTCCATAACCTCTCCCTAAAAACAGCCCTCCCTCTAAAGGGAGGGCCATAAACAAACTAGTTGTCAGAACGGTTGTAACCATTCTTCATAAGCTTACTGGACTCAAATACAAGCTTGGTTAAGCAGTAGGTAGTCTTCTCCTTAGCCATTTCGCAAAGCTTAGTGTTTGCTTCCTCTAAGACCTTAAGGTCCTTGGTTTCCATGAACTTATTATCATACTCGATTAAGAGCTGTCTTCCACCAGTAACAATGGCATCCTGATATCTCTCAACGTGCTGAATGGATGCGCCATAGTGAGCATCTGCAAGACAGCCGATGAGACGGTTAGCCCAGTACCAGTTCTCTGAGTTACAGTCTAAGGTAACATCTGATAAGTACTTAGGAATCTTGTTTACGTTAGCATATACAGGTAATACTGCGTTAAATGCGTTAGCACCGAAGGTAATCCACTCAATACCCTTAATCTCGTCAGGAACGTCAGAACGAATCTGGCAGATGGAGGTTACACCTGTACGGGAGATACCGATAGGTCTGTAGATGCCTCTTTTGCCTGTGTCCTGTCCAGAATATGGGTTATATGCTGTGCCCTGGTAATAGGATGAAAGGATGTACTTAACGTCCTCAACAGTTACCTTTCTGTCTGGCACAAGGGACCATGGAAGGTTGTCGGACTCTGGCTTAAACTCCGCATTTTCTCCATCCCAGCTATGGCTGTATGGGGCAAAATATCTGCCCATGAACCATGCTCTAGGTGTGTTGTATACATGGTCTGAATCACTTGCTGAACCAAAGGCAAGACGTGGATTAAAGTCTCCCCCCTGTCTTAAATCAAGGTGATTCTTCTCCATAAACTCCTTAAGGTCCTTAGAGCACATATTCTCCTTCTGTGGACCGTAAGCGTCATCAAAATCAAAGTGATCCATGCCGAACTGGTTAGGGGCAATTACAACCTCATCATCAGCTACACGGCGGGCAATCCAGTGATGTCCACCGATGGTCTCAAGCCACCAGATCTCATTCTCATCGTTGAAGGCAATACCGTTAGACTCGTAGGTGCCGAACTCCTCGAGTAAGGATGCAAGTCTAACTACACCCTCTCTTGCAGTCTTTATGTAAGGAAGTACTAAAACTACGATATCCTCCTCACCGATGCCGCCCTTCTTTTCAGGCTTCTTCCCCTTCTTCTCCTCGTACTTAACAAGTGGATCTGCTGCGAGAACTCTTGGATTGGAGGTGATGGTCTCTGTAGCTGTCATACCTACATTGGCCTCGTTTATTCCTGTTGCTGCCCAGAATCCGTCCTTGTCGTTGATACTTGGGCAGGAGGTGTAGCGCATTGGATTATCTGGTAAAGTAATCTCAACATGGCTAAGCTTGCTCTTATATTTTCTTGGCTGCTTGTCAGGTGTTACTACTATTAGCTTCTTCTCGTCAAAGAAACCATCGTCGGTTCTTGCGATCATGGTTGTGTTGTCGTTGCTGGCCTTCTTACCAACAAGAAGTGTGGTACATGGCATTTCTAAATCCCCCTAAATATATTAATTATAATTTATGATATAATCTCTGTTCCTCAGCGTAGACTGGCTCAGAGGTCATCTGAATACCAAGACGCTTGAAGATTGATTCATCCACACTGGAAAGAATTACGGATGAGTGGGCATCGCAGCCTTGAAGCTTAGGAAGCTCCTCAAGGGCAAGTCTTGCATTCTCGTCCTTTGCAGCGGATGCAGATAGTGCGATTAAAATCTCATCTGTGTGGAGAAGTGGGTTCTGGGAACCTAAGAACTCTGTCTTAAGCTTCTGAATAGGAGCAATGTTCTCAGGTGCAATTAAATCAACCCCGTCATCAATGCCTGCAAGATGCTTAAGGGCATTTAAAAGCATGGCAGCGGATGGTCCCAAGAGGGAGCCGGTCTTACCTGTGATAATGGTTCCGTCCTCAAGTTCAATTGCAGTAGCTGGATTATCTCCAGTCTCAGCGGAACGCTCCTTGGCAGCTTTAACTACCTGTCTGTACTCAGGAGTGATACCTGCCTGGTTCATAAGAAGCTCAAGCTTATACTGGTCATCGGAACTTGAACCGTTTACTCTTGTGTCTCTTAAGCACTTATAGTAACGGCGGATAACCTCTTTGTTTCCAGCCTCCTTACATACCTCATCATCGCAGATACAGTTTCCGGCCATATTTACACCCATATCTGTTGGGGAATGGTAGATGGACTCTCCTGCAATGAGCTTGAACATGGATTCCACAACTGGGAAAATCTCAATGTCACGGTTGTAGTTTACTGTGGTAACCCCGTAGGTCTCAAGATGGAAGGGGTCAATCATATTAACATCGTTTAAGTCCGCTGTAGCTGCCTCATAGGCCAGATTTACAGGGTGCTTAAGTGGAATGTTCCAGATTGGGAAGGTCTCGAACTTGGCGTAGCCAGCCTTGACTCCTCTCTTATATTCATGGTAGAGCTGGGACAGACAGGTGGCCATTTTGCCTGAACCTGGTCCTGGAGCTGTGATAACAACAAGTGGGCGGCTGGTCTCGATATAGTCGTTCATGCCGTAGCCCTCATCGGATACAATCTTCTCCACATCGTTAGGATAGCCTGGAATGCGGAAATGGCGATAGTGCTTGATGTTAAGGGAATCAAGCTTCTGCTCGAAGGCAATTGCCTCTGGCTGGTTACCGAACTTGGTTAAGCAGATAGAGCCCACATAAAGGCCCATGCCCTGAAATTCGTCAATAAGCCTTAAAACATCCAAATCATAGGTGATACCGTAGTCGCCGCGGATTTTCTTAGCTGCAATATCCTCTGCGGAAATAACCAGAACAATCTCTGCCTGGTCCTTAAGCTGTAAGAGCATCTGGAGCTTGGAGTCAGGCTCAAATCCAGGCAAAACTCTTGATGCATGATAATCGTCGAAAAGCTTGCCACCAAACTCTAAATAGAGCTTGTTATCAAACTTGTTTATGCGGTCTCTGATGTGCTCCGACTGCATTTTCAGGTATTTGTCGTTATCAAAACCAATCTTCATTTTTCTACCTCTGTACTATATATCTCAAAATTAAAAATTCCCTTTTATTCTATCATATTTAGTAAACATAATAAAGAAAGGCAGGAAAAATCCCGCCTCAAATTCCTTATTCAGTAATCTTGATTCTGAAGACATACATGGTAGTGTCACCCACGTAGCCGGTTTTATCGTTCTTATTTCCAACCCAGTTAATGATATCCCCAGTGACAACCGGCTGCTCATATGGGTTTAACCTTGCCACTCCAGAGTACTTGGTGGAGGACTTAAGGACATTTCCCTCGCTGTCAAGAACCATATAGTAGACTCCCTGGTAATTATAATTACTCCTCTTATACTTCTCGTAGAGGATAACTATTCTGCCAGAGGAAGTAACTGCCATCTGTACATTCTTGTTGAAGTACTTGGTGGAGGAGGTTAACCACTTAACACCGTAGTCTGTTACCTGCTTAGTGCCGCTTATTCCAGAAAGGCCGGATCTTTTGCCACTTGTAACATAGGCATCTTTGTTGGCAAGGTCCTCATCAGGGTCGAAAATCTGAATATAAATCTGTCTGGTCTGCTTCTTAGCCTTACTGCTTAGGGCCTTTGCTGACTGTCCCACGAAGGCCACCAGATTATCAGAAACCTGGGCAATATTTCCCATATCAGCGAAGTTCTCGTTCACAATGTACATGTTACTCTCACAGCCCTGATCAATGTAGAAGTGAAAGATATCTGCCTTGTTGGTAACTTCTGAGAAGGAGGTCCTGTGTATTGTGAAGGCCCTGTTATAGGCATCACCTTCTGAGGCAAAAAGGAAGCCGTCATTGTAGGAAATAGCTCTCTGTCCCATGGAGTGGGAGTTATAGATATAACCAAGGTAAACCTGCTCCATAGTATCAGTATCTATTGTGAAAACTGAGTTAGACTGGTGACCGTTATACATCTCCCTTGCATAGTTTACCGCAAGGATATTTCCGTTAATAGCAATTTCACAGGTGCCTGCCATAAATGGAATCTTGGTATTGAACGTACTTCCTGTAGAACCCTGATACATGGAGCTGTCCCCCTCATCTCCCACAGTCTTTATAAGCTTTCCCTCAGGACTGTATTTAGAGATAAATATGGTTTTCTTGGATATGTCGTCACCCTTATTTTCTCTTCCCGTAACCACGTAATAGTAGCCATTCTCGTCACAGGCCACAGAGCCAAGCATGGAGTGGGCCATCTTAAGGGTAAACTTCTTAATGATTTTGCCAGCCTTTGTTACTCTCACCTGGACCTTGCCCTTATATTCGTAGGCAAAACAGAAGTGGCCATCTGCATCCTTAAACTGGCAGACATTGGACACGCCCTCCCAGTTACTGTAGGAGCCGGGAGCATATACATACTTCTTTATTCCCGTGGACTTCTGGTAGTAGGTGGAAGCATTTACTGCTCCACCTAAGGTTGTAAATAGTAGTGTGACAGACAAAATGGCAGCTAATAACTTCTTAACAGTTTTCATAACTCTCTCCTAGTATTTCATAATAATTGGTGCGAAGGTTCTTGCCAGGGCGTAAAGTGGTCCCTCAAGCTCCCTCTTTGCATTCTTTAATTCTTTTCTTATCTCAAGATGCTGTGGACAGTGAAGCTCACACTTTCCACATTCTATACAGTTTCCAGGGCCTGTGTAATCTTTTCGTAAGCCTGTACACATGTAGTACTCCTTAAAGCCCTGCTTCCAGCCCTCAGTACCCTTTCTGTTATAGGCTGCGAAGGTACCTGGAATATCTACTCCCTTAGGGCATGGCATACAGTATCTGCAGCCTGTGCAGCCCACCTTCATCCTGGCGTTAATGGCCTTAACCACCTTGCCGTAAAGAGCGAAATCCTCCTCTGTGAAGGCGCCCGCAATAGTCTCATCAGCGGTTTTACAGTTATCCTTAACCTGTTCAAGGGAATTCATTCCGGATAGTACCACCGTAACCTCTGGCTGGTTAAAGAGCCAGGAAAGTCCGAAGGAAGATGGCGTCCTTCCAGGGTCTTTTGCCTTAAAGAGTTCCACTGCCTCCTTAGGAAGCTGGTTAGAAAGTCTTCCACCCCTAAGTGGCTCCATTATTACCACAGGGATTCCCTTTTCGTGAGCCCTCTTCACTCCCGTTGCCCCCGCCTGGGAATTCTCATCAAGGTAATTATACTGAACCTGGCAAAAATCCCAGTCATAGGCCTCTAAGAGCTCCATAAACATGTCTGAATTTCCGTGGTAGGAGAAGCCCACCTGGCGAATCTCTCCGGAGGCTTTTTTGCCCTCTAACCACTCTACTATTCCAAGACCTTTAATTCTCTCCCAGGTCTTAATATCTGTCAGCATATGCATCAGATAATAATCCACATGGTCAGTGCGGAGTCTCTTTAACTCCTCGTTAAAATACTGGTCTAGCTGGTCTGGCTTCTTTAAGAGGTAGTGGGGTAGCTTGGTGGCTATATTTATCTGGTCTCTGATGCCAAGGCTCTCAAGAATCTCTCCTAGAGCCGCCTCGGAGCCCGGATATATATAGGCTGTATCGAAGTAGTTTACTCCGGAGTCGAAAGCTTCCTTAACTTCTGCTGTAGCCTTCTTAATGTCAATTTTGCCTGCGTTCTGGGTAAAACGCATACATCCATATCCTAGCACGGACAGTTTATTTCCATAGCGATCCTCTCTGTACTGCATAGGCACACTCCTTCACAAGTTAATTAATATGAAAAGTATAGCATTTATTGTATTTAAATAAAACCAAAGTCACATATTGACCATTCTTTTTTCAGGTACTATAATCTAATTGCCTACTTCCCTAGTAGGAAAATAGAAGATACACGCAAAGCTTTTATATAAAGGGGGAAAATCATGAAGATTTACGCTGATAACGCAGCAACCACAAGACTTAGCGATGCCGCTTTAAATGCAATGCTTCCTGTCTTAAAGGAAGAGTACGGCAATCCAAGTTCTCTCTACACCTTAGGACAGTCCGCTAAGGAAATTCTTGAGAATGCAAGAGACCAGATTGCTTCCTGTCTCCACTGCGAGGCAAGGGAAATCACATTTACATCCGGTGGTTCCGAGGCTGACAACCAGGCTATCAGAACTGCAGCAGCAATCGGTGCAAGAAAGGGCAAAAAGCACATTATCACAACTGCCTTCGAGCATCACGCTGTACTTCACACCGTAAAGGCACTTGAGGATGAGGGCTTCACAGTTACCTATCTTCCAGTACATGAGAACGGTATCGTAAGAATTGACGAATTAGAGGCAGCCATCACAGACGAGACCTGCCTTGTAACAATTATGTATGCCAACAACGAGATTGGTACCCTTCAGCCAATAGCTGAAATCGGTGCCCTCTTAAAGGACAAGGACTTACTCTTCCACACAGATGCAGTTCAGGCTGTAGGCCATGTGGATATTGATGTACATGCCTTAAACATCGACATGCTGTCCCTCTCCGC
>JAZQNS010000025.1:0-10054 GCA_045627425.1 Lachnospiraceae bacterium | reverse complement strand
TCTTCCTAAGACCGCTTGGCCTCCGACTTCTTTAGTTATCATTAATCTTCAAATGGGAAGTGGTACTTGGTGAGTCCCAATTCATCTCTAAGATTAATCATCTCCTGCTGAATTGTCTCGCCAACTGGAACTCCCTTGTCCTTTCTGTCGAGATAGGAAATGTACTCCTTCTCTCCAGCAGTGTAGATTCTCTCCTGTCCTGGTGCCTTCTCTGAAGCTCTTAAGCCTCGGCAGATACCGCCAGCAGTCTCCTTAAACACATCAAGGCCCATGAAGAACTCTGGGTTAATAACGAAGAAGAAATGACCAAGATGGTACATCTCTGGATTTCCATCAGCATCAATTCCGTTTAAAGCCTTCATATATGGACCTCCAGCAAGAGCCGCTGAAAGAATTTCTACGATTGTTGTAAATCCATAGCCCTTGTAGCCTGCAGTTTCCTCCCCAAGTCCTCCAAGTGGAAGAAGGGCTGCCTGGCCTGCTCTCATATCCTTTAGAATCTTTCCGGACTCTGTCATGGTCTCGCCAGCTTTATTTACTACGCAGCCAGCAGGGGTTGGCTTGCCAGAGCGCTCATAGAATTCGATTTTGCCGTTCTGCACAATAGATGTTGCACAGTCGAAGTTAAATGGGAATTCCTCATCAGTTGGCATTGTAAAGGTGAGTGGATTGGTTCCCATCATTGGTTCTACACCAAATGTTGGAGCAACAGATGGTCTTGCGTTGGTACCTGTAATACCAATCATTCCAACCTGCTCTGCCATTCCTGACCAGTAGCCTGCAATTCCGTAATGAGTAGAATTGTAAATAGTTCCGCCAGCCATACCGTACTTCTTAGCCTTCTCGATAAGCATCTCCATCATCTTGTGAGACGCAACCATTCCCATGCCGTCATGGGCATCCATAACAACAGTTGTCTCTGTCTCTTTAACTATCTCAATCTCAGTCTTTGGAAGAAGGGTTCCCTTCTTGATTCTGTCTAAGTAGATTGGTTTAAAACGATTGCAGCCATGGCTCTCAATTCCACGTCTGTCAGATTCTAGAAGTACATCCGCACAGATAGCTGCATCTTCTCTAGGCACGCCATAGGCCTCGAAAACATCTACCATAAAATCATTCATTAGCTTCCAATCAACATAAGGTCTTGTCTCTGTCATAGGTATCCTCCCCTTGCGAGTTTGCATATTATGTTTAATTATACATGCTATTTTTGTCTATTATATGATATTTTGCGAAAACTGTCCATTGGTCATTTTTTATATATTGTGTCCTACTTCGGGACCTTTTCTCTGTATTTCGTATATTTTACATGTATCGGGTTAGCATTTGTATGCCATTGCCACCTTTTTTCCTCTCTTACCCTGCCAGAAGGCCATAAACTCCCCCACTTTAGTCCTTTTACCCCCAGCATGGCTGCTAAAGCAACCCAGAATTCATATTTATACATTTATGTTGCCTATTTTTTAGCTCTCTCAGTAATATTTCTCCTCCATCAGCATTAAAGGCAACATTTCTACCCATTTTCTCATTTTATGTTGCCCACTATCGACCGCCCTCAACTTTCCAGGCAACCTGGAGTGTTCAAAAAATGATTTAGGTTGCCTTTTTAATAGCTAACCAAACCGTTTTCTTCATCCCTGGTCACAAAAGGCAACATCCTTAATCATTAATCAACTTTAGGTTGCTTTTTCTCAGTCCCCCCCCAGTTACCAGGCAACCCAAACCTCAAATAACATGATTTATGTTGCTTTCCTCGTCGCCACAACTAAAATGAAAGGCTCTCCTCGAGTTCCACCTCTGATTAGCAATCTCAAATAACAAAAAGACCAGGTTTTCGCCTGGTCTTAAACAATTCATAAATCTAATATTAAATAATATCCGTATAATTTCTCTTCATCTGCTCGTACATCATCTGAGCAATTCCAAGTCCCTGTCCTTCAGTAGATGCCTCAGCATACTCCTTAATAATCTGTTCCTTGTAATAATCCTTAAGCTGGGAATTGGAAGCACTGGTGGATTCAGACTCCGGAATCATCTTCTCCATTGCCTTGAATACCTGCTCTGTAAAATAAGTTTCAAACTCCTTACATGCATCCATGAGCTCATCATCAGTGGCATTATTCAGATTTGAGGAAAGTGTATTCTTTAATCCGTTTGTTGAACTGGAATTCTGAGCCTGCTCTAAATATGTATTTG
Organism: Lachnospiraceae bacterium; assembly: GCA_045627425.1. GTDB lineage: Bacteria > Bacillota > Clostridia > Lachnospirales > Lachnospiraceae > XBB1006. Next base: position 7,858 of record JAZQNS010000025.1, on the reverse strand, counting down.
TTAAAGCATCAATAGAAAGTGCCATTTATTACTCCTATCTTCTCAGCTGATTTGCCTGAGATAACATGTCATCCGCAGCCTGAATAGCCTTGGAATTCATTTCGTATGCACGCTGGGCAACAATTAAGTTGACCATCTCATCTGCCACCTGAACATTGCTGGCCTCCAAATATCCTGAACGAATCTGGCTCTTGGTCAATCCCTCAGTAGTAGCCTCATTCATAGCTGCACCGGAAGCTGCTGTCTCCTGGAAGCGGGTATTTCCAACATTGTCTAATCCTGCAGGATTGTTAAACTGCCATAATCCAATAGTGTGATCAAGACTGTAGTAGGTTCCCTCTCCATCAAGGTAACCAAGCTCACCTGTGGTGGTTGTCCATGTTGTCTGGTTGGCGTTGACCCCATCAGGCAAAATTATCTGCTGTCCATTGCTATCTAATACAGGGAGACCATCAGAGGTACACAGTGTCACTCCTGCAGTCCCCATAGCCCACTGGAAATCACCGTTTCTTGTGTAATAAACGCTGCCATCTCCGCCCATAACTCCGAAGAATCCATCTCCAACGGCTGCGAAGGCTGTATCGGATTCGCTGGCTGTAAGTGAGCCCTGGCTAAAGCTGGTTGTAATAGATGCAAGTCTGGTACCAAGACCCACCTGAGCACCAATTGGCTTAGCCTCTCCATTAGCTGAAGTAGTCTTGGACTGAATTGTCTGGTAAAGCAAAGACTTAAACTCTGCCTTGTCTGTCTTGTAACCTGTTGTATTAACATTGGACAGGTTATTGGCTATAGTATCAACATTGGTCTGCTGGGTAATCATACCGGAAGCAGCACTCCACAAAGCTTTCATCATAATAATTCACCTCTCGGATAGTGAAAATATAAACCACGTGTTATATATCGGCTACCCCTATATAAAAATTAAGGGGAATTTACAAATTCCCCTTAAGAATTAAACTCGTCCTAATGAAACTGCCTTCTCCAAGGTAGAATCAATTGTCTGCATTACCTTCTGATTGGACTCATACGCCCTGGTAACAGTAATCATTTCAACCATCTCTGACACAACGTTCACGTTGGACATTTCCTGATAGCCCTGGTAAACCTCAGAATTAGAGGCTATAATCTGGCCACCATCAACAAGCTGATAAAGATTCTCACCGTAATGCTCAATGTAGTTGTAATCAGCCACATCAACAAATCCCAGAGTACCCATTAGAGTCTCATTCTGGAATATATTTCCAGAGGAATCCACAGTAAATGGCTTGGTAGGATCTAATCTGATATAGGAATTGTCATTTAACTCCGAATTCAGTGCCGCATTCTGATTTAAGACATAGTCGCCATCCTTGGTTACAAGGAAGCCGTCTGCATTTAAGGTGAAGGCTCCATCTCTTGTATACTTGATTGAAGTCTCACCTGCCTTGTTAGTGAAGGCAATGGCGAAGAAGCCGTTTCCTCCCAAGGCAAAATCAGTGTCGTTTCCCGTTTCATTAAATGAACCCTGAGAATAGTCAGTGTAGTTCTCGCCTATTTTAGCTCCCAAGGATACATTTCCAATGTAGGTATTTAAGTTGTAAGAGGATGTGTCCTTGATTCTGTATGTAAACTCAGTATCAAAGGACTGGGTTGTTGCACCCTCTTTCTTAAAACCTATTGTGGCTGAGTTGGCTAAGTTATTAGTCAACACATCCATTCTGTTCATCTGGTTGATCATACCGGTATAAGCGGTATATAAGCCTTTAACCATAGCTGTCGCTCCTTTCGTCTGCGACCTTCCTTAGTCTATAAATCAAGTGACTTTCCTGTCATCTCTTCTACATACTTACCAGTTCCAATAGCCACACATGTAAGCGCGTCATCAGCAACCATAGTAGTGATACCTGTCTTAGACTGAATTAACTCGTCCAAGCCTCTAAGCATTGCACCGCCACCTGTAAGAACAATACCGCGGTCAGCGATATCAGCTGCGAGCTCTGGTGGTGTCTTCTCAAGAACAGAGTGAACTGCTTCAACGATCTGAAGTGTAGTCTCTCTCAAAGCTTCCTCAATCTCAGAGGAGGAAACCGGAACTGACTTAGGAAGTCCTGTTACAAGGTTTCTTCCTCTCACTTCCATTGTAAGATCCTCAGATAATGGATAGCAGGTACCAACATTAATCTTAGCTTCCTCAGCTGTTCTCTCACCTACTAAAAGGTTGTGTTTCTTTCTCATGTATCTCACAATTGCCTCGTCGAAGTCATCACCTGCAATCTTAACAGATGTACTTACAACAGAACCACCAAGGGAGATAACTGAAATATCAGTAGTACCACCACCGATATCTACAATCATGTTTCCACATGGCTTGGCAATATCAATACCTGCTCCAATAGCTGCTGCGATTGGCTCCTCAATAATGAATACCTCACGAGCGCCACAGTTTACTGCAGCATCCTCAACAGCCTTCTTCTCAACCTCGGTTACTCCGGAAGGAACACATACAGCAATGTTTAACTTGCGGTAAATTCTCTTGCCGATAGCCTTGGTAATGAAGTAGCGAAGCATCTTCTCTGTAACTGTATAATCAGAGATAACTCCCTGACGAAGAGGACGAACTGCTGTGATATGTCCAGGTGTTCTACCGAGCATTAATCTTGCGTCCTCACCAATTGCCTTTATTTTCTGGGTATCTCTGTCAAAAGCCACCACTGAAGGCTCCTTTAACACAACACCCTTACCTCTAACGTAAACCAGAATACTGGCTGTACCTAAATCAATTCCGATATCTGTAGATGCCATTTTTTCTCCTTTCAAATATATCTAATTTAAACGTAGGGCATAGCCCTAGCAGATTATAAGCATAATTACACACTCATTATATATCAAAGCAGCTATTTTTCAAACCATAAATCCTTTATTTTAAGAAATATTTCGTTTTTTTCTTCTATCTTCACATAGCCATCACATTGGGCATATATATTATCATATGTACTAGCTGAGAAGCTAATATAATTTTTCATAACTCATGCCCCTTGTAGCAATACGAGGGGCACTCCCCGTTAATAAGGCCATGCATTTCTGCATGGCCATTTTTTATCAGACAATCAACTTGTATTAAAAAGATGCAGGTCGCAAATGACCTGCATCTTAGTCTTACTCCAAATACTTTTTCAGAAACTGCCCTGTGTAGGACTCTGGAACCTTGCATATTTCCTCGGGAGTTCCCTTTGCAATCACTGTTCCGCCTCCATCTCCACCTTCAGGTCCCATATCAATAATATAGTCAGCGGTCTTTATCACATCTAAGTTATGCTCTATAACCACCACTGTATTGCCACTCTCAGTAAGCTTGTGAAGTATCTCTGTAAGCTTGTGTACATCGGCAAAATGCAGTCCGGTAGTTGGCTCGTCCAAGATATAAATAGTCCTTCCTGTTGAACGTTTTGAAAGCTCTGTCGCAAGCTTTATTCTCTGAGCCTCACCGCCTGACAGCTGGGTTGATGGCTGACCCAGTCTCACATATCCAAGACCCACATCATTCATGGTTTTAATCTTATTCTTTATGGACTGGACATTTTCGAAGAAGGACAGAGCCTCCTCTATAGTCATATTTAGAACCTCGTAGATGTTCTTACCCTTGTACTTAACATCCAGAGTCTCTCTGTTATATCTCTGTCCGTGGCAGACATCACATGGCACATAGACGTCTGGCAAAAAGTGCATCTCAATCTTTACTATACCGTCGCCGGAGCATGCTTCGCAGCGGCCGCCCTTTACATTGAAGCTGAAACGTCCCTTCTTGTAGCCCTTCTCCTTGGCATCTGTTGTTGCCGCATAGAGGTCTCTTATCAGGTCGAAGGCTCCAGTGTAGGTTGCCGGGTTAGATCTCGGTGTCCTTCCAATAGGGGACTGGTCTATATCGATAATCTTGTCTAACTGCTCCGCACCAATAATCTCATCATGCTTTCCCGGAACAGTGTGAGCTCTGTTAAGTTTCTTAGCCAGAGCCTTGTAGAGAATCTCGTTAGTAAGAGATGACTTGCCTGATCCAGACACACCGGTGATGCAGGTAAGCACACCAAGAGGAATGTCCACATCAATATTCTTAAGATTGTTCTCTCTGGCACCCTTAATCTTAAGGAAGCCGGTTGGCTCTCTTCTAGTCTTAGGAACCGGAATTTTCATTTTGCCTGACAGATACTGACCGGTGATGGAGTCCTCGCACTTCATGATGTCCTCAGCAGTTCCGTAGGCCACTACCTCACCGCCGTGCTCTCCTGCGCCAGGTCCTATATCTACAAGGAAATCAGCCTCTCTCATGGTATCCTCATCATGCTCAACCACAATAAGGGTATTTCCTATGTCTCTAAGATGCTTAAGGGTTGCAAGAAGCTTGTCGTTATCCCTCTGATGAAGACCGATGCTTGGCTCGTCAAGAATATAAGCAACTCCAACAAGACCTGATCCAACCTGGGTTGCAAGTCGAATTCTCTGGGCCTCCCCGCCTGACAGACTGGCCGTAGCTCTGGACAGAGAAAGATAGTCAAGTCCCACATCGATAAGGAAGGAAACTCGTCCCTTAATCTCCTTAAGAATCTGTTCTCCAACTAACTTCTGATAGTCCGAAAGAGGCATTTCCTCAAGGTAAGCCTTAAGTTCCTTAACAGACATCTGTGTGGTTTCGAATATGTTCTTATCTCCCACAGTCACCGCCAGGGACTCCCTTTTAAGTCTCTGTCCATGACAGCAGGCACATGGATGGAAGCGCATGTACTCCTCATACTCGCGTTTCATGGTCTCTGAGAAAGTCTCCCTGTACCTTCTCTCCTCATTTTTAATGAGTCCCTCAAATACAGTTGGATATACTCCCGAGCCTCGCTGACCCGTGTATTTTACGTCGACCTTTCTGTCAGAACCGTAGAGGATAACATTTTTTGCCTCCTCCTTTAAATCCCTAAAAGGTGTGTCAAGGTCGAAGCCGTAGCTCTCTGAAAGCGCCACAAGAAGGGCATTGCTAAAGGACCCCGCCTTGTTGGAGGACTGCCATCCCATGGCCTGAATTGCGCCTTCATGTAAGGACAGACTCTGATCAGGAATCATTAGATCCGGATCGAATTCCATCTTGTAGCCAAGTCCCAGACACTCTGGGCAGGCTCCGAAGGGATTGTTGAAGGAGAAGGATCTTGGCTCCACCTCAGGAATGCTGATGCCACAGTCTGGACAGGCAAAAGCTGTGGAGAACTGTATTGGCTCTCCGCCAATCACATCCACAGTCATTAAACCCTCCGCAAGGTTAAACACCGTTTCAACGGAATCCGTCAGTCTCTTCTCTATTCCAGCCTTAACCACCAGACGGTCCACAACTATCTCAATATTATGTTTAATGTTTTTATCTAACTTGATTTCCTCGGTTACATCATACTGATTGCCATCCACAATCACTCTTACGTAGCCGGATTTTCTAGCCTGTTCGAAGAGCTTCTGATGTTCGCCCTTCCTGCCTCTGACAACAGGAGCAAGGAGCTGAATCTTGCTTCCCTCCGGCAGTTCCATAATTCGATCCACCACCTGGTCAACAGTCTGCTTCTCAATAACTCTTCCGCACTCAGGGCAGTGAACAATACCTATCCTGGCAAAAAGCAGTCGGAAGTAATCATATATCTCCGTCACCGTTCCAACTGTTGATCTTGGGTTATGATTGGTAGACTTCTGATCAATGGAAATGGCCGGAGACAGGCCCTCAATCTTCTCAACCAGAGGCTTCTCCATCTGGCCTAAGAATTGACGGGCATATGATGACAAAGATTCCATGTACCTTCTCTGTCCCTCAGCATATATGGTGTCGAAGGCCAGAGATGACTTACCTGAACCTGAAAGTCCCGTAAGGACCACCAGCTCATCCCTTGGAATCTTTATATCTATATTCTTAAGGTTATGCTCTCTGGCTCCCTTTATGCTTATGTATTTCTTCTGGTTACTCATCCTTAAGTTCCTCAATCATCTTTCTTAGCTCTAACATCCTGTCACGAAGCTCCGCCGCAGCCTCGAAGTTAAGGTCTGCTGCCGCTTTGTTCATCTGCTTCTTAAGATCTGCTATGCACTTCTCAAGTTCCTTTCTATCCATGGACTCAGGATCCTTTTTAAAGCGCGCCTCGGACTCCTCCACCCTCTTGGTGATGGAGATCAGGTCTCTAACCGCCTTCTTGATGGTGGTAGGTGTGATACCGTGCTCTTCATTGTAGGCCATCTGAATGCTGCGTCTTCTTTCAGTCTCCTTTATGGCCTTGTCCATGGAGTCTGTAATACGGTCTGCGTACATAATTACATGGCCTTCAGAGTTTCTCGCAGCTCGGCCTATGGTCTGAATAAGGGAGGTCTCAGATCTTAGGAAGCCTTCCTTGTCGGCATCTAATATTGCCACAAGAGAAATCTCCGGAATATCAAGGCCCTCTCTTAACAGGTTAATTCCAACGAGAACATCGAAGACCCCAAGCCTAAGATCCCTGATTATCTCTGCTCTCTCAAGGGTATCTATATCTGAATGCAGGTATTTCACCTTAACATCCACCTCCCTAAGATAGTCTGTTAAATCCTCTGCCATTTTCTTGGTGAGGGTAGTAACCAGGACCTTGAAGCCCTGCTCGGTCTCCTTTCTTATTTCAGACAAAAGATCATCAATCTGTCCCTCCACAGGTCTGACAGAAATCTCAGGATCCAAAAGTCCCGTAGGTCTTATAATCTGTTCTGCCCTAAGCAGTTCATGCTCAGCCTCATAGTTAGAAGGTGTGGCAGACACAAAGAGCATCTGATCTATATGAGACTCAAATTCCTCGAAGGAAAGTGGTCTGTTGTCAAGAGCTGATGGCAGTCTGAAGCCATAGTCCACCAGGGTAGTCTTTCTAGAAAGGTTGCCCCTGAACATTCCACCAATCTGTGGCAGGGAAATGTGGGACTCATCCACTATAATAAGAAACTCATCCGGGAAATAATCCATAAGAGTGAAAGGCGGCTCCCCCGGTTCAAGGCCTGACAGGTATCTGGTGTAGTTCTCTATACCCGAACACACCCCCGTCTCCCTCATCATCTCCACGTCGAAGTTGGTTCTCTCTGCAATTCTCTGGGCCTCAAGGAGCTTGTCATTTTGCTTAAATTCCTTAACCCTCTCCTCTAATTCCTTAAGTATCCCCTCTGCTGCCGCCGCCATTTTCTCCGGTGGCACAACATAGTGGGAGGCTGGGAATATGGCAATGTGCTCAAGACGTGACAAAACCTCTCCTGTAAGCACATCCACCTCTGTGATTCTGTCTATCTCATCCCCAAAAAACTCAACTCTTATTGCAGTCTCACCGTAGTCAGCCGGGAATATCTCCAGCACATCTCCCCTAACTCTGAAGTCCCCACGCCTAAACTCCATGTCAGATCTGTCGTACTGGAGGTTAATAAGCTCATGAATAACTTCGTCTCTGTCCTTTATCTGGCCTGGGCGAAGTGAAATCATCATATTCATGTAGTCAGAAGGAGAACCCAGACCATAGATACATGACACGGAGGCAACTACAATTACATCCTTTCTCTCTGCCAAGGATGCTGTCGCCGATAGACGTAGCTTGTCTATCTCCTCATTAATATCAGAATCTTTCTCAATATATGTGTCAGTCTGTGGCACGTAAGCCTCAGGCTGGTAGTAATCATAGTAGGATACAAAATACTCCACTGCGTTCTCAGGGAAGAATTCTTTAAACTCAGAGTAAAGCTGTCCCGCTAAAGTCTTATTGTGGGAGATAATCAGGGTTGGCTTGTTTAGTTCCTTTATTACGTTGGCCATGGTGAAGGTTTTGCCTGAACCCGTAACGCCAAGAAGAGTTTCAAACTGGTT
>JAZQNS010000024.1:0-15728 GCA_045627425.1 Lachnospiraceae bacterium | reverse complement strand
CTACAATCGGTGAAAAAATCACAATTCGTCGTTTTGTAAGATACGAGGGCGATTGTGTTGCATATATTCACGCTGGTGGCACACACGGTGTTCTGGTACTCTTTGATACAGATGCTGAGATTGCAGCAAAGCCTGAGTTCGATGTTTATGGTGCTAATGTAGCTATGCAGATTGCTGCTATGAACCCAACATATATCTGCAGAGATGATATTTCCTCTGATGAGCTTGCAAAGCTTAGAGATATCACAATCGAGTCTGCATTAAATGATGCAACAACTCTTCCAAAGCCAATCTTACAGAGATTAATCGATAAGGCTATCGCTGATAAGGTATGGTCTGATGAGGATATTGCAATTTACGAAGAGAAGAAGAGTAATATGCAGTACTTATTCAACTTCCTTTCCAAGGAGGCAGCTGCTCAGTTAGGTCAGCTTGCTTTAGATGATAAGGATGCTATTATGGGTGAGAAGATGTTCTCAAGCCTTGCTGAGGGACGTATTTCCAAGCAGTTAAAGGAGATTTGTCTTCTTGATCAGACATATGTTAGAGCAGAAGATGGTAAGCAGTCTGTAAAGGCTTACTTAGAGTCTGTAAATAAGGATCTTGTAATCTCTAAGATGGTTCGTTTCGAAGTAGGCGAAGGTATGGAGAAGAAGAACGAGGACTTCGCAGCAGAGGTTGCTGCACAGATGAATGCTTAATTATTATTAAGTGAACTTTAAGGGCGTGACTTATAGTCGCGCCCTTTATTTTTTGCTATAATACTTTAATAGAGGGCAAAAATTATGGACTATGTTTTAAAGAAATATCAGAGAAAATTCGATTACTCATATACTCTGGGAGCCTTTCCTACTATTGAGTTGTTAAAGAATAAGCCGGATAAGGTTATTGAGGTAATATATCATCCTGATTTAAACAGCGAAGAACAGTATGATATATTAACTAGTCTTTGCAGTCAGAATAAAATTACTCTTAGGGAGTCAAAGAAGGATGTAGAAAAGCTTAGAGATAAGGATAATTGTCTCTGCATTGGCGTTTTTTCCAAGTACACTATGGAAATTGATTCATTAGCTAAGGGGCATGTTATGTTTGTGAACCCATCTGATATGGGAAATATGGGCACAAATATAAGGACTTGTATGGGATTTAGTGTTAACGACATTGCAATTATTGAACCTGCCGTTGATATTTTTAATCCTAAAGTAATAAGGGCATCTATGGGTGCTATATTTAGAATGAATATTAAGCTCTATACTGAATTTGACCAGTACAGATCTATTATCAGTAATAGAAGAATATACTCCTTTATGCTTGAAGGGGCAACTGACCTTCAAAAACTATGCAGGGATAAAGAAGAAAAGTATACATTAGTCTTTGGAAATGAGGCTTCTGGATTACCTTCTGAATATGCAGATTATGGTCAGAGTATTTTTATTCGCCATTCTGATAAAATTGACTCTTTAAACCTGTCAATGGCCACTGGTATTGCACTGTATGAATTCAATCGTTAATAGGCTTTGAACGACACTTTTTATTGAAAAAAAGTGGGTTTATGGTACAATATGAAAGGAAGATTTTTGGAGGCAAAAACATGAGTGACAACCCAATAATGGGTATGAAGGAACAGCAGCGTAGAAGAGCCAGAATTAATCGTCTTAAGAAAACAATTATTTGGACTATTGTGTTATGGATGCTGTTATCTCTTATAGCCATAGTAATACTTGGCCTAACTTGTTTCTCTTTAAACAAGAGGCTTAATAATATATATGATTTTTTGACATCAGCATCGGGTAATGTGGCAAAAGTAGAAAGCAGCATTATTGATGAAAGCTTCGAGGGAGAAACCCTTGAGGAAGGTGATGTTACCATAGAATATAATATTGATGGGGTATCTGCTGACGAGAAGAAGCTGGTATATCTCACATTTGATGATGGACCAAGCTCTAATACGGATGATATTTTAGATATCCTTGATAAATACGGTGTCAGAGCAACTTTCTTTGTTGTTGGTAAGACAGACGAGTTTTCTCAGGAAATGTATGAGAGAATCTATGAAGATGGTCATACTCTTGGTCTTCATTCATACTCCCATAAATATAGCAGTATTTATTCCTCCGTTGAAAGCTTCGAAAAGGATATGAATAAGCTTGACAGTCAGTTGTATGAGATTACAGGACAGCATGCCAAGTTTATCAGATTTCCTGGTGGGTCATCTAATTCAGTCTCATCTGTTGATATGAAAGAGTTTATAGAATGGTCTACTGAACAGGGATATGTTTACTTTGACTGGAATGTTGTAAGTGGAGATGCCACATCTGTTCATTATACTGTTGATGAACTGATTTCAAATGTTATTGACGGCGTTCATAAACACGATATTTCTGTTGTATTAATGCATGATGCAACTAATAAGACTTCTACGGTAGAGGCTTTGCCTAAGATAATTGAACAATTACAGGCGGAAGGTTACACATTGCTTTCTATCGATGAGAATACACAATATATACAGCATGTATCCGTAGATACTGTTGTAAACGATTAAATAAAAGGATAGGAGATTATTATGAGTTTTTTCAAAGATTTTAAGGATGATTTATCTACAGCTGTTGACGAGATGATGCCAGGAGCTGAACAGACTACTCCTGAAAATTACTTAGAGGAGTCTGCAATGGCAGCAAACGAGGAGAGATTAGAGGAGATGGCAAGAGAGTTAGAGCAGACTACAGCTGAACCTGTTGTTGCGCCATCTGTATCATATTCTCAGCGTGACCTTGAAGTAGCTTCTACACCTGTTTCCAATGTTACAGATGAGAATGCTGTTATAACTGAGGGAATGACTATTACTGGTAATGTAGAGTCTACTGGTTCTGTTGAAGTAAGAGGCACAGTATTAGGTGATGTAAAATGTAACGGTAAGCTTGTCGTTACAGGTATGATTCAGGGAAATACAGAGTCCTCTGAATTCTTTGCAGATAATGCAAGAGTGTCTGGCGAGATTAATGCTGCGGGTACAGTTAAGGTAGGTCATGGTTCAGTTATCGTAGGCAATATCACTTCTACATCAGCAGTTGTTGCTGGTGCGGTTAAGGGTGATATTGATGTTCACGGTCCTGTAGTTGTTGATACATCAGCAGTTGTTATGGGTAATATTAAGTCACGTTCTGTTCAGATTAACAATGGTGCAGTGATTGAGGGATTCTGCTCTCAGTGCTATGCAGAAATCGATGTTCAGGGTATTTTCGGCTAGTTTTTAAAGAGGTTTTTTATGAAGAGAGTTCTGTTAAAACTTAGTGGTGAAGCTTTAGCCGGCGAAAAAAAGACCGGATTTGATGAAGCTACATGTATGGCTGTAGGTAAGCAGGTTAAGAAACTTGTTGATCAGGGAGTTGAGGTTGGTGTTGTTATCGGAGGAGGAAACTTCTGGAGAGGAAGAACTTCGGAGAACATTGATAGAACCAAAGCTGATCAGATTGGTATGCTGGCAACTGTAATGAACTGTATTTATGTCTCAGAAATCTTTAGAGCATGCGGTATGAAGACAGCTGTCTTAACACCTTTTGAGTGTGGTTCTTTTACTAAGCTTTTCTCAAAAGATAGAGCTAATAAGTATTTTGGCAAAGGAATGGTAGTTTTCTTTGCAGGCGGTACAGGACATCCTTACTTCTCAACAGATACAGGTGCAGTTCTTCGAGCAATCGAAATCGATGCAGACGGTATTCTTTTAGCTAAGGCTATTGACGGTGTATATGATTCTGATCCTAAGACTAACAAGGACGCCAAGAGATATGATACTGTATCCATCGAGGAAGTTCTTGAGAAGAAACTTCAGGTTGTTGATTTGACAGCAACTATTATGTGTTTAGAGCAGAAGATGCCAATGTATGTTTTTGCCTTATCTGAAGAGGATAGTATTGTTAAGGCTATTACAGGTAATTTTAACGGAACTATAGTTACAGTTTAATGGAGGATTATTATGGATCAGCGTATTCAGCAGTATGAAGAAAAAATGGACAAGACACTTGCTAATCTTGGCAACGAGTTTGGAGCTATTAGAGCAGGAAGAGCTAACCCTCATGTGTTAGATATGATTCGTGTTGATTATTATGGTACACCAACACCAATCCAGCAGATTGCTAATGTAACAGTTCCAGAAGCAAGAATGATTCAGATTGCTCCTTGGGAAGCTTCCATGGTTAAGGAAATTGAGAAGGCTATTAATATGTCTGATCTTGGAATTAACCCAACTAATGATGGCAAAATGATTCGCCTTGTATTCCCTGAGCTTACTGAGGATCGTCGTAAGGATCTTGCTAAGGAAGTTAAGAAGAAGGGCGAGGATGCCAAGGTAGCTGTTAGAAACATTAGAAGAGATGCCAATGACGCTATGAAGAAGCTCGCTAAGACTGAGGATATTTCCGAGGATACAATCAAGGAATTAGAGGATGAGGTTCAGAAGTTAACAGATAAGTTCATTAAGAAGGTTGACGAAGCTGTTGATGCCAAGACCAAGGAAATCATGACAGTATAAGAATTTTCGACCTGCTTAATTGCAGGTCGTTTTCTTTATAGTTATTTTAAGGAGATTTATCTTATGTTTAAGACCAGGTTAACTAGCGGTATTTTACTTGTATTACTTGCCTTAATTGTAATTATTACAGGCGGCAAGGTTTTGTTAATCACCACCTTTGCTTTATCCATGGTTGGGGCCTTTGAAATATATCGAGCTTTTGGAATGGAAAAGGAGCTTATTACCGCTATTGGATATGTCGCTATAGCTATTTATTATTTCTTCTTTGATGGAAATGCCATGAAGACACCAGTTTTATTTGTTGTATTATTACTAATGGCTTTATTACTCTTATATGTTATTACCTATCCAAAATACAATGCCGATGCAATTGCCAAGGTTTTATTTGGATTTGTTTACGTTGGCTTATTAATATCATTTGTATATCAGACAAGAGTATTTTTTGGATATGGCCCATTCCTGGTGTGGCTTATATTCCTAAGTTCCTGGGGAGCAGATACCTGTGCTTACTGTGTTGGTATGCTCTTTGGAAAGCACAAAATGGCGCCAGTTTTAAGTCCCAAGAAGTCAATTGAAGGTGCAGTTGGTGGAGTATTAGGATCAGTTCTTTTAACAGCTATTTATTATTATTTATATAGCAGATTTTTCTCACTTCCATCAATACTTCTTACATTTTCAATGATAATTGCATTGGCGGGTTCTGTTATTTCTATGTTCGGAGATTTGGCAGCTTCCGCAATTAAGAGAAACTACGATATTAAGGATTATGGAACTCTAATACCAGGTCATGGCGGTATTTTAGACAGATTTGATTCGGTATTTTTTACAGCACCCGTTGTATTCTGTCTTGCCATTTGGTTATTTTAAGGTGGTTGTATGAGAAAAGTATCAATCTTAGGGTCTACTGGGTCAATTGGATGTCAGACTCTGGATGTTATTAGAAAAGAAAACAAGCATGAAGTAGTTGCACTTTCTGCTGGTAATAATATAGATCTCTTGGAAGAACAGATAAGAGAGTTTAAGCCGTCACTTGTTTCTGTGAGGGATGAAAAACTTGCTTTGGAGCTAAAAAAGAGAATTAATGATCCTAAAATCACTGTTTTATATGGCATGGATGGATTAGTTTCTGTAGCCACGTATGATCAATGCGATACGGTAGTTACAGCGATTGTTGGTATGTTAGGAATTTTGCCAACTATATCGGCCATTAAGGCAAAAAAGACTATATGTCTTGCCAACAAGGAGACATTGGTTACTGCAGGTCATATAATTATGCCTCTTATAAAGGAGCATGGAGTTGAGCTTTTGCCGGTAGATTCTGAACATTCGGCTATATTTCAATCCATTCAGGGAGCAGGAGATAATAAGATTAATAGAATTCTGCTAACAGCCTCTGGAGGACCTTTTAGAGGAAAAAGCTTAGAAGAACTAAATGAAGTAAAACTAGAAGATGCTCTTAAACATCCAAACTGGTCTATGGGAAGAAAAATCACCATTGATTCAGCTACAATGGTTAATAAGGGCCTTGAGATAATTGAGGCAAAATGGCTCTTCGACATTCCTATTGATAAAATTACGGTACTGGTTCATCCCCAGTCTATTATTCATTCGGCAGTAGAGTTTTCTGATGGAGCTGTTATCGCTCAGCTTGGAACCCCAGATATGAGACTGCCGATACAGTATGCATTAAACTACCCAGAAAGAGGCTTACTTATGGGAGAATCGTTAGATTTATTTGAGGTTTCTAATCTACGCTTTGAGAAGCCTGATGAAGATACTTTTTATGGATTAAAGCTTGCAAGAGAAGCTGGCATAAAGGGCGGAAATATGCCAACTATTTTTAATGCTGCAAACGAGCTGGCTGTATCTAGATTTTTAAATAGAGAGATTGCTTTTTTAGATATAGTAAGGATAATTGAAGACTCAATGAATAGGGTTTCTTTTGTTGAGAATCCATCAGTAGATGAGATTATTTTAACAGAGCAGGAAACCTATGAATATATAAAAAAGGGAAGGTAATTTAAGTGAATATAATTTCTATCATAATTGCTATTTTAATATTTAGTATTATAGTTTTATTTCATGAGCTTGGTCATTTTTTACTTGCTAAGGCTAATGGTATTAGAGTAAACGAATTCTGCTTGGGTTTAGGCCCTACATTAGTTGGATTTACTAAGGGAGAAACCAAGTACAGCATAAAACTTTTGCCCTTTGGCGGCGCATGTATGATGGAAGGAGAGGACGATTCTTCCGATGATGATCGTGCTTTTAACAAGAAATCTGTATGGGCAAGAATGAGTGTTGTTTTTGCCGGACCATTCTTTAACTTTATTATGGCTTTCGTGCTTTCTATTGTAGTAGTATCTGTAGCAGGTTACGATTCAACTGTAATCGGTTCAGTGATGGAAGGCTATGGAGCTGAAAAGGCAGGACTTACAGCTGGAGATGAGATTGTATCCCTAAACGGCAAGTCAATGCATTTGTTTAGAGATATTACCTTCTATACTTTTGTACATAGTGGAGAGGATATTGAAGTAGAGTTTTTGAGAGATGGTCAATTATTCTCTGTAACAATTTCTCCTGTTTATGACGAAGCAACTGACAGATACTATATTGGTATTGGTTCTTCTGGCTATAAAAAGGGTAACTTCTTCGAGGTCATTAAGTATTCTACCTGTGAGGTTGGTTACTATATAGAATCCACCCTTGTAAGTTTAAAACTCTTAGTTACAGGTAATGTTTCTCTTAACGAAATGTCTGGACCTGTTGGAATTGTTTCCTCTATTGGAGAGACCTATACCGAAAGTCAGAAAGATGGTTCCCTGTATGTATTCTTAAATATGTGTATTATGTGCATTCTTTTGTCGGCTAACCTTGGTATTATGAATTTGCTTCCAATTCCAGCCCTTGATGGTGGTAGATTATTCTTTATGATTGTTGAAGCAATAAGGAGAAAGAGAATTGATCCTGACAAGGAGGGCCTTGTTCATGGTATTGGACTTATCCTTTTACTGTTACTTATGGTTGTAATTATGTTTAATGACATTCGTAAGCTCTTTATGTAGGAGATATTATGGAGAGAATGAAAACAAGAGAAATAATGGTTGGAAATGTTGGCATTGGTGGCAACAATCCTATCAGAATTCAGTCTATGTGTAATACCAAAACCGAGGACATTGAGGCTACGGTTAAGCAGATTAATGAGTTGGCGCATATGGGCTGTGAAATAATCCGCTGTGCAGTGCCAAACGAGGAAGCAGCGAGAGCAATAAAGGAAATTAAGAAGAGAATTAGTATTCCTTTGGTTGCAGATATTCATTTTGACTATAAGCTTGCAATTCTTGCCATGGAAAATGGTGCTGATAAGATTAGGATTAATCCTGGCAATATTGGTTCAATAGACAAAATAAAAGCTGTAGTCTCCATGGCTAAGGAAAAGAACATCCCTATTCGTGTCGGTGTAAATTCTGGTTCCCTGGAGAAAGAAATAGTCGAAAAATACGGTGGTGTTACGGCTGAGGGAATGGTTGAATCTGCTCTTGATAAGGTCAGAATTATTGAAGAGTTATCTTATGAGAACCTTGTTATTTCAATTAAAACCTCTGATGTACTAATGTGTGTAAAGGCGCATGAATTATTATCAAAGAAAACGGATTATCCTTTACATGTTGGTATTACAGAGGCAGGAACTGTAAATACTGGTAACATAAAATCTGCTATTGGTCTTAGTTTGATACTTAGCCAGGGAATTGGTGATACCATAAGAGTTTCTTTATCTGGCCATCCTAGGGAAGAAATAGCTTCTGCTAAGCAGATTCTTAGAACTCTTGGTTTACGTAAAGGCGGAATTGAACTTGTTTCATGTCCAACCTGTGGTCGTACTGAGATTAACTTAATTAAACTTGCAAAAGAAGTTGAAGAGCTGATTAAGGATTATGATCTTGATATTAAGGTTGCTGTTATGGGATGCGTAGTAAACGGACCTGGTGAAGGAAAAGAAGCTGATTTAGGAATAGCAGGTGGTATAGGAGAGGGAATCCTTATGAAGCATGGACAAATCATTAAAAAGATTCCTGAAAGCGAATTCCTGTCTTCCTTAAAAAACGAGTTAGATAATTGGAAGGAATAAATCCTGATGTTTAAAACATTTCCAGAAGTATTTTCTGAATTAAAACTGGATAATGAAATTAATAATTTACTTAAAGAGACCTTAGTTACTAAGGTCTCTACTAATCGTGAGAGAAACTTTTTAAGAGTTTACATAAAGAGCAATCATATTATTGAAAAAAAGGTTCTTTATCAGTTGGAAAACCAGCTTAACAAACAACTATTTCATGGAAGTTATAAAGAAATATCAATTATTGATTCTTATGAACTGTCTAGTCAGTATAACTTAAGCAACCTCTATCCTGAATATCTTGAATCAATGCACATTGAACTAAAGAGAAGAAATGGATTATTGTATTCTGTTTTAGAGACGGCTAAGTGTAATTTTATTGATAAAGACACCATGGAGATAACTCTTAAGGGGAATGCCATTGCAAGACAGCTTGAAGATGAGCTAATGCTTTACTTTAATAAGGTCTTTTCTGAAAGATTTGCCATAGAAAACAAGATTATAATCCATTATGAAACAGTGGATTATACTATCTATGATTTGGAGAAGGAACAGCAGATTAAGAATAGAGCAAATGCCATTCTTAAGCAGTCCTCATTATCGGCGGATTCAGAAACTGTCGAAGCGGATGTGACTAAATTAAATAATACAGAGAATAACGAAACAAGAGTTAAAGAGAGTAATAAGAACACTAATAAAATAGATAATAAGACAGATACTAAGGAAGAAGGCAAAAAGCTAAGGCCTTTGATTCAGTCTAATAATAAAGATGTTATTTATGGTAGGGATTTTGAAGATGACTCTACAGAGATAAATCAGATTGTTGATGAAATCGGTGAGGTAACAATTAGAGGTATGGTTACATCCATCGATACCAGAGATATTCGTAATGAAAAGACTATTCTTATCTTTACTATTACTGATTTTACCGATACCATCTCTGTAAAAATGTTTTTAAATACAGAACAGGTGCCTGAGCTTCTGTCTAGTTTAAAAAAGGATAATTTCTACAGAATTAAAGGTATTGTTATTACTGACAAATACGATCATGAACTCTGTTTACAGAACATAAATGGAATTAAGAAATCTCAGGATTTTAGAAAAAAAAGAGAAGATACAGCAGTGAAAAAAAGGGTTGAGCTTCACTGTCACACCAAGATGAGTGATTCTGACGGCGTAACAGATGCCAGTACCCTTGTTTCCCGTGCGGTGTCATGGGGACATCAGGCTATTGCAATTACAGATCATGGAAATGTCCAGGCCTTCCCTGATGCCTTCCATACAATTCAAAGGTTCAAGGATTCAGGAACCAAGGTTATATATGGATTAGAGGGATATCTTGTCGATGATACCAAGGGCATTGTAACTAACAGTAAGGGACAGTATCTATCAGATACCTATGTTGTCTTTGATATAGAGACAACTGGTTTAAGTGCTTTAAAGGACAAGATTATTGAGATTGGTGCCGTTAAGGTTACTGATGGCAAAATTACTGATCGTTTTTCCACATTTATTAATCCGGAGATACCAATTCCATTTAGAATTGAGGAGCTTACATCAATTAATGATTCCATGGTAATGGATGCGGACACCATAGATCTTGTTTTGCCTAGATTTATTGACTTTATAGGCGATGCAGCCCTTGTTGCCCATAATGCAGAGTTTGATGTTGGCTTTATTTCCTATAATTGTGAGCAGTTAAATATACCTTGTGATTTTACAGTAATTGATACTATTGCCATGGCCAGATGGCAAATTCCATCAATTGGTAAATATACTCTGGATCACGTAGCTAAGACTCTTAAGATAGATCTTATGCATCATCATAGAGCTGTAGATGATGCTGAGTGCACAGCTTTAATCTTTATTAAGCTTATAGAGCAGCTTAAAAAGCAAGAGATATATACTCTAGATGATGCCAATGAGGCAGCAATTGGAAATGAGGAGACAGTTAGAAAGCTTCCTCAGTACCATATAATTCTTCTTGCCAAAAACGAGATAGGAAGAGTAAATCTTTATAGGCTAGTTTCTGCTTCCCACTTACATTATTTTTATCATTATCCTAAGATTCCAAAGAGCCTGATTGAAAAATACAGGGAGGGTCTTATTATTGGTTCTGCCTGTGAGGCGGGAGAACTGTTTCAGGCAATCATTAGAAAGAAGTCAGACAGAGAGATTGCCAATATTGTAAGTTTTTATGATTATCTTGAAATTCAGCCAATAAGCAACAATGAGTTTATGCTTAGAGGAGATAAGAGGCTCTTTGATTCTGAAGCTGATTTACAGGAATTAAACAAGACAGTAGTTAAGCTTGGTGAAAAATTTAATAAACCTGTCTGTGCGACCTGTGATGTGCATCATATTGACCCAGAAGATGAGATTTACAGACGTATTATTCTTGTTGGTAAGGGGATGGAAGATGAACCATCCAAGTTATATTTCAGAACAACAGAAGAAATGATGGCTGAATTCGAGTATTTAGGACACGCTAAGGCTGAAGAGGTTGTAATTACCAATACTAACCTTATTGCTGATATGTGCGAATATATTGAGCCTGTCAGGCCGGATAAATGTCCACCTGTAATACCGAATTCAGATGAAATGCTTAGGACTATCTGTTACAATAAGGCACATTCAATGTACGGAGACCCATTGCCGCCTGTAGTAGAGGAGAGACTTGAGAGGGAGCTTAAATCCATCATAGGCAACGGTTTCGCCGTTATGTATATAATTGCTCAGAAACTTGTATGGAAGAGTAATGAGGATGGTTACCTTGTTGGTTCCAGAGGTTCTGTTGGATCTTCCTTCGTAGCCACTATGGCCGGAATAACAGAGGTTAATCCTCTTGCACCACATTATTATTGTGATGAATGCCACTTCAGTGATTTTGACTCTGAAGAGGTTAAGAAGTATGCCGGAATGGCTGGAGTCGACATGCCAGACAGAGTATGCCCTAATTGTGGCAAAAAGCTTGTTAAGGCTGGTTTCGATATTCCATTTGAGACCTTCCTGGGATTTAAGGGTGACAAGGAGCCCGATATTGATTTGAACTTCTCGGGAGATTATCAGTCTAAAGCCCACAAGTATACTGAGGTAATATTCGGAGATGGACAGACCTTCAGGGCAGGAACAATTGGTACCCTTGCAGAAAAAACTGCCTTTGGTCTTGTTAAGAAATACTATGAAGAGAAGGGTATTCACAAGAGAGAGGCTGAGATTAACAGAATTCTCTCTGGTTGTGTTGGAGTAAGAAGGACCACTGGCCAGCACCCAGGAGGTATTATAGTACTGCCATTAGGAGAAGATATAAATTCCTTCACCCCGGTACAGCATCCGGCAAATGATATGACAACGGATATTGTTACCACACACTTTGATTACCATTCAATTGACCATAACTTGCTTAAGCTTGATATTCTTGGTCACGATGATCCTACTATGATTAGATTCCTTGAGGATTTAACAGGAGTAGATGCACTTTCCATTCCTTTAGACGATCCCAAGGTAATGTCTTTATTCCAGTCCACTGAGGCCCTTGGCGTGAGCACTGAAGACCTAGATGGTGTACCACTTGGCTCTTTAGGCATTCCTGAATTTGGAACTAATTTCGTAATTCAGATGCTTATGGACACTAAACCACAGTGTTTTTCCGACTTGATTAGAATTTCAGGCTTGTCTCATGGTACGGATGTATGGTTAGGCAACGCTCAAACTTTAATTACTGAGGGCAAATGCACAATTTCATCAGCTATATGTACCAGAGATGATATTATGACTTATCTTATTGGAATGGGTGTTGAACCAGAGGAATCCTTTAAGATTATGGAGAATGTTCGTAAGGGTAAGGTTGCTGGAAAGAAGTGCAAGGAGTGGGACGAGAAGTGGAAGCAGGATTTAAAAGATCATAATGTTCCCGACTGGTATATATGGTCCTGCGAAAAAATCCAGTATATGTTCCCTAAGGCCCATGCTGCTGCCTATGTTATGATGGCCTGGAGAATTGCATATTTTAAAATCTATTATCCCCAGGCTTATTATGCTGCATATTTCTCTATTAGAGCATCTGCCTTTAATTTTGAACTTATGTGTCAGGGCATGGACAGGCTAAAATTCCACATGTCTCAGTTAAAGTCTTTAGAGAAGCCAACCCCTAAGGATGAAGATACTCTTAAGGATATGCAGAATGTTCTTGAAATGTATGCCAGAGGATATGAGTTTGCCAAGATTGATATTTATCAAGCTGATGCAAGAAGATGTAAAATAATAGACGGCAAAATTATGCCGCCTTTAACTTCAATATCAGGTTTTGGTGGTATTGCTGCAGATGTTCTTGTTGAGGAAGCTAAGAAGCAGCCCTTCCTTTCCAAAGATGATTTACATAAGAGAGGTAAGGTACCAACTAATGTATTAGATATTATGTCTGAGTTTGGAATTATAGATCTTCCTGAAACAAACCAGCTTTCAATCTTTGATTTTGCCTAGGGATTAATCTGTTATAATCCCTGGGTAAAATACAGATACAGAAATCTTTCCAGTAGTAGGTGCATAATAGAAGGTGGAATCATCGCCATACATGGAAAAATAGACATAGGATGAGGTGACGTTTATATTGGTAAAATTACCAGTGAGCATGACCTCATTTTCTGTTCCATCAGTTCTGATTCTCATCATTGCTGGTGAATTTTCATCATTTCTCTGATAGTATATGTAGTTGCCGTATATATTAAAGCAGTCTGCTCTGTCAGTAGATATAACGGTTTTGCTGCCATCAGAAAGATTCATTTTTGATATGCAGTAATTGTTTTCGCAATCCATATAGTATACATATCCATCTGAAATTATAGGATTATAGAAGCCACCTGTAAGAATCATTATTGATGAGTCGTCGTCAGAGTTTATTCGATAAAGATTATGGTTACCTGAAATGCCGGCATAGTACAAATACTTGCCATCATGAGTAAGTGGGAGAAGGGCCTCTCGGCTGACCATTGTTTTTTCTTTGCCATCAATGCCTACAGAGTAAAGGGTTGAGGCAGTTTCTTTATCATAACGAATATAATACACCTTGTTTCCAACAACATTTGCGTATAGACATGGCTGTCCGTCAAGGACTACCTTGTTTTTGCCATTTTGTTTAATTCTGACGAGAGCATATTTCTGTATATTTAGGAATGAGAAAGAAGAATCATTAGAATCATTGCTTCTGGTATAATAAACATAATGATCGTCTGTGTTTATATATGAAACCTTGTCATCACATAGTTTGGTAAGCTCGGTGTTTGTTCTTGTCATGGAATATAGAGCCATATTATCAGAAGGATTGGCAAAATAAATAATTCCGTCTTTTTCGCAAAAGTAGCCACCGTTATAAAGGTTTCCATAGGTGGAGCCAGTGTTGTAGGAAGCGTTAGGAATTACTTTTTTGTTTATATAGTTATATGTTATGGTTGCGGTTAAAAGACCAATTACTACTATTGGAAATACTATTTTAAATACTTTTGAAAAAGTCATATGTCCACCTATCCTTTCTGTTAAGATGATTATAGCAGAAATAGGTAATATCATAAAGAAAAAGGAGAAGGTAATGAAATATGTTTTTGTAGACATGGATGGTACCATGTTAAAGGATGATAAAAGTGTATGTAAAGAGAACATAGAGGCAGTAAAACTTGCACTATCACAGGGAAACAAAATAATTGTTACCACTGGAAGGCCGCTATCATCAGCAATTTTAGCTGCAGAAAAAATAGGTCTTGCGGGTTTTGGGTGTTATATTCTGGCCTTTAATGGTGGAATCATATATGACTGCACAGAGAAGAAGGTTTTGTACAGAACAACTCTTAAAGCTGAAGATACGGAATATCTTTTTAAAGAAGCAAGAAGTTACGGCTTACATATTCAGGCCTATGCTGATTCTATGGCTTATGTAGAGTCCTTTAACAAGGAATGTGAGTATTATTCCATGGTTTCTCAGTTTCCCTTTGTTGCCTGCAAAGATGTTCCAGCATTATTAGGGGAAGCGGAAACACCTAAGCTTCTTCTTATTAGTTTTGAAAAAGAAAAACTGCTAAAATTCCAAGCGGATCACCTTGATTTTGAAAAAGGAAGAATGCATTCTCTTTTTTCCTGCGATTATTTCCTGGAGTATATGCCATTAGAAACCGGGAAAGGTAATGGTATACACAAGATGGCTGAGATACTTGATTTTCCAATGGATGATACAATTGCCATAGGAGATGAGGAAAATGATATATCTATGATAAGGGAGGCCCATATTGGAGTATGCATGATTAATGGTAAAGAAAAAGCCAAGGCTGTTGCCAACTATATTACAGAAAATGACAACAACCATGGCGGAGTAGCAGAAGTATTACGTAAATTTGTTATTGATAAATAGAATTATAGTAATTTATCATTTTACCAAACTCAGTGTAGGGAACATGAAGATTGCCTTTACCACTGCCAAGGTGGATATAAGGTTTATTTGCACCATGATAGTCAGAACCACCACTTCTAAACAATGAATACTTTGTGGCAAAAGCGCGTATTGTAGCTCCCTGCTCATTGTGATAGGTAGAGTAGTAACTCTCAATTCCATCTAAGCCATTTTCTTTTAGATAAGCAATCATTGATTCTATCTCTTTGTAATTAAAGCCGTAAAGAGTTGGGTGAGCAAGAGAGGTTATTCCCTTGGCTTTATGAATAACTTTAATAGCATCTTCAATTGGAATAAGATTTCTCTCAGAGACGTAGCAGGGGCAGTCATTCCCAATGTATTTATCAAATACATGCTTTATTGAAGAAAGCTGACCTGTCTCTACCAGATACTGTGCTATATTGGCTCTGGTGATAGTGCTTGAAGGAAAAGCATCCTTTAGCTTATCCATAGTAATATCGAAGCCTTCTTTTTCAAGAAGTGAGACAATTTTGCCTGTTCTAATGTTTCTTGCTTCTTTAATTTCATAAATACTGTTTAGTAGATTCTCGTCATTTATGTCGAAGCCATAGCCTAGCAAATGTACTTCAATTCCATGATAGTCCGTTGACAGTTCAATTCCACTAATGAAGTCAAGTCGGAGGCCA
>JAZQNS010000023.1:0-12160 GCA_045627425.1 Lachnospiraceae bacterium | reverse complement strand
GTCTGCATGGACCAGATGATGGTCGATGTCACCGACATCCCGGAGGCGGCCTTCGAGGATGAGGTGACCATTCTCGGTGAAAATTACACTGCGGACGATATGGCCGCGGAGATAGACACAATCGGTTATGAGATAATATGCGGAATCTCCAAGAGAGTCCCCAAAATATACGTCTGATGGAAAACTTCTTCGTTGCGTTATACCGTTATTTTTCAAGACACAGAGCGGTCTTCTGCACCGTTCTCCTTGTCTCGGCGCTCGTCTTCGGATATTTCGCGTCCAGAATCCATTTCGAGGAGAACATCATTGCCCTGCTTCCCAAGACAGATGAGAGCAAGAGAAGCGCCGTGGCCTTTGCCGACATCAAGGTCAAGGACAAGATTTTCATCCAGATTACGGGTGACGGGAGCATCTGCGCTCCGGAGGAGCTCGCCTCCGCAATGGACACCTTCATCGAAATGCTCAACGCTGAGGACAGCGGCAGATACATAGACAACATCCTGTACAAGTTCGATGCGGATGACATAATGAACCTTGTGGATTATGCGACGGGGGCCCTCCCCTGCCACATTCCGGCGTCCAGTTGCTAGTTCCTGGCCTCAATGATGAATGCGGAGACTATCGACAGCCTCGTGGCAGGAGGTTCCCCTGTCAGTTCCTTCGGGTCTTATGCCCTGGTGGACGGACATCTCCTGAGCACCGACAGCACGGTGGCCATTGCATACATCGCCCCCGCATTCCCTTCCCTTGACACCAAGGCCGGAACCGCGATGGAGAACATGCTCGGAGATGTTGCCGAAAGTTTCCATCAGGAAAATCCGTCAATGAAAGTCCTCTACCACGGAGCAGCGATAGAGGGGACATACAATGCCAAGCAAATCAAGAAGGACCTTGCCACAACTGTCGGCATCTCCCTTGTCATAATCTGCATATTCATCTGCTACTGTTTCAGGGGGCGCAGGACTCTCCTGCTGCTGCTCGCCCCGGTATTGTACGGCGCCCTTTTCTCGCTCGCCTGCATCTACTGGATAAAGGGCAGCATGTCCTTCATAGCCATAGGAATAGGAGCTCTGGTATTAGGGGTGGCCCTGAGTTACTGCCTGCACGTGTTCACCCACTACAAGTTTGTCAGTGACCCGGAGACGGTGATTCGCGAACAGACACGTCCGGTGCTGCTGGGGTGCCTGACGACCATCGGCTCATTCGCCGGGCTTCTCTTCACCTCAAGCGAACTGCTGAGCGACTTCGGTCTGTTCGCATCATTCACACTCGTCGGGACGACCTTCTTCGCACTGGCCTTCCTGCCGCAGTTCTTCAACAAAAAGGAGGAGGGTCGCAACGAAAAGGCGTTCTCCGCAATCAACGCAGTCAACTCCTACCCTCTTGACAGGAACAAGGCAGTGGTCATCATCCTCGGTGCAATCATCTGCGTCACCGCCGTCGCTTCCCGCAACGTCAGGTTCGACAGCGACCTGAGCAACATCGGACACCGCGAACCGAAAGTCGTCGAATCCGAGAATCTTTATTCTGAAAAGGTCAACGGACATCACCACCCGCAGTATTTCGCGGCCTGCTCCTCCGATTTGGACAGCGCTCTTGTAATGAACAAGGCCGTCCATCTCGTGCTGGATTCCCTCAAAAGGGCCGGAGCCATCTTCGATTTCAGCAGCCCCCGGGCATTTCTGATTCCCGATGAGGACCAGAGGGAGAACATCTCGGCCTGGAAGGAATTCTGGACCCCGGAAAGAGTTGAAAGAGGGTTCTCCCTGCTGACCGCATACGCGGAAAAATATGATTGGGAGGAAAAGACGGGCTTTGACATTCCCTCCACCTTCAGGCTTATGACGGAGGTGGATTACGAGCCGCAGTCCCTGTACGACAGCGGGGCTCTTCCCGACTCGTTCCTGTCGAACTACATCGAGAACGTGGACGGCAAATGGCTGGTAATGTCAAGCGTGATGCTGGACAGCCGGAGGGATCTGAAAGTTGACAGAATCGTTGCAGATGCCGCCAATGTGGTGGTGCTTGACCCGTTCTTCTACACCGGGGATATGGTGGAGATTGTTCACGACGATTTCAACGTGGTCCTGCTCATATCCTCCCTGTTCGTGCTCCTCGTGCTGATACTCTCTTTCCGCAGCATCGTCATTTCCCTGATAGCGTTCCTGCCCATGTTCGTCAGCTGGTACGTCGTCCAGGGGATGATGGCTCTCTTCGGGATAGAGTTCAATCTGGTGAACATAATGATATCCAGCTTCATCTTCGGCATAGGAGTTGATTACAGCATCTTCGTGATGGACGGACTTGTCAATAAAGAGAAGATAAATGACTCCAGACTCATATTGTGCCACAAGGCTGCGATATTGTTTTCGGGAGTCACCCTGCTGGTCGTGATAGCCTCGCTCCTGTTCGCCAGGCACCCGGCAATCTACTCCATCGGCATCAGCACCATTATCGGAATGACATCCACCATCCTGATAACGTATGCGTTCCAACCGCTGCTTTTCCGCCTGGCAATGAAAAATGCGTTCATACGGAAAAGAGCATTAATAGAGAGACAATGAGAAGAATCCTTACACTCGCTGTGGCCATTGCCGCAGCCTTTACAGCCTCAGCCCAGGATGCAGAAACCATTCTGAAGGCTATTTCAACGAAGTCACCCGCATCCATATCGTCCGGATTCGTCGAGATCAGGACATCCGGCGGACAGTCACCGAAAAGCACGACACTGACAGGGACACTGGAATTCAAGGCGGAATGTTTCCTTTCGATGAATTACGACAATTCTGAACTGTTCGAGATAGACGGAACGAAAATGACCATCTCAAAGAGTGGAAAAAAGCAGGTTTTTGACCTGACAAGGAACAAGATGATGCAGGGGCTGAGCCATCTTCTCCTGTTTGCATTCCTGGGGCGGGTCGAGGAGTTGTCCCAAGAGCAGGGAACCACCCTTCTGGTCTCAGCCGAGAACAACGAGTATGTCGTGACGCTTGCCGCAAAAGAGAAAGCTCCCAGAGGCTATATGAATGCGACTTTCCGCTACAACGCATCCACCGGACGCATCAACTCGATGAATCTCGTTGAGTTCAACGGAAAATCCACCAGTTACGAGTTGAAATAACAGATTCATTTGTCCTCCGGACAAATGAGGCGTGAGCCGGGCTCAGAACAGGTATCCCAGATTGATGTAGAAGGCTCCCGTACCGTCCTGATTGTAGATTTGCCTGTTCTTCAGGAAATGTGAGAGCGGCGTACCGTAATCGAACGCCACGATGAAGTTCTCATTCATTATGAATCTGAAGCCGGCACCGAACGTAACGTGAGGCAGATCGCGTTCAGTCCCGCTCAGAGGGACAAGTGTCCCGTCAAGAGACGAAAGTTTCGAAATGTCCCTGCCTCTGGTAACCATTGTTCCGTCGCTGAACACATTCAGACCGAGGGCTATGTTCTGTTTGCCTATGAGGAACTTGACAAATCTCCATCTCAACTCCATATTGTAGGTGGCGGCATCCAGTCCCCATACACGGGAGCGCATCAGACCTCTGACAGTGAAGAATCCTCCAAGACCTTCCAGGTCCTGCTTCTCACCCATCACTGTCATATAGGGAAGCGCATAGAAAGGCGCATCTCCGAAAGTCCCTTCATAATTGAGACGGTATGCAAACGTCAGCACATCCTGCTTCACGATGGGAACATAGTGCCTCCAGGTCAGCGAGTATTTGTAATATGGATTCTTTGAGATTCCCGGAATCGCGGCGGTGAAATGGCCTTCAGCCCAGATACCTCTTGAAGGCGCCCCTTCCTTGTCCCTTGTGTCATAGACTATTCCCGCACGGAGGCCTGAGGAGAAGCCCCCCTCTGCCTCTTCCTCTGAAATGATGCCTGTCCGCTTGTAGATGTCGAAAAGCGTTGGCGTCCCTTCAGGATAAATCTCTTCCGGCTTCTTGTTCTTGTTTATGCTGGCATAGTCAATCGAGCCGATTTTGTGGTAGTAGGCAAAGACCCCGGCTTCCCATTGAAGATTATCCGTTATCCTGCCCAAAAAGTCGGACCGGAACATGAATTCGTTGCGGGCCATACGGTAGAACGGGGAAAAGAGATAACTGGAGCCGTCCTTGCCAGCCTGTATCCTGTTGTAATCATAGTAACTCTGGTAGCCGTTGAACCCGTAGAAATCGTATGCCTTGTCTATCGTGGCCCTGAATGAGGAGCTCCACCTAACGTTCGGGATGAGAGTCTTGTTGTCATACCTCAACTGGTACAACTGGGAGCCCTTCGTGAAGAACGATGCTTCAAGATAGATTTTGGAATTGTAGTTGGGATAATTGCTCCCATCTCCGAAATTGAACAACTGCACCACTGCACCGAGCTGAAGTCCCTTGTCGGCATCATACGCCACGACCGGCAGCGGCCCGAAATTGTAACCCGTCTTGATGACCTGCCCGTTTTCCTGAGCAGTCACGGCCGCTGACATCATCAGAAGCACTGCTGATAGAATAAACAACTTTTTCATAGTCGGAATCCGATTTTAATCGGACCAATTTAGTAAAAAATCGTAACTTGTAACGAATTTTTGATTTGAAAGGGAGATGGATGTTCTGTTTTCATTCATAGGAGGAGTCGCATTGTCGGCTTTTGTGGCATTTCTGATAGCCAGGAACGTAATAAAGGCGCGCGTGGCCAAACTGGAGTCCGACCTGTCGAATGCCGACAGAAGGGCGGAAGAGATGAAGGAGAGGGTCGAGGAGACAAAAAATGAGATGCGGGCCCGCAATGAGGAGGCTATGGAGGCTCTTCAGGCAAAATTCAACGAGACAATCGCAAAGGTCACCGCACAGGTGAAGTCGGAAACGGGAGAGATGCTGAAAGCCCGGCAGGAAGAATTCTCACAGTCGAGCAGCAGGAGCCTGGGGCAGATAGTGGACCCGCTCAAGCAGAACATTCAGGAACTCCGCAAGGCGATGGAGGCGGAGAACAAGGAACAGGCGGAGCGGCCGCTTGTAGTTTATTGGTATAGAGGGTTTTAAAAAATATGGCAAGAAAGTCTGCTAAAGAAAAAGAAATAATTGAAGAAATCAAAGAAGAAAGCGCTGCTGATGTAGCTGCTGATGCAGAAATTTCAGAAGAAATCGAGGATTTTGACGAGGAGGCTGAGCTTGTTGATGCTCCTGAGAACCTTGATGATATCGAGGAAATTGACACATCTGATTTCGACAAGATAGACGAGGAAATGGAGATATCTACAGCAGATATTCCACTTGATTTCTTTGGACCAACAAATGAAGAGCTTCGTCAGGAGGAAGAGGAGCAGAGCGACGTTAATATGTCGGCTATCGAGCTTCTTGATGGTATTGGAACTGAGGATCCAGTTCGTATGTACCTTAAGGAGATTGGCGCTGTTCCACTGCTTTCACCAGAAGAAGAATATGAGCTTGCAAAAAGAAAAAGTGAAGGCGATGAGATGGCTAAGAATAAGCTTATTGAGTCTAACCTTCGTCTTGTTGTAAGTATTGCTAAGAGATACACAGGTAGAGGTATGAGCTTCCTTGATCTTGTTCAGGAAGGAAATCTTGGCCTTATTAAGGGCGTTGAGAAGTTCAACTACGAGAGAGGTTACAAGCTTAGTACATATGCTACATGGTGGATTCGTCAGTCAGTAACAAGAGCTCTTGCTGATCAGGCAAGAACAATCAGAATTCCAGTACATATGGTTGAGACCATTAACCGTATGTCTAAGATTCAGAGAAACCTTACTCTTGAGCTTGGCTACGAGCCATCTACTAAGGAGCTTGCTGATGCTATGAACATGTCTGAGGAGAAGATCCTTGAGATTATGCAGATAGCAAGAGAACCAGCATCTCTTGAGACTCCTATTGGTGAGGAGGATGATACTAACCTTGGAGATTTTGTTGCGGATAACAGCACTCCAACACCTGAGCAGGGTATTGAAGCAATTATGCTTCGTGAGCACATTGATGTTCTCCTTCAGGATTTAAAGGAAAGAGAGAGACAGGTTCTTATTCTTAGATTCGGTCTTGATGACGGACATCCTCGTACACTTGAGGAGGTTGGTAAGGAATTTAACGTTACAAGAGAGCGTATCAGACAGATTGAAGCGAAGGCTCTTAGAAAGCTTAGAAACCCAGTAAGAAGCAAGAAAATCAAGGGTTTCCTTACTGACTAAGCACCAGGAAGTATTTGCAAGATAAGTACGATAATGATAGAATAGCAGCAGTGGTAACACTGCTGTTTTCTTTTTTTAGAAATCGAAGGTGGTGTTATTAATTTTTGTGTTTAGATAGGAAATAAAATGGACAATAATTTAAAAGATTTTGAAGAAGTTAAAGATATAGATGTTTTATATGAGGAAGCAAGTGAGCAGCCAGATAAGAAGAGTGAGCCAGAGAAGCCTAAGGTAGATGCTAAAAAAGAAGCTCTTAGCTGGATCATTCTTTTTGCATGTGCAGTAGCTATTGCACTTGTTCTTAATTTTGTTATCTTCTTTAACGGTGCGGTGCCATCAGGCTCAATGATTCCGACTATTGAAGAGAAGAATAGACTTTTAGGCTTTAGACTGGCATATAATTTCAGTGAGCCACAGCGAGGAGATATAATCATTTTCCGCTATCCAGATAATCCAGAGGAATATTTTATTAAGAGAATTATCGGCCTTCCAGGAGACAGCGTAGATATAACTGACGGAATCGTGTATATCACTGATGCAAATGGTGAGCCTGTAGACGGGGCATATCCACTTGACGAGCCATATATTAATGGCGAGATGCTTGGAAGCTACGGTCCATACGACGTTCCAGAGGGCCACTATTTCGTAATGGGAGATAATCGTAACAACTCCCTTGACTCAAGATTCTGGATTAATACCTATGTTCCAAGGGACTATATCATGGCTAAGGCTATGTTTAGATACTGGCCAGGCATCAAGGGGCTTAAGTAATCTTGAAGATAGTAAAAAAACGAGAGCTTGATACAGAAGATTATGCTGTTATAGAAGCGCTACAGGCGCAGTATGAAGCGGCACATGGCTACAGACAGCCGCAGTTTACCGAGGCAGAAGATAACGCCTTTATGGTAAATGCATATGCATTTGCCTACTCGGGGGATGAGGCTGTAGGCTTTATGAGCGCGTTTATTCCGGGAGATGGAACTGCGGAGCTTTATGCGGCACTGCCTGGACGAGTTGGCGATTTAGAGGTGCTTAGAGAACTTCTTAAGAGCTTTGAAGAGGAACTTAAGGGCGTAGGAGTAGTAACGCCTCTTCTGGTTATGCGTGCAGGGGATGCACAGGGCATGGCGCAGGCACCGGATGAGAGCTTTGAGCTTTTTGAAAGTCAGTATCTGATGGAATATGAGAGGCTTAC
This sequence comes from Lachnospiraceae bacterium, assembly GCA_045627425.1. GTDB lineage: Bacteria > Bacillota > Clostridia > Lachnospirales > Lachnospiraceae > XBB1006. The sequence continues at coordinate 4,781 of JAZQNS010000023.1, read as the reverse complement.
TGACTTTGAGGGCGAGGGGCGCCTTAAGGGATTTAACTGTGAAGGCGAGGAAGAGCTTTATATATATAGGGACGGCGAAGTTAAGCAGATAGGCGGCGTAGTTATTACTGTGCAGCAGGAGAGGGGCTTCATTAGTGATGTGTACGTGGATGCCGATGCGCGTGGCAGGGGCTACGGTAAGGTGGTTCTTGAGGCGGCTCTTTTACGACTTAAACAGAGCGGAGCAGGAAGCGTCATGCTTCATGTAGAAGGCAGCAATATACCTGCTGTCAGATTATATGAAAGCTTTGGCTTTATAAAAAAAGACCGTTTGGATTTCTTTGAATATATTTGGTAGGTTTATGAAATGTTAGATAGTTTGGTTTTTAGCTTAAATGCTACCATTCCGCTATTTCTTGTTATGGTAGTAGGCTATTTCTGCAGGAGAATAGGGCTTCTTAATGAGGAGTTCTGCAAGGTTTGTAATAAGTTTAATTTCAAGGTTACACTTCCTGTTCTTCTTTTTAAGGATTTATTCGAATCAGATATTCATCAGAAATTTGATATAAAGTATGTGCTGTTCTGCGCCATTGTTACCAGTATTGCGTTCTGGGGCTTATGGGCAATTGGCAAGATTTTCCTTAAGGGAAGGAATTATATAGGCGAATTTGTTCAGGCTTCCTACCGAAGCAGCGCAGCAGTACTTGGAATTGCACTCATTACTAATATGTATGGTGATGCGGGAATGGTTCCAATGATGATTATTGGTGCAGTACCTCTATTTAACATCTATGCAGTGTTAGTGCTTACATTTGAGGCGCCAGGTGAGAAGCAGAAGACTATGAAGGATGCACTTCTTGGCATAATCAAGAACCCAATTATTATTGGTATTGTGATTGGCGTTATCTGCGCACTTATTAATTTTGACATGCCACCTATTCTTAATAGCGTAATTGGAAATATAGCAAGAACAGCTTCACCACTTGCATTAATTGTAATTGGTGCTACATTTGAGGGAAGAAAGGCTATAGCACTTATTAAGCCTTCTATTGCAGTAGCGCTTATTAAGCTTGTAGTTCTGCCTGCGATATTCCTGCCAGTGGCAGTATATATGGGCTATACAGGACCAGCACTTGTTGCAATCCTTATTATGCTTGGCTCACCATCCACACCATCGAGCTATGTTATGGCGAAAAACATGGGAAGCGAGGGAACCCTTACAGCTTCAGCGGTTGTAATGACAACTCTTGGCTCGGCCTTCTCGCTAACCTTAATAATATTTATTTTAAGAAGTATAGGAGTAGTTTAAATGAGAATTTCAGCAGAAAAATCAATTGTACTTGTAATCGATATTCAGGAGAGACTTCTTCCGGCTATGGCTCATAAGGAGGACATTCTTAAGAACTCTGTAACTCTTCTTAAGGGCGCAGCAGTACACGCAGTTCCTGTAGTTGCAACAGAGCAGTATCCAAAGGGACTTGGAAGCACTGTGCCTGAGGTTAAGGAGGCAGCGCCTGATATGGCTGTATTTGCCAAGACACAGTTCTCAGCTCTTGAGCAGCCAGTACTTGATAAAATGTATGAGCTTAAGGCTCAGGGCAGAGATACAGTAATTATTCTTGGTATGGAAGCACATGTATGCGTTCTTCAGACAATTCGTGATCTTATAGAAGAAGGCTTCACAGTGGTTATGGCTGTGGACTGCATGGCTTCAAGAAAGGATTCAGATAAAGAGGTTGCTCTTAAGCGTGCAGATGATGAGGGCGCAGTATTTGCAACTATGGAATCTGTTCTTTTTGAGTGGACAGTAGGTGCTAAGAATGAGCATTTTAAAGAGATTTCTGCTCTTGTAAAATAAATTTAAAAAAAATAAAAATAGTTGTTGACAAACGAAGGTCAGCATAGTATATTATATGAGTGCTTTGAAGAAAGCACTTATGCGCGAGTGGCTCAGTTGGTGGAGCACGACCTTGCCAAGGTCGGGGACGCGGGTTCGAGTCCCGTCTCGCGCTCTATTTTATTTTAACTGTAGGCTTTATGTCTGCAGGTTTTTTGCACGCATATTTTCTTTTTTATTGTAGTAGTATTGGAGAAGGTTTTATGGATATTTTATCAGAACTGAATGATAAACAGCTTGAAGCGGTCAAATGTACAGAAGGACCTCTTCTTGTTCTTGCAGGTGCTGGCTCTGGTAAGACTAAGGCTATCACAATGAGAATAGCGTATCTTATTGGTGAGATGGGGGTTGATCCATATAACATTCTGGCGATTACATTTACCAATAAGGCAGCAGGTGAGATGAGGGAACGTGTCGAGGCGGCTATGGCAGGTGCTTCGCTTAAGGGAACCGTTTGGGTGGCAACCTTCCACGCGACCTGTGTTAGAATCCTTAGAAGATATATTGACCGACTAGGTTATCCAACGGATTTCACTATCTATGATGGTGATGACCAGAAGAGCCTTATGAAGAATGTGTGCAAGACGCTTAATATTGACACCAAGGTTCATAAGGAGAGAAGTCTTCTAAATAAGATTTCTGCGCTTAAGGACGAGCTTGTTAGCCCTGAGGATTACGCTCTAGAGGCTGAGGGTAATTATAATGAGGAGAGAGTAGCTAAGGTCTATACAGAATATCAGGCGCAGCTAAGGAAGAACGGAGCACTTGATTTTGATGATCTTATTGTTAAGACCGTCGAACTGTTTAGAACTAACCCGGATGTACTTCAGTCCTATCAGGAGCGATTTAAGTACATCATGGTGGATGAGTATCAGGATACTAATACGGCGCAGTTTCAGCTAGTTGCTCTGCTTGCAGATAAATATAAGAATTTGTGCGTGGTTGGTGATGATGACCAGTCCATCTACAAATTTAGAGGAGCTAATATTGAGAATATCCTGAGCTTTGAGCATAAGTTTGAGGGCGCAAGGGTAATTAAGCTTGAGCAGAACTATAGAAGCACGAAGAACATTCTTACTGCAGCTAACTCAGTAATTGCGAATAACTACGGACGTAAGGAAAAGAGCCTTTGGACTGAGAATGAAGAAGGCGAGAGAATACATTTTGACATGCTTGATAATGCCTATGAGGAGGCGCAGCATGTAGCTCATAAGATTACAATGCATAAGCTTTCAGGTGGCGCGTACAGTGATTGTGCTATTTTGTACAGAACTAACGCACAGTCGCGTGTTCTTGAGGAGAAGCTGATACAGGCTGGAATACCTTATAAGCTTGTGGGCGGTGTTAATTTCTATCAGCGTAAGGAAATTAAGGATATGCTTGCATATCTTAAGGTGATCGAGAGCGGAAGGGATGATCTTGCGCTTAGGCGAATTATCAATGTCCCTAAAAGAGCCATTGGCCAGACTACAGTTGATAAGGTAGCGGCGTTTGCATCTGCCGAGGGTATAGGAATGTTTGAGGCCATGATTCGCATAGGCGAAGAGGGCGCAATGGGTAAGACCGGCGAGAAGCTTAGGGGCTTTGTGGACCTTATAAAGGGCTTTAGAGAGAAGCTTGGGGATATGCCTGCATCGAAGCTTCTTATAGAGGTGATGGAGACTACAGGCTACCTTAAGGAGCTTAAGGACGAGAACACCGACGAGTCGAAGGACAGAATTAACAACCTTGACGAACTCATTTCTAACCTGGCGAACTATGAGCTTAATGCCGAGGAGCCTACACTTACAGGCTTTCTTGAGGAGGTTGCTTTAGTTGCAGATGTGGATAGCTACGATGAGAACTCGGATTATGTAGTTCTTCTCACGATTCACGCATCTAAGGGACTTGAGTTTAAGAATGTGTACCTGTGTGGAATGGAGGATGGCTTATTCCCTGGAATGGGGGCTATTCTTGATGATGATGAGCAGGAAGAGGAAAGGCGTCTTTGCTATGTTGCAATGACCCGTGCAAAAAAAAGCTTATATCTTTCAGCAGCCAGAATGAGAATGCTGCGCGGAGAGATGCAATATAATAATATTTCAAGATTTGTGAAGGAAATCGAGGTAAGCGTAATGGACGAAAAAGAAGCAAAGGTAGTAGGAGAGACAGAGCATAAATCAACTATTATGAAGCCATCTCAGTCTTCTAATGCCAAGGCGGTATTTACAACAAAATCATTTAATGCAGGACCAGTGCAGGTTAGCAAGGCAGACAGCCTTGAGTATAGCGTTGGCGATACTGTTAAGCACATAAAGTTTGGCGTTGGTAATGTTCTTGAAATTACAGATGGTGGTAAGGACTTTGAGGTTACTGTTGAATTTGAGAAGGCTGGAGTTAAGAAGATGTTTGCTTCATTTGCCAAGCTTAAAAAGATGTAGCCTTTGACGCACTGCAGTGATATAATTGTTTTAGAAAATGATTACACATGAGAGGGGGCAAATCATGGAGGAATTATTACTAGAGATAAGAGAGAACAGCAGAATTATTAAGGCGGTAGTAATCGTTTTAGGAATTGTAGCTGCAGCTCTTCTGGTTTACAAATTTATTGTTAAGCCAAAAATCGGATGCCGCGGTGAGTATGATGAGTATGAATGCGGCGAATCTGAAGATATTTTTGCAGAGTAGATGCTAGTTTAAAGGCCGGATGATTTTCATCCGGCTTTATTTATAATATAAAGTATCAGGGCAGAACAGAAATAACTGCCCAAAAGGTGTTAAGAAATATGAAAAAAGGTGAGATTTACGAAGGAAAGTGCATAAAGACTTCTTTTCCAAATAAGGGCTATGTGGAAGTAGAAGGAAATGGCGGCGTAGCTGAGACAAGTCGGAGGCCAAGCGGGCTTAGGAAGACAATAGAGAGGGA
>JAZQNS010000022.1:0-6045 GCA_045627425.1 Lachnospiraceae bacterium | reverse complement strand
AAGAACATCTGTAAAAGTGGCATCCACATAGGAGCCCGTGTCAGCCTGATTGTTATCAGTAGTTGACCCAGTGCCAGTCTGCTCATTAAGTCGGATCGTAGCCATGTCGTTCTGTGGGCCAAGGAGTTGTCCCTCTCTATTGTCTTCCTAAGACCGCTTGGCCTCCGACTTAAGAACATCTGTAAAAGTGGCATCCACATAGGAGCCCGTGTCAGCCTGATTGTTATCAGTAGTTGACCCAGTGCCAGTCTGCTCATTGCTGCTATCAGGAGCCTCCTCTTCTTTTTTATCAAGAGAAGCAAGCTGATCGGCGCTAAGAGATGTAAAACCTTCGGTCTGATTCTTATTAAATTCTCCGATTATGTGTGCTGAGTACTGAATAATCGCCTGTCTTTCAGCCTCTGTGAGCTCATACATTTCTTCCTGTATACAACCCGTAAGGCCAAGACTCATTGCAGCTACCAAACACACAATAAGAAGTCTGGATTTCAAATAATCTCTCCTTACTTGCCTTCGGAAACCTCGAACTTGTATCCCATGCCCCAGATGGTCTTAATGTAATTACCTTTAACACCAATCTTGGAACGAAGCTTCTTTACATGGGTATCAATTGTTCTGGCATCTCCAAAATAATCATAATTCCAAACATTGTTTAAGATCTTCTCTCTGGACAATGCAATACCTTCATTCTCAAGGAAGAAGTTAAGTAACTCGAACTCCTTAAAGCTAAGCTCTATTGGCTCGTTGTCTACTGTAACCTCGTGAGCTGCTCTGTTGATAACGATTCCGCCGTAGTCTAAGACATCGCTTGTATCAATTTTATTGGAGCGACGTAAAATGGCATCAACACGGGCAACTAAAATCTTTGGGCTAAATGGCTTGCTGATGTACTCATCAACACCAAGTTCAAAGCCCTGTAATTCGTCGTTCTCAGTTGATTTTGCTGTAAGCATAATCACTGGGATTTTGGAAGTCTCGCGAATCTCGCGGCACACCTGCCAACCATTCATGTTTGGCATCATAACATCAAGGATAATGAGTGATATGGACTTGTCAGAATAGAAAATATCTAATGCCTGCTCTCCATCCTCTGCCTCAACAACCTCGTAATCTTTCTTGACGAGGAAATCCTTGACAAGCTTTCTCATTAAAGCTTCATCATCAACTACAAGAATCTTTACTTTTTCCATAATTGAATCTCCATTTCCAATCCCTATTTATTATTTAGGCACACGCCCTTAATAACCATTCTCAATACCGTATTCTTCCTCATATTCTTTTATACGGTTTTCTCTGTCGGTGAGTTCTTCCTGCCATGACTCATATTTATCTATAAGCTTATTCTCATAGTTAATTATGGTTGGACTGTCACTCATATTCATAATCACCATCATTCCTATAATGGCGATTACCAGGGCAAAATTGAAAATCAGGCTTGTTATAAACATCCCCTTAAACCTGGCTGCGCTTCTTGCGTCCTTGTCCTTAGCCTGTTCTTTTCTTCTGGCTCTCTGTCTCTCTTTTTCTTCTTTTTTATTAAGCCTAACCTTCTCCTTCTTAAGTCTGATACTCTCAGCATCATTCTGTCTTGCATTCTGAAGAGCAGGCTCGAAATCGATAGCATGAACATATTCATTGTCTATCTGTGGGCATGCATATAGATATTCCTGAAGTTCTCTAAGATATGCATATCCAACTGGTGTGGAGAACATCTTCTCCCTAAGTATTCTGTTGTAGACGGTCAGCACAGCCTCGGGATTGTCCATATCGAGCTTCTCCCTGATGTATCTCACGCCCTCAAGTTCTTTTCTGGCCTTCTCCGCCTGAATTTCAGTATCAAAGGAATAGCCATCAACAATAAAAGTATTTTTCTCCATAAATATACACGAAAGGGGTTCCTAAACAGAACCCCTTTCTCTTACACGCTTAAATCAATATTCTGGCCCACAGATGGGTTTACTGAAAGCTCCATCATTTTGGTCATTTCGGAACCAAGTTTCTCGTAGTTATCAAGGCTCATGTCCATTACCTTAACTGCTACCTGGTTATCCACCGACATCTGACTAAGGCCAAGGCTTAGGCTTGTAATGTTCATATCATTGCCTCCTTTCGTAGGAATCATTGATACAATACATATATCGGTTAGGGTTCATTAATTATTAAGTTAAGTAGAAAACAGTGTTAAAACTACTATTTTCCTTGGTATTACAATAATTTTAGCATAACGAATTTCAAAAGGAAATAAAAAAGTTCACAATTTTAATCAAATATTAACTCAAAAAAGAGCCCCCTCTGATATTGACCATATCAAAGTGAAGCTCTCAATAGAAACTATATCTATATTTCCTTGTACATATTGATAATATGATTGTACATGGAACGAACTGCAGGTGCCATAAATTCAGGATTCATAGTCGCTATTCCTATGATTCTGTATGCCTCTGGGCTGATTTCGTACTTTTCAACATCATAAGGGATATCCTTTAACACCATCTTAGGAATAAGACCAATTCCAAAGCCTGACTCTACCATTCTCACTGTGGCAAGATCATCCACCAGATGGTAGTTACTCTGAAGCTTAAGGTGGTGTTCCTTTAGGAAGTTCTGGGTATCAAAGTCTGTATTGTCTCTCTGGGTTACAAACTGATAATTCTTTAGCTCTTCCACCGAGATAGACCCTGTGCCATTATCTTTTCTGGAGCCTTTTGCCATTACGCAAAGAAGGGGATCCTTGCAAAGAGGAACGATTGGTATATCCTTGGCGGCAGATATTGATAAGAAGCCAATATCCACTGCTCCTGATTTGAGCCAGTCTGTTATTTCGGAGTATGTTCCCTGAAATACCTCAACTGTAACTCCCTCATATTTTTCTTTGAAGGTATTTAAAATGTCAGTCATCCAGGTAGTGCATACACTTGAGAATACTCCAAGCTTAACCTTTCCTGTTTTCAGACCATTCATTTCGGCTATTGTCTGCTGTAAGCTCTCATCTGAATTAAGCACCGCGTTTACGAAGGGCAAAAGATGCTCTCCGTAGTTGGTTAACTTGATTCCAGTTTTACTCCTTGTTAGGACTGTGAATCCAAGTTCATTCTCCATGTTGGAGATTGTATGACTGATTGCAGACGGAGTAAGACCAAGAATCTCTGCGGCCTTGTGAAAGCTTCCAATATCTGCAACAGTTTTAAACACCTGGTATGTAAGAAGAGTCATGCCTATACTCCTTTTCGTATAACATGACTCTATAATATATTGATTTTTAATCTAATTCAACTTAAAAATTAAATTGTCTAAAGGAATAACTACAGAAGGCTGGCAATTATATCCACGCATCTGTCTATGCCAATTTTGCCTGAATCAAGACAAATATCATAGTTGGTGGCATCACCGAATCTCATATCAGTGTAGTACTGATAATAAGCCTTACGTTTCTTGTCCTTCTGCTTAATTCTCTTAAGAGGGCTCTCGGTCTTCTCTCCGTACTCGTGGACAATTCTTTTAGCTCGGAAGTCTTCATCTGCGTGAACAAAGACCTTAAGGACATCATCTCTGTCCTTCAAAATGTAGTCGGCACACCTTCCCACAATAACACAGGTCTCATGCACTGCAAGTTCAGATATAAATCTGCTCTGAATTCCCCAGATTGTATCCTCATTGCTCATGCCAGTATTAAATCCATTATCAGTGAAAAAGCTGGTAAATCTGCTCTGCTGGCCATACTCGCCCTGCTCTGCAATATATTCCTTGGCAAAACCGCTCTTCTCAGCAACCTCGTCAATAATCTCGCTGTCATAGCACTTGATGCCAAGCTTGTCAGCCAGTGCCTTTCCAATTGTTCTTCCGCCAGATCCAAACTCTCTGCTAATAGTAATAATCTTCTTGTCCATAAATATGCCCTCCTACTCTTCAATCAGCATACGAACACAGCCATAGATTCCTGCCATATTTCCAAGCTCCGCAAGCTTAAATTCTGTCTCTCTGCAAGCATGGAAGCAAACCTCTCTATAGTACTTCTGAACACTGCCAAGAATAACCTCTCCGGCTTTGCTCACACCGCCACCAATAACAAAGGCCTCAGGATTAACAGTGGCTGAAATCTGAGCAAGTGCCTTTCCAAGAGTTTTGCCAAACTGTTCAAGCTCTCTATTGGCAAAATGATCATCCGCCTTGGCAGCATCAAAGATGTCCTTACAGGTGATCTCATCTAACCTTCTCAAGGAAGATTTAGCTGTCTCATCCTCCTTTAAGTGCTTCTTACAGAGTCTTACGATACCAGTTGCTGACACGTACTGCTCAAGACAGCCCTTGTTACCACAACCGCATTTTTCTGTCTCTCCGTCCACAACATGTATATGTCCGATTTCTCCTGCAGCGCCATTGGTACCTGCAAGAATATGACCGTCTATAATTACACCTCCGCCGACACCGGTTCCAAGTGTAACCATTACGATGTTTCTGTGGCCCTTGCCACCGCCCTGCCACATTTCTCCTAAGGCAGCAACATTTGCATCATTACCAGCCTTCACCTTTAATCCTGTCATAGTTTTAAGACGCTCCTCAACATTTAAGATATCCCATCCAAGGTTTGCGCACTTAAACACTGTTCCATCTGGACCTACAGGACCAGGAACACCAATACCAATACCCTCAACATCAAGCAGGGAGATATTCTTTTCCTGTAGTTTCTCGATAATTGTATCGTGAACATCTTCAAGAATGTGCATTCCATGATTCTCTGTATTAGTAACTATTTCCCATGTATCCAACAAATCACCGGTAGTGGAGAAAAGACCAAGTTTAACAGTGGTTCCTCCAATATCTACACCAATAGCATACATTTTCATAAATAGTAACCCTCCATATTCCGACAACTGCCATTTCTTCGTTGTCTTTTTCTAATTCCTTACCAAAAATATAGCATAAATCATCCAAAATGCCTATTGATTTTTGAGTGAAATGAAACTATCCTATTAAATGGAGTTTTTCTTATTACAAATGACGCGAGGTATAAAAATGCAGGAATTAAAGCCAATAAAAGAAGGTAAGGTACGTGAGATTTATGATAACGGTGACAGCCTTATCCTTGTTGCAACAGACAGAATCAGCTGTTTTGATGTTATCTTAAATAACAAAGTAACAAAGAAGGGTACTGTACTCACACAGATTTCCAAGTTTTGGTTTGATTTAACAGAGGATATCCTTCCTAACCATATGTTATCTGTAGATGTAAAGGATATGCCTGAATTCTTCCAGCAGGAAAGATTCGACGGCAACTCCATGAAGGTAAAGAAATTAGAGATGCTTCCAGTAGAATGCATTGTTCGTGGATACATTACCGGTTCTGGCTGGAAGAGCTATTTAAATGATGGAACAGTATGTGGCATCAAGCTCCCAGAGGGATTAAAAGAATCTGACAAGTTACCTGAACCAATCTACACTCCTTCAACAAAGGCTGAAATCGGCGACCATGATGAAAATATTTCTTTTGAGCAGTCCATCACACATCTTGAGAAGTATTTCCCAGGACATGGTGAAGAGTATGCTACGAAGCTTCGTGATTATACTATCGCCTTATATAAAAAGTGTGCTGACTACGCTCTTACCAAGGGCATCATCATTGCAGACACAAAATTTGAATTTGGTTTAGACGAGGACGGAAACGTCGTAATTGGTGATGAGATGTTAACTCCTGACTCTTCAAGATTCTGGCCAGCTGACCAGTATGAAGCAGGACATTCACAGCCATCCTTTGATAAGCAGTTTGCCCGTGACTGGTTAAAGGCTAACGAAGGAAAGCACGACTGGACACTTCCACAGGATATTGTTGACAAAACAATCGAGAAGTATTTACAGGGCTACAAGATGTTAACTGGTAAAGATTTATAAAGTTTAGATAGATTAAAAAGCAGGCCAAAAGGCCTGCTTTTTTGTTAGGAAAATGGACTAGACCGGAGTCGATCTTCGCTTCGCGTCTACGTTTCACTCCGGTCGGGTCACAAGGACAACTCGACCTTGCGCGCCGGGGGGTGGAAAACCGCGGACCCC
>JAZQNS010000021.1:0-24039 GCA_045627425.1 Lachnospiraceae bacterium | reverse complement strand
ATGTTAGGTGGAACCGTGGTTTCCCGGTAGTCGGGGAAGATATCAGGCTCCTCTTCAATCTGCCCGCACTGAGGGATTCCGGGAGTGCAGGAAAGAGCGGTCAGAAGCAGGGCCGTCAAACAGATGTATCTTGTCAAATTTCTCATTGTCAGTTGATATCAAAGTCTTTGACGAAGGAGCAATAATACCAGTAGGTGTCACCGAAACGCTTCCGGAAATATTCCAGAGAGGACTTTGACCCCGAAGATTTGGCCATAGCCTCGCTGAATGCGTTGAATCTCTTGAGAATCGGGCTGTCCGCCCCTCCTATTCTCTCCAGAACGTCGGCAAGACGGGCCTCGTTCCTCTCCATATAGGCAAACAGCAGGGCGGCTTCCGCCATTGCTTTCGGCAGAGGCCTGCCTTCCTTCACCCAAATGTCATATTTCGGCCAGAAATATTCTGCATCCTTTGCAATGAGAGTATATCCGACCGAGAGGTCCACCACAGCCAATATTGATACAGAGACTGAAAGCCTGATTACAGAAGCCTTAGACAGACTTATGGAGGGAAGAACCACAATTATGGTTGCCCATCGTCTGTCCACCATTCAGCACGCTGACCGAATCTATGTATTAGATCACGGAAAGCTTATGGAGTCAGGTTCACATCAGGAACTCCTTGCAATGAAGGGCATATATCACAAGTTGTATGAGCTACAGTTAGCTACACAATAAATTACGGGGAAATTTTTACTCTAAGGAGGGTTAACGAGAATGAGTGAAGAGAAGAGAATTTTAAGACGTGAAGAGGTACCAGAGGAGTATACCTGGGATTTAACCGACTTCTACGCAAGCGATGAGGACTTCGAAAAGGACCTTAACAGAACAGATGAGTACATCGAGAAGCTTAAGGCATTTAAGGGCAAGCTCGGAAATTCTGCCAAGGACTTATTTGATTACTTAAAGATGTCCGACGAGGTTGAAGAGTGGATGCAGGAGGTTGCTAACTACGCATCCAGAAAGAATGATCAGGATACTGGAAATGGCAAGTATCAGGACTACAATGCAAGAATGTCTTCCGCTTTGGTTAAGATTTACGGAGCTGCTTCTTTCGCAACACCTGAGATTCTTGAGATTTCAGATGAGAAGTTAGAGCAGTTCTATAAGGATGAGCCAGGCTTAGAGCTTTACAGACGTGCTTTAAACAAGGACAGAGCTCTTAAAGATCATATTCTTTCTGCTGAGATGGAGAACTTATTAGCCATGACTGGTGAGATGGCAATGGCTCCAGACAATATTTACGGTATGTTAAATAACGCAGATATGAAGTTTGAAGACGCAACTGACTCAGAAGGCAAAAAGCATGAGATCACACACGGTTCCTTTATTCCACTTTTAGAGAGCGGAGACAGAGAACTTAGAAAGTCTGCATTCCAGCAGTTCTACAAGAGCTATGACCAGTTCCAGAACACTGCAGCAGCTATCTTAAGTGCTCAGGTTAAGAGCCTTATGTTCAATGCGCAGGCAAGACATTACAATTCCACATTAGAGGCTTCTGTATCTAGTGTTGAGGTTCCAACAACTGTATACCATAACCTCATTAACGCAGTTCATGAGAATATGGACAAAATGTACAAGTATGTCGAGTTAAGAAAGAAGACCCTCGGATTAGACGAGCTTCACTTCTATGATATCTATACACCAATTACTGGCGAATCTGACAGAAAGGTTCCATATGATGAGGCAGTTGAACTCATTATGGAGGCTGTTAAGCCACTTGGCGAGGATTACTGCAAGGTAATGAGAGAGGGCTTTAACAACCGTTGGGTTGACAGATATGAGAATGTAGGAAAGAGATCCGGCGCTTACTCTGCTGGCACTAAGGTTCATCCAGTTGTTCTTATGAACTACCATGACACTATGGATTCTATGTTTACATTAATCCATGAGATGGGACATTCCTTACATACATACCTCTCCTACAAGAACCAGCCAACAGTATACGCAAATTACACCATTTTCGTTGCTGAGGTTGCTTCCACATGTAATGAGGCATTATTAATGCAGTACTTACTTGGCAAGACCGAGGACAAGAAGGAGAGAGCAGTCCTTATCAACCATTTCTTAGAGCAGTTCAGAGGAACTCTTTATCGTCAGACCATGTTCGCTGAGTTCGAGCTTATGATGAATGAGATGAGCGAGAGAGGCGAGACTATGACAGCTGAGGCTCTTTGCCAGAAGTATGGTGAGTTACAGAAGTTATACTTCGGTGATGGTATTGTTGTGGATGATGAGATTAAGCTTGAGTGGGCAAGAATCCCTCACTTCTTCTACAACTTCTATGTATACCAGTACGCAACATCCTTCTCCGCAGCTATGGCTATCTCTCAGAAGATTTTAAAGGAGGGCGAGCCAGCAGTTAAGAAGTACTTAGAGTTCTTATCTGGCGGATGCTCAAAGGATCCTATCTCACTCCTTAAGGATGCAGGAGTTGATCTTACAACTGCAGCACCTATCAATGAGGCATTAGCACTCTTTGGAGAGTTAATTGACGAGATGGAAGAACTTTTAAAGTAATATAATTATTCAAGACAGGAAAGGGATTCCCTTTCCTGTCTTTTTTGTATTTTAAGATGTGATAATCTTGTGGTTTTTAACAAAAAACCACCGGATTTTTATGCTTAGTAACTGTTGTTTTTTACTAGTATCACATATATAATTGCAAGTGGACGATAAGGGCAGAAGTCTGCCCATATCCGAGAGGGATAATTTAATGGGTGAAGGAAAGGAGTTTACCACTATGAAGTACAATCGTACATTTAATTTCTCCGCAGGTCCTGCTATGATGCCAGAACCAGTTTTAGAGGAGATCAGAGATGAAGTTTTAAATTACCAGGGATCAGGCATGTCCGTTATGGAGATGAGCCACAGATCTAAGGTTTTCCAGCAGATCCGCGATGAGGCAGAGGCTGATTTAAGAAAGCTTATGGGTATTCCTGATAACTATAAGGTATTATTTGTTCAGGGCGGCGGTACATTACAGTTCGCTATGGTAGCAATGAACCTTATGAAGAACGGCGTAGCTGCTTATGTTGAGACTGGTGCTTGGTCCAAGAAGGCTATCGCTGAGGCTAAGAAGTATGGTGAGGTTAAGGTTGTTGCATCCTCCAAGGATGAGAACTTCTCTTACGTGCCAGACTGCTCCGACTTAGATATTCCAGAGAATGCTGATTACTTATATATCTGCGAGAACGAGACAATCAACGGAACTACATTCAACACCTTACCAAACGCTAAGGGTCATGTATTAGTATCCGACCAGTCTTCCATGTTCTTAAGCCGTCCATGCGACGTTGAGAAGTATGGTTTAATCTGGGCAGGCGTTCAGAAGAACGTAGGACCAGCTGGTATGTCCATCGTTATCGTTCGTGAGGACTTAATCCGTGAGGATCTTGATCCTAAGACTCCAATCTACATGAGCTACAAGACACATGCAGATGCAGATTCCTTATACAACACACCTAACTGCTGGGCAATTTACTGCTGTGGTAAGGTATTCAAGTATTTATTAAACATGGGTGGCTTAGAGGCAGTTGAGAAGATGAACCAGGATAAGGCTAAGGTTCTCTATGACTTCTTAGACAACTCCAAGTTATTCAAGGGTGCTGTACGTGAGTGTGACCGTTCCTTAATGAACGTACCATTCGTTACAGGCGATGCTGACAAGGATGCAGACGTAGTGGCAGCAACTAAGGCAGCAGGCTTTGACAACCTTAAGGGACATAAGTCCGTTGGTGGTCTTCGTGCTTCTATCTACAACGCTATGCCAAAGGAAGGCGTTGAGGCATTAGTAGACTTCTTAAAGGATTACGAAGCGAAGAATAACTAATTAAGACAATATTCAGGAGGGTGTTACCATGGCAACACGTATTTTAGTTACAGACGGTATGGACAAGAGCGCTATCGAGTCCTTACAGAAGGACGGATATGAAATCGTTGAGAAGTTCTATGAGCCAGACGAGTTAGGCGCAGCATTAAAGGATTTCGATGCAGTTATCATCCGTTCCGCTACCAAGATTAAGAAAGAGCAGATCGACGCTGAGAAGGGCGGCAAGCTTAAGCTTATCGTTCGTGCAGGTGTTGGTATCGACAATATTGACAAGGCATATGCTGAGGAGAACGGTATTACAGTTCGCAATACTCCAAACTCTTCCGCAAATGCAGTTTCCGAGTTAGCATTTGCTCATATGTTCTCTTGTGCTAGAAACATTTCCATCGCTGGACATACAATGAGAGAGCAGAAGTGGGAGAAGAAGGCTTACTCCAAGGGCTTCGAGTTAGCAGGCAAGACAATCTGTGTATTTGGTTTCGGCCGTATCGGAACTCAGGTTGGTGTTAAGGCAAAGGCACTTGGCATGAATGTATTAGCTTATGATCCATTCGCTGACAAGATGATGAACAAGGAAGCAGAGATTGGCATGAAGTTCGTTTCCCAGGAAGAGGCTTATGCTCAGTCTGATATTATCTGTATGTGTGCACCATCTGGTGATAAGCCAATCGTTGACGAGGAGAACTTAAAGAAGATGAAGGATGGCGTTGTTATTATCAACGTTTCCCGTGGTTCCAACGTAGATGAGAAGGCATTACTTGATGGACTTAACTCCGGTAAGGTTAGAGCAGCAGGACTTGATGTTTGGTTATCCGAGAAGGATCCTAACTGGGAGCTCGCTAACCATCCAGCAGTATCCTGTACACCACATATCGGTGCAGGTACCAACGAGTGCCAGGGTAGAATCGGTTTAGAGTTAGTAGACGTTATCAAGTCTACTTTCGAGGGCTAGGAGGAAATCATGGCAGAGAGATGTACTTTCCCTTGCAAAATGATGCTCCCTAAGGAAGGCGTAGATATGGCTAAGTGGGCAGTAGTTGCCTGCGACCAGTATACTTCCGAGCCAGAGTATTGGAACAAGGTTAATGAGATTGTTGGGGATGCCCCATCAACAGTAAAGATCACACTTCCTGAGATTTACTTAGAGGGTGATGATGTAGCTGAGAGAACTGAGAAGATTAACAAGGAAATGATTAAGTATGTTGAGGAGGGTACCTTACAGGAGCTCCCAACAGGTATGATTTTACTTGACCGTGAGACAGGACGTGTCACAGGACGTAAGGGAATCATGATGGCCTTTGATCTTGAGCAGTATGATTATAACTTAGGATCCACATCCTATATCAGACCAACAGAGAAGACTGTAGTTGAGAGAATTCCACCTCGTCTTGCTGTTCGTCGCAACGCTTCTGTGGAGCTTCCACATATCATGCTCTTAATTGACGATCCAGACAGAACCGTTATTGAGCCTGTATATGCTAAGAGAGATGAGCTTAAGAAGGTTTACGATGTTGAGCTTATGCAGAATGGTGGTCACCTTACTGGCTGGTTTATCGAAGAAGGCGAGCTTGTTGACCAGATTCAGACAGCTTTAGATAAGCTTGCTGACAGAGAGACCTTCAACAAGAAGTACAATTTAGATAAGGATTATCCAATCGTTTGGTATGCAACTGGTGATGGAAACCACTCCATGGCTACTGCAAAGGCTAACTGGGAGGAAATCAAGAAGGGATTAAGTCCTGAGGAACAGGCTGATCATCCAGCACGTTTCGTTTTAGCTGAGGTTGTTAACATTCATGACGAGAGCCTTGAGATTGAGGCAATCTACAGAGTTTTATTTAACGCAAACAAGGAAGACCTTTTAAGCGCAGCTAAGACTTATTTCACCGAGAAGGGTGGAGAGGTTGTAGATGGTGAGGCTGACGGTCAGGTATTTAAGTGGACTGCAGGAAAGGAGAAGGGTGCTTTCACAGTTAAGAATTCACCTTTTGCAATGGAAGTTGCTTCCTTACAGAACTTCTTAGATGACTACATGGCTACTAGGAAAGATGTCAAGATTGACTATATTCACGGTTTAGATGCATTAGCACAGCTTTCCGGCGAGGAAGGTAACATGGGATTCTATTTACCAGATCCAGCTAAGGCAGATTTATTCCGCGGTGTTATCATCGATGGTGTTCTTCCAAGAAAGACTTTCTCCATGGGCGAGGCTCAGGAGAAGAGATTCTACATGGAAGCTCGTAAGATTGTTAAATAATTAAAGTTTTATTTTTAGAAGGGTTGTGTTTTCGCAACCCTTCTAATGGTAATAAAAGAAATATTTTACTACTTTATCACGTTAAAGTTTTACAGGGAAGAAAGGACGAAAAACAATGGATAGAATTCTTGAGTGCGTACCTAATTTTAGTGAGGGTCGTGACCTTGATAAGGTTGAGAAGATTGTAGATTGCTTTAGAGGAAAGCAGAACGTAAAGCTTTTAGATTACAGCTCCGACGAGAGCCACAACAGATCTGTTGTTACAGTAATCGGTGAGCCAGAGGCATTAAAGGATGCAATGGTAGAGGCTATTGGTAAGGCTTTAGAGCTTATCGATATGACTAAGCATGAGGGTCAGCATCCACGTATGGGTGCAGTAGATGTTATCCCATTTATTCCAATTAGAAACACAACAGTAGCAGACGCTGATGAGATTGCAAAGGCAGTTGCAAAGGAAGCTTCTGAGAAGTTTGGCCAGCCATTCTTCTTATATGAGCAGTCCGCATCTGCGCCACACAGAGAGAATCTTGCAAAGGTTCGTAAGGGCCAGTTCGAAGGAATGGCTGAGAAGATGAAGGATCCAGACTGGAAGCCAGACTTTGGTCCAGATACAATTCACCCAACCGGCGGTGTAACAGCTATAGGCGCAAGAATGCCACTTGTAGCTTACAATGTAAACTTAGATACAGATAACCTTGAGATTGCAGATAAGATTGCTAAGACTGTTCGTCACATTGGCGGAGGACTTCGTTACTGCAAGGCTATGGGCGTTATGTTAGAGGACAGAAACATTGCTCAGGTTTCCATGAACCTTGTAAATTATGAGAAGACTGCAGTATACCAGGCTCATGAAATGGTTAAGATGGAAGCTAAGAGATATGGCGTTAACGTTATTGGGTCTGAGGTTATTGGTTTAGTTCCAATGGCAGCTTTAGTAAACGCAGCTGAGTATTACTTACAGATCGAGAACTTCGATATGAATCAGGTTCTTGAGACCAGATTATTTGACTAATACACAATCAGGAGATTTTCATAATGAAGAATATGACAGTAGAAGCATTCTGCGAACTCACTGAGTCCAATGCTCCTGCACCAGGTGGCGGTTCCATCGCAGCACTTGCTGGTGCACTTGGTGCAGCTTTATCCGGAATGGTAGCTAACCTTACCATGGGAAGAGAAAAGTATGCAGATGTTGAAGAAGAGATGAAGGTAATGGAGGCATCCGCCCACGAGCTTCAGAAGGAGTTAGTTGAGATGATTCAGAAGGATACAGATTCCTTCAACGTATATATGGATGCATTATCCCTTCCAAAGGATACAGACGAGCAGAAGGAAATCCGCAGAGCTAAGATGCAGGAAGGACTTAAGCTCGCAGCGCAGGTTCCACTTGAGACAGCAAAGATGGCATATGAAGTATTTGATTATGCTGAGCTTGCTATTAAGAAGGGTAACCAGAATTCCATTACAGACTGCAAGACAGGTCTTATGATGGCTCGTACAGCCGTACTTGCAGCTGGCTTAAATGTTAAGATTAACCTTTCAGGAATTAAGGATCAGGAGTTCGTAGACAAGATGATGGCAGAAATCACTGAGATTGAAGAGAATGCTATCCGTCGCGAGAAGGAACTTATTGGATTATAATTTAAAGATACTTAGAAACCCCGGAGTACTCCGGGGTTTTTGTTCTGATGACGAGAAATACAGACACTGGGCTTGCACAAGTGGATACTTTCCTGCCTCTGTGACAGATTAAGGTTTCTTATTAGTATAATTCTGGATACTTATTAGACTATTTAAATTACTTATTGACAAGATAAATGACGGATTATAGAATATCAAAGGAGTTAAAAGCAACCCAATAAAGGAGAAATAGTAAATATGAAGAAGAAGTTATTAAGCCTTCTGTTATGCGTTACAATGGTTTCCACAATGATGGTAGCATGTGGCAATAAGACAGAGGAGCCAACAGACAACAACGAAAACAGTGTTTCCGACAATCAGGAAGAGAACGAAGGCGAAGCAACTGTAGCTTCTGTTGATCAGAGAAGAGTATTCGTTAGCCCAGAGTGGGTTAATTCAGTAATCAATGGTGAGCAGCCAGAGTCTGAAAATTTTGTGATTTGTGAAGTATCCTATATGGGACAGTCTGAGGCATATACAACAGGCCATGTTCCAGGAGCTATCCAGGTAGCAGTTGTTGAGGTTGAGGATGCAACTGGTGATCAGACCGGTGCTTACAACCTTTTATCTGCAGCGGAGATTAGAGATTATCTTCTTGCACGTGGTATTACTAAGGACACAACTGTAATTCTTTACGGTGATGATTTATCTGGTGTATCCAGACAGGCATACGGCTACATCTATTGTGGTGTTGAGAACGTTAAGATTCTTAATGGCGGTTTAGCTGCATGGACAGAGGCTGGCTTTGAGACAGAGACTACTGAAAACGTATTAGAGGCAGCTGCTGACTTCGGTTGTGAGGTTCCAGCACATCCAGAGTACTGGGTATCCATGACAGATGCTGCAGATAAGTTAGAGTCTGATCCAAACTTCAAGTTAGTATCTATCCGTGCTGACAAGGAGTGGTTAGGTGAGACATCCGGATATTCCTATATGACCAAGGCTGGTGAGCCAGACGGCGCTGTATGGGGCAAGGGTTGTGACACAGCCTTTGACGTAAACGGTTTCTGCGATGAGAGCGGTAAGGCACTTGAGTTAGCAGATTTAGAGGCAGGTATCTGGTCTGATGTTAACTTTACATTCGATAATCAGTTAGCATTCTACTGCGGTACAGGTTGGAGAGCTACAGTTCCATTCCTTATCATGTATCAGGAAGGCTACGACAACATTTCTGTATACGATGGTGGCTGGTATGAGTGGATTATGTATGGTGATAACAAGGTTCAGGTTGGTGATCCAGCTGATGAAAACTGCATTCACACTACAGTATCCGAGTTATCCGATGATAAGGCTGGCGAGTAAATAGTAGTCCTTAGCATTAAAGAAGTATAGTTATTATAATAGGCGTTGCAAGAGCAACGCCTATTCTTTTCTTAGGAGATGAAATGAGCTTATATAAAAAAATACTGTCTGTGCTAGGCATCGTAGTTGAGCTTCTTTTATTGGCGGGAATTTATGTATTCCATTACTTTACCGAGAAGAAGCTTGGAATGCGCAGATGGGTTAATTTCAATAGCAATGTTATTGAAGCTAAGGTGGGAAGCCTTCTTCCAACAACTGTTCTTATTTTACTGTGTCTTTTCACTGTAGTGGTACTCGTGCTCGCCATTAGGAGCTTCCTAAAGGCAAGGTCTAAGTGGGCAGGTCTTTCCATTGTTATTACTGCTTTATTAACCATTTTCATGCTGGTTATTTCTCTTTGCTATGACAGAAGAAGTCTGCCGGAAATGGATTTCACTTTTATTCTGCTTTCTCTTTCGATTATACTACAGAATATAAGATGTCTTATGATTAGCTTTACTAAAGGAAAGAGTCATGTCTAAGCTTAAAAAGTACAGAAAAATAATATATTTTGCCCTGATTGTGGTGGCCATTTTCATACTTGATAGGTTATTCCACTTCAGTGACTACTTTAATACGGATAATATAGAACTGCTAAAGGATATTCTAAACAGGAATTATCTCTTGGCTGTGATTATCTATGTGGTTTTTACAGTGGTGGGATGTGTGCTTTTGGCAATTCCTGGAGTGACTTTTGCCATAATTGCAGGGCTTGTTTTTGGACCCTTCTTTGGAACAATTCTCTGTTCCCTTTCCACAAGCCTAGGAGCAATGGGTTCCTTCCTGGTGGGAAGGTTCTTTCTAAAAGATTCCCTGAAGCCTGCCATAGAGAAGAACAGGTATTTAAAAAAGTGGCTCTTTGATGAGACCGGGCAAAATGAGCTCTTTGTGCTCATGATTACCAGGCTTGTACCTCTGTTCCCTTTTAATCTGCAGAATTTTGCCTATGGAATAACAGATATAAACTTCGGTGTATATTCATTGTTTTCATTAATTTTCATGCTGCCTGGAACAGCTATGTACACTATTGGCACAGCAGGACTTGCTGACAGGAACAATAGAGTTTTATATATTGGCATTGCCCTTTTATTAATGCTTATAGTAACCCTTGGTAGCAGGTATCTTAAGAGACGTTATTTTAATGAGGAAGTAACTTCGGAGAAATCTATGTATTTCCCAGGATGTAATTTTTACAGGGTATATCCTGAGACTAACAGGAAACTAGAGAAGATATTCGGAGAAAGCGGCATCGGAAGCCTTTATGGCTGCTGCGGCAAGCCCTTGTCCGAGGGCGGAAACAGTAAAAAAGAAGAAAAAAACATAAAAAAGATAGAAGTCTATCTTGAGGATAATAATATAAAGGAGCTTATCGTAGCCTGCCCTAACTGCTATGATTACCTGTCAAAAAAGGGACTAAAGGTTCGGACAGTGTATGATAAGCTAAGAGAACTGCCTTATAGCGAGAGTCTTAACATTAAAGGACTTGATAAGAACAAAATGATTTATAAGCCATGCCCTGACAGAAAGGGAGACAGAATACTGCCAGAGATCATGACTTATTTTGAAGATGGGCCCGATACTATGGACTGTGCAGGCTGCTGCGGTCTTTCCAATCTTCTATGGAAAGAGAATCCGGAAGCTTCCAAAAAGATGGCTAAAGACATAGTAGCAAAGGCTCCGGATGGACTATACACCTACTGTGCTTCATGTTCCATGCAACTTACAAGAAATGGAATGGACAATTGCGACCACCTTCTTGCTGTTATTCTGAATACAGAAGAAAAGGCAAAAAGCGGATTAAACCTTTTTAGAAGAATGATTTTTAAAATAAAGGGATTATAATATGAATGAAAAAAAGAAAAAATGGATAGGAAGAGCCCTTGTTATAGGTCTCTTTTTGATCCTTCTGATATTATCATTTACCCTCCCACCATTAAAGGCTACCATGAAACAGATTTTAGCTATGTTCGCCTCGGGAGACTTTATGGAGGTCAGGGCCTTTGTGGAAGAGTATGGTGTATATGCCGGGTTGGTATCCTTTTTATTAATGATTTTTCAGTCAGTGGCAGCACCTCTTCCAGCCTTTTTGTTAACCTTTGCTAACGCCAATCTCTTTGGCTGGTGGCAGGGGGCTATCCTTTCCTGGACCTCCGCCATGGCAGGAGCAGCAGTCTGCTTCTTTATAGCAAGAATCCTTGGAAGAGATGTCACTGAGAGACTGGCTACCAAAGCAGGTTTAAAGCAGTTTGATGAGTATTTTGAGAGATACGGAAGCAAGACCATTCTTATATGCAGACTGCTTCCCTTCGTATCCTTTGATATAGTTTCATATGCTGCAGGACTTACCTCAATGTCATTTGGCTCTTTTATGCTTGCCACAGGTGTAGGTCAGCTTCCTGCAACCATAGTTTATTCCTATGTTGGCGGCATGCTGACAGGTGGAGCCAAGACCATGGTTACTGGACTAATGATTTTGTTTGCCCTTTTTGCCCTTATAACCCTGTTTAGACAGATATATGCGGACAGACAAAAAAATAAAGAGGAAGAAAACTAATGAAGAAGGCGGTAATTCTCTTCGCAAAAGCTCCTGTTCCGGGACTTGTTAAAACCAGACTGATGCCATACTATGATGAAAACGAGTGTGCTTTACTAGGGGAGGCTATGCTTCTTGACGAGCTAAAGGCACTTAGAAGCAAAGCATGGGATCTTCTGGTTTTTTTTGCCTCTTTTAAGGAAAAAGAGGAGGAGGGTCTAAGAGTCTTAAAGGAAATTACTGGACCAGCAGATTACTTTCCTCAGGAGGGGGCAGATTTAGGCGAACGGATGAACAATGCCTTTAATAAGGTTTTTAGTCTCGGTTACGAGGAAGTGCTTCTCGTGGGTTCTGATATTCCTGAGCTTACGGAGGATATAATTCTCGATTCCTTCAGGGCACTTAAGGATGATGATTATGTCTTAAATGCCACTGAGGACGGGGGCTACTACCTTATAGGCATGAGATCACATAGCAGCCTTCCATTTGTTGACCAGACCTATTCTCATGACCAGGTTTTTAATAATACCAGAGAGACTATTCTTAATGCGGGAAGCAGCCTCTACCAGGGAAAGACCCTGCATGATATAGATAACAGAGATGATATAAGGCTTTTTAGGGACAGAATCCGAGATGACAGAAGCTTGCAGAGGCTTCGCACTGCATCTTTTGTGATGGAACACGTTGATATAAGTGTGATTGTGCCGATTTACAATGAGGAAACAACCATCTTAGCATTATTAGACATGTTAAGACCCTACAATGACAAATGCCAGATTATTCTGGTAGACGGAGGTTCTCAGGATAAAACCCTGTCTATGATACCGGAAGATTTTAAGGTGCTAAGATCAGACAAGGGCAGAGCAAGACAAATGAATGCTGGTGCTAAGGAAAGCAGAGGAGATATACTATTCTTCCTTCATGCCGACAGCGAAATACCAGCAAACTTCCTTTCTGAGATTAAGGATGTCATGGCAAAAAGAAAGGCAGGCTGTTTCGGTATAGCCTTTCATTCTAAGCAGTTTTTTATGTGGACCTGCAGGGTTATATCTAACCACAGGGTCTTCGACAGGAAGGTAATGTTCGGCGATCAGGGAATATTCATTGACCGTAACCTTTTCTTTTCCCTTTCAGGTTTCCCGGACCTTCCAATAATGGAGGACTATGAGTTCTCTCTAATGCTTAAGAGAAAAAAGGTTAAGCTTGGTATGACTAAGCACAGAATTTATACCTCTGACAGGAGATTCCCGCGAGCTAATATTCCTAAGCTTAAGGTTATGTGGAAAATGAACCGTCTTAGAAAGATGTACAGGGACGGAATGGATATTAATATTATTTCAGATATGTATAAGGATGTGAGATAGATGGCTTTATTAGTTTTGCCTGAAGGCCTTAGAAAGATAGTGGAGAGCCCTGAATACAGACAGGCTCTTAAACTTCCTGATGAAATAATCGAGGAATATGAATTTCTGGCTCAGGGAGAGTACAACAGTAACTACATATTTAACCATCCTGAAACTGGTAAAAAACTGGTGCTTAGGGTTAACCGGGGAAGCCAGCTTCATTTAGATAAGCAGATTAGCTATGAGGCCAATGCTCTTAGAATGCTTGAAGCTAGTGGAAGAACTCCGAAACTTTACTATCTCGACGACAGCGGAAAGTACAGTGAGGAAGGTATTCTGGTAATGGATTTTTTGCCAGGAAGTGCCCTGAACTATGAGATGGATTTAAGAAAAGCTGCAGCAGTACTTGCGGATATACATAGCCTTAAGTTTCCTGAAAACAATGGGCTTATAGAACCCTCTGATCCGGTAGCGGCAATGCTTAAAGAGTGTCATGAAATGTTTAGTGTCTATCTGTCCTGGGACGGGGCTGATGCTTATGTTTCGGACAGGTTAAGTGAGATGCTGTCCTACGGGGAACTTCTACATAAAGAGAAGTCTATGGAGAGTCCTTGCAAATGCATTATAAATACAGAGCTTAATTCATCAAATTTCCTTATAGATGGTGACAGGGGGGCTTACCTGGTGGACTGGGAGAAACCTTTGATTGGAGATCCGGCACAGGATCTGGGACACTTTTTAGTCCCTACCACCACCTTCTTTAAAACCGATACCATTCTTGACTACAATGATATGGTAGACTTTATAAGTGACTACATCGACAGGGTGGATGGAAGATACAATACTGAGGGCCTTCTTGGCAGAAGTCTTTACTACGCAAGGATAACTGTTCTAAGGGGACTTACCTGGTGTGCCATGGCTATGGTAGAATATGAGAGTGATGGTAGGCAAAATAAAAACCCTGCAACTTACAATAAACTAAAGACCTATCTAAGCCATGATTTTATTGCTTCCATGGATGATTTTCTTAGACTTGATTACTAAAAGGAGACGGGCAAAATGACAAACGAGGAGATTTTACTAAGATTCCAGGCTGGCATTGACTGCGGTCAGGTGGTTATGGAGAATTATGCTGAGAAAGTTGACGTATCAATAGAGTCAGCAAGAAAGCTTGCATCAACCTTCGGAGGTGGCTTCGGATTGGGAGAGTGCTGTGGCGCTGTAAATGCAGCAATGATTCTTATTGGAATGAAGTATGGCTACAGCGAGGATAATGACTTAGAGCAGAAGAAAATCTTAAATGAAAAGAAAGATGAGTTTTTAAAGGCTTTTAGCGAGAAGTATTCGGATATTTCCTGCAAGGGACTTCTTGGCCACAATATAAGTGAGCCAGGTGAGTATGAGAAGATAGTGGAAGAGGGACTTATGATTAGTCTCTGCCCTCAGATTGTTAATGATGTCATGGCCATTTTAAAAGACACTATATAGTTATTGACTAGAAAAAACAGGGGAAGGAACCATGTGGCTCCTTCCCTTTTTGTTTTATTTAATCTTTATCTTCTGTGCGTACTTCTCTTCACAGTATTTGCAGCGATATACTTCCTTAGCTGCATCTGTTAAGAAGAATACCTGCTCTAATTCCTGCTCGATGGATGTGATACAACGAGGGTTGGTACAGGAGATTACATTTTTGACTTCCTTTGGAAGAGATAATACCTTCTTCTCGGCAATCTTCTCATCCTTAATAACATTAACAGTAATGTTGTGATCAAGGAATCCTAATACATCAAGGTCTAAAGTTCCAACTGGGCATTCAACCTTTAAGATATCCTTCTTGCCCATTGCCTGGCTGTTAGCGTTGGTAATGATTGCAACAGTGGCATCCTTTAAGTGGTCAAGCTTCATGTCGCGATAAATCTGTAAAGCCTGTCCAGCCTGAATGTGGTCTAATACGTATCCTTCTTTAATAGCGCCTACATTAATCATTATACAGTCACCTCCAGTAAAGTAAGGATTAAGGCCATACGGATATATACACCGTACTCTGCCTGCTCGAAGTATTTTGCTCTTGGATCGGAATCAACTTCAACGGAAATTTCATTTACACGTGGAAGTGGATGCATAACAATCATATCAGGCTTTGCTAAGGACATCTTCTTGTTGTCTAAGATGTAGAAGCCCTTCATACGGATGTACTCTTCCTCGTTGAAGAATCTTTCTTTCTGGATTCTTGTCATGTAGAGAATATCTAAATCTGCCATAGCATCTTCAATTCTCTCAACTTCAACATATTCAACACCGTTAGCATCTAAGACTTCTTCCTTAATATAGGAAGGAATCTTTAACTCTTCAGGAGAGATTAAGACGAACTTAACATTCTCATAACGTACTAAAGCGGAGATTAAGGAGTGAACGGTACGACCGAACTTTAAATCGCCACATAAACCGATGGTGAGATTGTCTAAACGACCTTTTTCCTGTTTGATTGTAAGTAAATCGGTGAGTGTCTGGGTTGGATGCTGGTGACCACCGTCGCCGGCATTAATTACTGGAACTAAAGATTTAGTAGAACCAACAAGAGGAGCACCCTCTTTTGGATGTCTAATACAGATAATATCAGAATAACTAGAAATGACACGAAGGGTGTCGGAAACACTTTCTCCCTTGGCTGCTGATGAACTGCCGGCCTCTGAGAAACCTAAAACCTGTCCTCCTAAGCGAAGCATGGCGGACTCGAAAGATAATCTTGTTCTTGTACTTGGCTCGTAGAAGCATGTTGCTAAAATCTTGCCATCGCATGCATGGGCATACTTGCTAAGATTAGACTGGATGTCTGCACCAATGGCTAACATCTTGTCAAGCTCTTCTACAGAAAAGTCAAGCGGGCTCATTAAATGACGCATGTTTTCCCTCCTGTAATATAAAGTTTTCATCCTGCCTAAGGACCATTCCCCAGGCATTTTGACTATTATAGTACAGCCATTTTATCTAGTCAATTAGAAAAATGATACTTTTTTTGTCTCCAGTACCAATTAATGGACATTCTTCAGTATATGATTCTTACAAGTCAAGCAAATACAGGCATTAGAGGAGGTTAAAATTATGAAATTGGTAAATTCTACTAAAAATTACAAGCAAAATACATTAACAATTGTGAAGGCCAGAAAGTTACATAAAAGACATAAAAAAGAAGAAAAAAAGCGAATTTTGTGTATATTGTTTGAATTGTTTATGTCTTTGCTGTCCGGACTTGGATGTATGCTTTTTGCATCTGCTTTGCTGGGGCTAAAGCTTGGAAATCAGAGCCCTGTAATGGTATTGATCTTTATGGTACTGTGGTCCCTCCTGGTGGAACTGATACTTAAGAAGGACAGAATAGTCTTTGTGGAACGCACAGTTGCTAATCGTTAAAAACACAATTGTCGGTATTTGCGATATAATATAGATAAAAGAGTGAATAAAGCAATTTGCGTATATATTAATTGATAATTACTCGTTATTTTTGAAAATATATATTAAATAACAACAGAAATGACAAAACAGGCAAAAAGTACCCCTAAAAATGATGGAAGTGTGTATTTGTTTGTGACACAATTGCCTTAAGTTCGAAAAAGGACTTGTGGGAGAGAGTAAGCTTTAGGGGGGAGCGGCTAAGGGCTGGACACATTATTATCTGGTTTCACACCTTGAAATATTCAGCAACGTTATTAATGAATTAAGGTTGATAGAAGAGTGAATTCAGTTGAAAGGATAATATAAAAACTGTATAATTAAGCCATATTGAAAATGGGTTTAAAAGGAGTTTTTATAAATGAAAAAGAGAATATCAGCCAGTATTCTGGCTTTATTATTAATAGTGACCATGGGCCTTTCATTTTTGCCTGACTTAGCTTATGCTGCAGCGGGAAAGATGATTATTGCCTATGGTTCTTCTTATGTTTCCGAGGGAGATGCCTTCACCATCACAGTAACCGCCCACGACAATGATGGCAACTCTGTTTTGACGGAAATGAAGATTGTCTTTGATAACAGCAAGATGCAGTATGAGGGTTCCAATGCGGAATCAGCGTCCTGCTCCGATGATACTATTACTGCCACAGGTAAAAGCATAACCTTTAAATTCACGGCTTTAACTGCAGGTTCTGCCAAGATTGTTGCCTACGGTACCACAGAGGATGGTGATATGACCACTGCAGGTGTTTCCTTGAAGATTCATGAGGCCAATGAAAGTGATAATACCTCTGATGAGACAGAGCCATCTGATTCCACTGATGACCAGGGCAATGAGGATAACAGTGACGAGAACACAGAGGATAATTCTGAAAGTGAGGAACATGCCAATGATGTGGCTGTTACTTTCATAGTAAATGGGTATTCATATGAGGTTTCAACCGACTACAGTGCAGAATTAATAAACTTAGGCTTTACCGAGACAGACGTTTCAGTGTCTGGAACAATGACTAAGGGTCTTGTTTATGATAACTACATGGTTTTATATCTGGTAAATACGGCAGATGATACAGATAATGGCTATTACCTCTATGATGCTGAGACTAATACAATATGTCCATACCTTGGCTACAGCCTCGATCAAGGTAAGGGTGAAGTGTCAGATAATGATGACCTTCAGAATAATTATGATAAACTCTATAGCAAGTATGAGAAGCTTAAGAGTCAGAACAGAAGATTACTCCTGATAATGATTATTGCTGCTATTGTAGCTATCTTGATTATTGTTAACCTTATTATATTCCTCGGAGGTAACGGAAGAAGTAAGGAAGAGAAGTATGACAACTATGACGAGCATGATGCCATTGAGAAGCAGGGCCAGTATCTTGAGGCTACGGCCAGCAATGCGGATCAGTTCGATGTGGACCTTGCATCCGAGGTTATGGGAATAATGGAAACAGAGGCCTCACCTGCCAAGGAGCCTAAGAAGGCAGCTAAGAATAAGAAGCTTGTTGCTTCCACAAATGACGATGATGATGACGATTTTGAAATTATGGATTTAGACCAGTTATAAAGGAGTTTATATTTTGTCTAGAGCTTACAGAGAAGGAGCAGCCAAGGCCTTAAAGCTTGCCGAGGCAGCATCAAAAGAATTAAAACATTACTACATTGGAACCGAGCACATTCTTATTGGTCTAATGAGGGAGGAAGGCGGTGTTGCCTCCAATATTCTGAAGAATCAGGGAATAGAGGTGGGACAGCTTATAGACCTGGTAAAGGAACTAATTACTCCTGCACAGGATGCCCTTATACCAGATAAGAAGGAGTATTCTCCTAGTGCCAAGGCCCTGTTGGAAGCTGCGGAGAATGAGGCAGCTAAATACAAGGACGATGAGATTGGAACAGAGCATATTCTTCTGGCCATAGTAAGAGACAGTCAGTGCTCCGCTTCAAGAATATTAAACACCCTAAACGTTAATGTGTTAAATATCTTCGTGGAGATTATGTCCACCAAGGGTATTGACAAGAGCATATGGAAGGATGATATTCCTGGCGCCAACAAGAACAAGCAGAATCAGTCAATTCTTGATCAGTTTTCAAGAGACCTGACAAGCCTTGCTCTTTTAGGCAAATTGGATCCGGTTATTGGAAGAAAAGAAGAGATTTCAAGAGCAATTCAGATATTAAGCAGACGTGGAAAGAATAATCCATGTCTTATAGGTGAGCCAGGAGTAGGCAAAACAGCAATTGTCGAAGGCCTTGCTACCATGATAGTGAATGGAAAGGTTCCAGATACCGTAAAGGATAAGAGACTTTTAAACCTTGATTTGTCAAGCGTGGTTGCCGGAACCAAGTACAGAGGAGAGTTTGAGGAGAGGATTAAAAAGATTATCGCTGAGGTTATTGAAGCGGGTAACATAATTCTCTTTATTGATGAGTTACATACAATTATTGGTGCAGGCGGTGCTGAAGGTGCCCTTGATGCGTCTAATATTTTAAAGCCTGCTCTTGCAAGAGGTGAGATTCAGTTAATAGGAGCCACAACACTTTCTGAGTATAGGAAGTATGTGGAGAAGGATGCTGCACTTGAACGCAGATTCCAGCCAATTACAGTATCAGAGCCAACGGAGGCTGAGGCAATTTCCATCCTAAAGGGTATCAGACATAAATACGAAGAACATCACAATGTTGAGATTTCCGATGAGGCAATAGAGGCCTCAGTTAAGCTGTCAGCCAGATACATAAATGACAGAAATCTACCGGATAAGGCCATTGATATTATTGACGAGGCTTCTGCCAAGGCAAGACTTTCAGACCTTAGAGGCGAGGACAGAATTAAGGAAAGCATAGAGGAGCTTGAAAGCTTAAATAATACATTTGAAGATGCTTTAAGCCATGGTGATATGGAGACTGCTGCGGAAATGAAGGCTAAGCTGTCCAAACAGCAGGAAAGCCTGGACAGACTTTTAGCCCGCGCTGAGAAGAGACCTAAAGGCAAAAAAATTAGCCTTAAAGAGGAGGACATCACAGCCATGGTGGCTGAGTGGACCAAGATTCCACTTAAGCGCTTGGAGGAGAAGGAATCCGCAAGACTTGAAAAGATGGACAAGGTTCTCCACCAGAGGGTAATAGGTCAGGAGGAGGCCGTTCAGGCTGTGGTTAGAGCTGTAAAGAGAGGACGAGTGGGACTTAAGGATCCAAAGAGACCAATAGGTTCATTCCTATTCCTTGGACCTACTGGAGTGGGAAAGACGGAGCTTAGCAAGGCTTTGGCAGAGGCGCTTTTTGGTGATGAGAATTCCATCATCAGAGTTGATATGTCAGAGTACATGGAGAAGCACAGTGTATCCAAGATGATAGGTTCACCTCCGGGATATGTTGGATTTGAGGAAGGTGGCCAGTTATCTGAGAAGGTTAGAAGAAATCCATACGCTGTAATCCTCTTTGACGAGATTGAGAAGGCCCATCCTGATGTCTTCAATATTTTGCTTCAGGTTCTCGATGACGGACATATTACAGATGCCCAGGGTCGCAAGGTAGACTTCAAGAACACTATCATTATTATGACAAGCAACGCAGGCGCTTCGGCTATTATTGAACCAAAACTATTAGGTTTTGCCTCCAAGGAGGATAAGAAGCGTGACTATGAGGTCATGAAGAATGGTGTTATGGAAGAAGTTAAGAGAATCTTCAAGCCAGAGTTCCTTAACAGAATAGATGAGATAATAGTATTCCATGCCTTGACAGAGACCGAACTTGAAAGTATTGTATCATTACAGTGCAAAATACTTGCCAGCCAGTGTCTTGAGAGTATGGGACTTAAGGTTACTGTATCCCCAGCAGTTAAGAAGGATATAGTTAAGAAGGCTTACGATCAGAAATACGGAGCAAGACCACTTAAGAGAATGATTCAGAACAGACTTGAGGATGGTTTGTGCGAGGAACTTCTGTCTGGCAGAATACATGCTGGTGACAGCGTGCAGATAGGCCTTAAGAAGGGAAAGATAGTATTTACTGCTAAGAATTAATATATACCAGGAGGAATTAAAATGTCAGTAGTAGAAGAATTAATCCGCTTAGAGAGAAATGGAGAGATTAGCTTCGGCAATTACAAGCTCCCAGAGAAGGCAAAATTAGACGATTTTGCCGCTAACGGAGATTTATATAAGGTTAAGACCTGTAAGGAAATGACCAAACTGGAGAAGAACGGTAGCTTCCTTTACGAATCTGTTCCAGGAACAACTGTTACAGGCTTTGATTACAAGGAGAATGGCGTGCGCTTCACTGTTGAGGGTGATCAGGCAGCACAGGTAATCTTAGAGCTGGAGGACGGAGCCGAGTATGACATCACAATAAACGGCGAGAATGCAGGAACCATGGCGACAAGCATGGGAGGCAAGATTACCTTATC
Source organism: Lachnospiraceae bacterium (assembly GCA_045627425.1). Classification (GTDB taxonomy): domain Bacteria; phylum Bacillota; class Clostridia; order Lachnospirales; family Lachnospiraceae; genus XBB1006. Next base: position 3,154 of record JAZQNS010000021.1, on the reverse strand, counting down.
CGTAGAATTATCAGAGGATGAGCAGTCAGCTGTTATTATTGAGAAGAAGTAAGACATATAAGTCCGGTCCTTAGGGACCGGATTTTTTGGAGGTTTAAATGGCAAAAGGGAAAAAGGAAAGCATTTTTTTCTGCAATAATTGCGGAAATGAATCCAGTAAGTGGATGGGACAGTGCCCAGCCTGTCATGAGTGGAACACCTTTGTGGAGGAGCCTGTGGTGAAGATTGCAGGCGCGACCAAGGCCAGGGTGTCCATAAGCGACAGGGTTATCACGCCAATAAACGAGATTTCCATCAATGGATCCGACAGATGTAAGACTGGAATGGGGGAATTAGACAGGGTTTTAGGTGGAGGTCTTGTAAAAGGCTCCCTGATTCTTGTTGGCGGTGACCCGGGAATCGGCAAGTCAACCCTCCTGCTTCAGGTTTTGAGAAATCTTGCGGCGCAGGGGAAAAAGGTCCTCTATATATCTGGCGAGGAATCTTTGCAGCAGATAAAGCTAAGAGGAGACAGAATTGGAGAATTCAGTAACAACCTCTCTCTTTTATGCGAAACCTCCCTGGAAATAATAGAGGAAATTCTTAACCGGGAAAAGCCTGACGTTCTGGTTATTGATTCCATACAGACCATGTACGGTGAAAATGTGGCATCAGCACCAGGCTCGGTGTCTCAGGTGAGAGAGGCCACCAACACCTTTTTGAGGCTGTCAAAGGGACTTTCCATTACCACCTTCCTGGTTGGTCATGTTACCAAGGAGGGAGCTGTGGCAGGACCAAGAGTCCTTGAACATATGGTGGATACGGTTTTATATTTCGAGGGGGATCGACATGCCTCCTACAGGCTCCTTAGAGGGGTTAAAAACCGTTTTGGCTCCACTAATGAGGTTGGAGTCTTTGAAATGATGGATAAGGGCTTAAGAGAGGTTTTAAACCCATCTGAGTATATGTTAGATGGAAGACCTGACAATGCGTCGGGTTCTGTGGTAGCCTGTTCCATGGAGGGCTCAAGACCAATCCTTTTAGAGGTACAGGCACTTGTTAGCAAGAGTAACCTTGGCGTCCCAAGACGAACCACTGTTGGCGCAGATATAAACAGGGTTAACCAGCTGATGGCTGTCCTGGAGAAGAGGGCAAAGGTGCCGCTTCTTTCCTGTGATGGTTACATCAATATTGCCGGGGGTCTTAAAATGTCAGAGCCGGCTGTGGATTTGGCCATAATCTTTGCAATCTATTCAAGCTACAGGGACATTCCCCTGGACAGGGAAACCATGGTATTCGGTGAGGTAGGTCTGTCCGGCGAGGTAAGAACAGTTTCCATGGCTGAGCAGAGAGTTAGAGAGGGGGAGAAGTTAGGCTTCAAGCGTTGCATTTTGCCTAAGGGAAATCTAAAGTCCATTAAAGCTCCTCAGGGAATGGAATTAATTGGCATGGAATCAGTACTGGAATTAGGAGGCTTTTTTAAATAATGTATCTGATATTATCCTTCCTTATATTTATAGCAAGTTTAATAGGATGTCTAATTGGGGGAATCACCATGGTGGTTCCCCTTACATTGGGTATGTTTCTTTTTGCCTTCTGCGCAGTGAAAAAGGGCTACACCATAAAAGCTGTAGGCAAAATGGCCCTTTCCTCTGTTAGGGAGTCAATGTTAGTGATCAGAATTCTTCTATTAATAGGCTGTATGACAGGTCTGTGGAGAATGAGTGGAACCATCGCCTACTTCGTGGACATGGGAGTAAAACTGGTACCAGGTTCCTTTTTTATATTGGCAGCCTTTCTGATACCTGCCGCAATGTCCTACTGCCTGGGAACCAGCTACGGAGTTGCAGCCACTGCAGGAGTTATAATGATGGCCATAGCAAGAGCTTCTGATGCAAACCTTGTGATTACAGCTGGAGCGGTAATGAGCGGCCTTTATGTGGGAGACCGAGGCTCCTCTGCAGCATCAAGCGGAAATCTGGTAGCATCCTTAACCCACACAGACATGAGAGACAATGTGCGAGTAATGGCAAAAACAGCATTTTGGCCTTTTCTTACTTGCGTCTTAATATATGGAGGGCTTTCTTTTTTATATCCAAGCTTTTGCACCAGTGTGGAGCTCCTAGGTAAGCTTGAGGAGATCTTTACCTTCTCAATATGGTGTTTACTGCCGGCGATACTGATGATAATTCTTCCTTTATTAAGGATGCCAATTATGTACAGCATGATGGTTTCTATTTTAGTGTCGGGATTGTTATCTGTATTCCTTCAGGGGCAGACGGTCTTAGAGACCCTTAGGGTAATGGTATTTGGATACCGTGCAGGGGACAGGGCACTGGAGGCTGTGTTAAACGGCGGAGGACTTATATCTATGCTGGAGGTGGCAGTAATTCTGTTAGTGTCAGGCACTTATGGAGGAATATTTAAAGAATCCGGCTTGTTAGACAACTTTAATGAAATCCTCCTTAAGGCAAAAGACAGGCTTGGAAGATATCCTGTGATGGTTATTCTTTCCACAGCCGTGTGCGCAATATTCTGTAACCAGACAATTGGAGCTATTATGGTTTCGGCCTTGAGTCAGGGACTCTACGGTGACAGCAGTGAGGAATGTCAGAATAAAATGATAGACATGGAAGATTCTGTAATAGTTATAGCGGGACTAATCCCATGGAATATAGCTGCCTCTGTACCTCTTGCCATGATCGGTGGAAGTATGGCTTCCCTGGCCCTGGCATCCTATCTCTATCTGATACCTCTTTGCAGATTGGTGGGACAGATTAGGGCTAAAGGTCTTTCGTGAATGTTTTTTTCTAATTCATAAAAAACATACAGAAATTCATTGACGAATTAAAGTTAAAGTGATAATATAAAAGCCTATTCGCGGTCTTGCAAATGAGTCCAAAAAGTTTTTTAAAATAAATAAAAAAACTTGTTGACAAGTATATGGTGAGCGTGATATAGTAAACGAGTTGCGGCGGTGAGCCAGCAACCAAGAACATTGATAACTGAACAATGAAACAACCTTGAAAATTCTAAGAGATTTTTAAGAACGTCAATCGAAAGATTGATACCCAAAACAACAGTAAACTTGGATTTACTAAAAGCTAGCAAGTTTCTTGCTAGGTTCAAACTTTTTTATGAGAGTTCGATCCTGGCTCAGGATGAACAAGTCGGA
>JAZQNS010000020.1:0-7340 GCA_045627425.1 Lachnospiraceae bacterium | reverse complement strand
CTTCCTAAGACCGCTTGGCCTCCGACTTGCCTGCAGACCTGGCTGTCTTGCTGATGCGACAGATGTATGCCAGATGGAGGAGCTTGTTAGATTAGGAGAATTAACAAAACGTGCCTGGGAGCATAATGTTCAGGTAATGGTTGAGGGACCAGGACATGTGCCGCTTGATCAGGTTGCTGCCAACATGAAGGTACAGCAGACTATCTGTATGGGTGCACCTTTCTATGTGTTAGGACCAATTGTAACTGATATTGCACCAGGCTACGACCACATTACTGCAGCAATTGGTGGAGCTGTAGCTGCCATGAACGGTGCAGCCTTCCTCTGCTATGTTACTCCTGCAGAGCATCTGGCACTCCCTAACGTGGAAGATGTTAAGCAGGGAATCATTGCTTCAAAGATTGCAGCCCATGCGGCAGATATTGCCAAGGGCATTCCTGGAGCAAGAGATATAGATGACAAAATGGGTGATGCAAGACGTGCCCTTGACTGGGATGCCCAGTTTGAGTGTGCCCTTGATCCTGAGACTGCCAAGGCCATCAGAGATTCCAGAAGTCCAGAGGAAGACCACAGTGAGGCCTGCTCCATGTGCGGTAAATTCTGTGCAGTAAGAAGCATGAACAAGGCCTTAAGCGGCGAGTATATAGATATTTTATAAGAGGTTAAAAGATGAAAAGGGACTCTTTAAAGCTATATGTAATTACAGAGAGCAGCCTCCTAAAAGAGGGAGAAAGCTTAGCTTCAGTAGTGGAGGAGGCAATTCTTGGCGGAGCTACAATGGTTCAGTACAGAGAGAAGAAGCTTTCCTATGAGGCTATGAGGGCTGAGGCTCTGTCAATAAAGGAAATATGTAATAAACACAGGGTTCCTTTCATAATAAATGACAATGTGGAGCTGGCTAAGGACATAGATGCTGATGGTGTCCACTTGGGGCAGTCAGATGCAGATGTAAGTTTCGCAAGACAGGTGCTTTCGCCAGAAAAGATTGTAGGAGCTACAGCAAAAACAATCGAGCAGGCACTTCTTGCAGAAAATAAAGGTGCTGATTACCTTGGAAGTGGGGCAGTATTCGGAACCACCACTAAGAAGGACGCAAAAAAAATGTCAATGGAACTCTTGGACAACATCTGCAATGCTGTTAAGATTCCAGTGGTTGCAATTGGTGGTATTGATGCCACTAATGCAGCTGGGCTTAAAGAAGCACCTATAGCAGGCGTTGCCGTGGTGAGCGGAGTTTTTGCCCTGGAAGATAAAAGGCGGGCGGCCTCTAGAATATACGATATTTTATATGGTCGGAGAGTAATTCAATGCATCACTAATCCTGTGACTATGAATGGAGTTGCCAACGCAATTCTTGCCGTCGGAGGATCACCAATAATGGCTCATCATGAGCTGGAGGTGGAAGAGGTACAGAGGGGAGCAGCAGGCCTTCTGCTAAACCTTGGTGCCACAGATGATTATGAGGCTATGAAGCTTGCCTATAAGACAGCACTTGAAGTAGGTCATCCAATTGTCATTGATCCCGTGGGAGTGGGGGGAATTAAATTTAGGAGAGACTTTCTTAAGGAACTCTTAGGCTTAGGTTCACCAACCTGCATCCGGGGAAATTTTGGGGAGATTAAGGCTATTCTAACTGATGAGAATACCATGGCAGGATTGGACAGTGATGAGACTGCTTGTCAGGAAGTGGTTTCGGCCCTGTCAGAAAAGCTAAACTGCATTATTGTTGCTTCAGGCAAAATAGATATTGTTGCGGATAAGAATCAGGTAGTTTTGATTAAAGCCGGAAGCAGCATGCAAAAAAGCGTCACAGGGGCAGGATGTATTCTGTCAGGAGCCATAGCGACCATCTTATCTTCCGTATATAGCCCCACGGTACATAGCGCAGCTTATGCCTGTAAATATGTGGGAGACGCGGCAGAAAATGCGGCAGAGAGGGCAGAGGGAGCCATGAGCTTCTACACAGCCTTTATGGATAGATTAAGTCTTTAATAAATAGGAAAATTATTAATATAGATACTTAAAAGGCACTCTTTTTTGGGTGCCTTTTTAAGTATTGTGGGAACTTCTTTAAAAAGTCAAATATAAAGGTTATACTTTTATTAGTTATTTGAAAAGGGAGGACCATTATGAAAAGGATACTTTCAATCATACTAACTCTTAGCATGGTGTTGTCAATGCTGGTGAGTCCGGTTAGGGCCGAGGCGGCAGAGGTAATACATTTTGCCGGAAAGGGAAGTGCTGATAATCCATATAAGATTTCCACCATGGCGGAGCTTGAGGCTCTGAGAAGTGGCAGTCATTATAATGAATATATAGTGCTTACTGATGACATCACATACACTGGTAGTCTCATTGAGGAGACTGGACAGCTTAACAATTGCACTATTGATGGACAGGGACATACTATTTCTGGCATTAATTCTGATGGCTATCCACTTTTTAGATGCCCAAGCAATTCTACCATTATGAATCTAAACTTTGAGGACTGCACTGTTAAGAATGCTTCCTTGCTGGCCTATACACTCTATAAATGTAAACTTGAAAATGTGACCTGCAAGAATGTTACCTGTCAGTATACCAAGATTAATGACCGCCACGAGAGCGGAGGCTTTGTAACAGCCCTAACTGACACAGAGGTCACCAATGTGAACCTAAATATGAATATGTCCTTTAAGGGATATGGTAATGTTGGCATACTCTGTGCAGAGGGTTCGGGCACCATTAAGGATTCTGTTATTTCAGGTAAAATTAAAGGGGAAGTCACTTACAAAAAGGGTTATCAATTCACTTGGCTTTCTCCTTTTGCCGGTGGTAGTTTCGTGGGAGACATTGAGGGATGTACCAATAACATGGATATTACCCTGAGTCTTCCAGATAAGGAGGTCTATGTTGACCTGGCTGGTATATCAGCTTATTATGGGGAATTTGAAGGGTTTACAGAGCCGCATTCCATAAAGAACTGTGTAAATAATGGTAACTTAACTATTAAATCTTCCTGGAACCTTACTAAGACTAAGAAGAGACAGTACAATAGAATTGCTGGTATTGTCTGTCAATCGATATATGGCGCAAGCATTGAAAACTGTATAAACAATGGTGATTTAAAAAGTAGCTATGGATACGGCATAGCAGGAATTGGAAATGAGATTATTGGAGATATAAAGAACTGCTTAAATACGGGAAATATTACCAGTATTGCATGCAGGTGCTCTGCGGGAATATGCAACAAGTTAAATGCAGGGACCATAGAGAACTGTGAGAATAAGGGCTCTGTAACAGCTACAGAAAAACTCTATTATTCTACGTATGCTGGCGGAACTGTGACAGCAGGTATCTTAAATGAAGCATATGCTGATGAAGGAAACTGCTATGTTAAAAAATGCAAGAATTCCGGAAAAATTAAAGTCATAGACAAGTCCATGTGGTCAACGGAGATTGCCGGCATAGTTACAAGCATAACGGCCAACAAGAAGTATCATACGGAAGTTACCTACTGCTATAATACCGGGGAACTTACGGGAACCTTCATTGGTGGAATAGTGGCAGCTTGTGGACCATATGACACAAGTGCTGTAAAGGATCCCTGCATCATAAAGAACTGCCTTAATGCAGGAAAACTCCACTTAACCTACAATGATGACCGCGTGGCTGGTATTGTTTTTATCTCTGCCAACATTAAGGTTAGCTACTGCTATAACACTGGCAGTATTGTCAGGGATTATAAGAAGTACAAAACAAGACTGGCGCAGATTGCAAGCTTAAACTATAAGGGCTCAAAGATTTCAAACTGCTACATAGTAAAGGGCGGCTTCGGTGCAGTTGCCTGCAATAACGGAGGCGGCAAGGGAAGTAAGATTTACAAGAAAACCAAGAGCCAGATAAATGCTTTAGCCAAGGTTAAGAAGATTAAGAAAGAAGCTGGAATAAAAGACTAAGATTTAAAATATAAAATGGCTGACCCTTATGGGCCAGCCACTTTTTTAGTTATAGTCAATTGTTTTTAGGAAGAGTTCAACAAGCTCGGGATCAAACTGAGTGCCTGCCCCCTTTTTCATTATTCGGATGCATTCGTCCATTGGAAGGGCTACTCTGTAACAGCGGTCCGAGGATACGGCATCGAAGACATCTGCGATGGACATGATTCTTGCATGGAGAGGAATTTCCTCGCCCTTTAAGCCGTCTGGATATCCATTGCCATCCCATCTTTCATGATGATATCTTGCAATCTCGTAGGCTACATTTAAGAAATCCGGATTCTGGTTTTCCTTGAAGGTTTCCATTATAATGTCTCCACCTTTTCTTGAGTGAAGCTTCATAATGGCGTACTCCTCGTCTGTTAAAGGTCCTTCCTTCTGGAGGATGTTATCAGGTATTGCAATTTTTCCTATATCGTGAAGAGGTGCAGCCTCGGAAATCCATTCCTTGTAGTCGCCAGTTAATACCCTTGAATACTTGGGATGACGGGACATTTCACTCATAAGCTGCTCTACCAAAACTCTGGTTCTGTTAATGTGACCACCTGTGGAGAAATCACGACTCTCGACAAGGGTTGCAAAGCCTTCTATCATGTTCTGATTCTGTGTCTGTAAACTTTTAAAGAATGGATCCTCGAAGTTTACATAGTAGCCTAATACTAAAAGTAGAGGCATAAGGGCAGTTATTAGAATCTCAGGGAAGATAATCTGACTTATGAGAGCTAATAACACAAGGGCCAGAATGGAGAAGAGTCCCACTCTTTTTCTTCTTGGAATTACATTCCTATATACAATGCCAAGAATAACGATAAATGTGAAGTGAAGTACAACAGATGCATAGCATACATATACTGAAATACCCATGGAATAGTTGGTGGTTACGCCTTCCACATAGTAAAGCTGATTAATAAGGCCCACAATAAGAGTTGTGGAAAGGGTAAAAGGCAAAAGGAGTAGAGACTGCTTTCTTTGATTTGGAATAGTTCCGGTGGTTAGGCTGTGCATGTAGAAAAATGACATAGCAAGACTTGCATTCATAAAGAAAAAGAAGAGTAAATGCAGTAAAAGGTTTACCGACTCCGGAATGGTGTCTAAGTGATTTACCGTGTATGCCGTGGCTCCATCAAGGATAATGGCAAAAGGTGATACCACAAGTATTGCAACGAAGTAGGGGTTGCATTTCACCTTTAGTGTCAGCGACTGCTTGGCATAAACAATGATAATGTAAAGCAGGATTATTAGGCATCCTAACTGAAATTTAATAAAGTTCATTTCTGCTCCTTATATACCAATCTCAATTATTGAACATATATGATTAACGTTAGCATAGTATATGGTCAGAAGCAATAATAAACACGGAAAAGTGTGGCGGATTTTAATAAATGAACACAGTTATAATGTAGAATAAATACAGATATTTGCGACTATGAGGAAATGCCTATGAAGAAATTCTTGAAAAAATATGACTGGTTTAAGCTATCAATGTTTCTGGCTTTTGCCTTTGTATTAGGATATTTAGTGATAGGAGAGGTTACGCTGCCAAAAGAGATACCCACGGAAAGCCCTGAACCAGAGCTCCTTACAGGAGGCTGGACCGTGGAACGTGAGGATGGCAGCAGCAGCCTTGTCACCCTGCCACTTAAGCTTGCAGATGCAGAGGGAACAGAGATAATAACCTTCAGCCGAGTTTTGCCCGTTCATAATCTTGGAAACAAGTGGATTATATTCTGGAACAGGGGAAACAATATAAAGACCTATGTGGATGGTGTGGAAATATACTCATTCAACACTGAAAATTCAAGATATATGGGATATTCAAGTCCTTTCGCCTTCATGTTCATTCCTATGGAGGAAAACTATGAGGGAAAGGTTATAACAATCGTTGTTGAGGCGAGAAATGCAGCCTTTGATGAAATCTATCTCTGTGATAAGTTTAGCTTCATAAAGACGGTGCAGCAGAAATACTTCTTGGAATTATTCCTGGGAATCACCCTGCTGGCTATTGCAGTGGTTTTATTTGTGGCATCCCTGGTACTTAGATTACTTAAGATTGATATGCCTTTCCTTGGGGCTTACTCTCTTACGGTGATTATTTCATCTATCTGGGTGCTGGCTAATTCCTCAGCGAGACAGTTCGTATTCCCAAATATTTCAACTGTCAGAGACATAGCTTTTTTCGCTGCGTCTGTAATTCCATTCCCCTATATTGCTGCTCTTGAGATATCTCAAAAGGGCAGATATAAGGAATTCTTCAAGCTGGCAAAAATACTTATTACAGTGGCTGTTTTCTCCGAAATCATCCTTTACTCCTTCAGAATTACAGACTTTAATGTGTGTCATGTCCTAAGTACTTTTGCCTCGGTTTATTCAATTGTGCTTGTGATAGTGTCCATCATTATCGACATTATAAAGGGTCGTCACAGGGAGTACCACTTTATGGCGGAGGCTTATCTGGGACTTGCAATACTAAGTAGTGTACAGATGGTTATGTATCTGGTTATGGATGCTTCCCTTACTGGTCTGGTGATGGAGGTAGGTCTTGTCTGGGGCCTTGTATTTACCATCATTTCATCCATACAGCAGCTGCTTGATCTTAATAACCAGAAGAATGAGGCCCTCTACCAGAGTAAGGCAAAAGGCGAATTCCTTGCCAACATGTCTCACGAAATCCGAACCCCTATCAATGCAGTCCTTGGTATGGACGAGCTTATCTTAAGAGAGGCTGAGGATGATGAGATTCTAGGTTATGCTAAGAACATTAAGCAGGCGGGAACGACACTGCTTACATTAATTAACGATATTCTCGACTTCTCCAAGATTGAGAATGGCAAAATGGATATTATTCCAGTTACCTACGACACAGGCTCCATGATTAATGATCTGGTGGTTTTAGTCAGCCACAGAGCTGAGAAGAAGGGATTAAAGCTTATTGTAGATGTAGATGGAAATATTCCTGCCAGCCTAATAGGAGATGATGTAAGACTTAAACAGGTTGTCACAAACCTCCTGACTAATGCAGTAAAATATACACCTGAAGGTCAGGTAACCCTTACTGTTAAGTTAAAATCCCAGGTGGGAGACAAGTGTATAATTTCTTTCTCTGTAAAGGATACTGGAATAGGCATTAAGGAGGAGGACAAGAGCAAGCTCTTTAACTCCTTCCAGCGTGTGGACGAGTCCAGAAACAGAAATATTGAGGGAACAGGTCTTGGACTTAGTATTACCCTTTCCAAATGCTCGAGAGTAAACGAACCGCCGTCGGGGCGGTCGCTTCGAGTGCCGGATTACCACCCAGTGGATCTTTGTACAAGACTCCCGCGAATTTCTTCTCCTCCTCTTCTTCACCGCCACTTTCACTTTCCT
>JAZQNS010000019.1:0-34888 GCA_045627425.1 Lachnospiraceae bacterium | reverse complement strand
ATACATACTTCATCTTGAAGGATACATCACCTGCTGCAGAGCCGCCGAAGTACCCGGATCTTGCAACGCACCAGACTTTTGCCATGCTGCTAAGGTCTGACATGGAAGATGCCCTAAGGATGGATCTGTCTCCTGCCTCTGGAGGCTCAAAGGTCTCAAGGTAGTCAGACACTGGGAATTCACTAGGCCAGCAGTCATTAATGAACTGGTAAAGTGTTGGTACCTCGCGCTCGTTGTCAACCAGCTTAATTGTTGAAGAGCTTCCTAATAAGTATATCTTCATCTGCTTAAGCAGGCTGGTCCATTCCGCTTCGGTTGTGAAGAAGTACTCGGATTCCTTCTTATCATATGTGTCATCAATACACTCTAAGAGCTCGGTATAGCCTGTCATGGTGTAGTTGCCCTTCTTCTGAGCCTTTAAGTATGGATAGAGAATATATCCATATACAAGCTCCTGGGCAAAACGCTCCTCGGAGATTGCCGAGATTCTGTCGACGTACATTTTGCCGGCATCAGTTTTAAGGACCTGCTTTCTGGCCTGGTTGTAAATCTTCTTAGATACCTTGCAGGCATAGGTGTAGGTTAGCTCCTGGCTTGCGGAGACGGTCATTACATAGTAGCCGTCGACCTCGCTCACCGAATCGTAATAGAAATTCACGCCCGCCTTGTTGACCTTCTTAACCATGGTTCTAAGCTCGGACACCATGCTTTTCGCATCCTCTAAGGATTTCGCCTTCATGCGGAACTGCATGCCGTATCCGGTCTGAAGCATTTCGTGGACGGATTTCGCCACCTCCTCGGTGATTGCAGTATAGGCACCGGAGTCAGGAAGTATATCTGCAGATGCCTCTGCCTTTAGGACGAAGCTGTCTGATACTGCTGGCATATATGAAAGACCAGTCAGGGTCAGGGTAACAGCCACCATCAGGCTTAAAATGCGTCTGCTAAATTGTCTTAAAGTATTTAGACCATTATTCAAATGCGTTTCTCCATATCAATACACAGTAAATCCACTGTAAGGTATAAAGAATTCTAATTGCTGGAGATTAAGAATTGGTTAAACTCAGTTAAATACAGAAAAAACATAACTTTATGTTATTTTGCCTTTAATAAAAGCTTGGGAGGTGGGACTATGAATAGACTCTTCAAGAAAACATTAAATATTATACTGGCCTTATCCATGGTGGTGGCCCTCTTAACGCCTATGCACGCCGAGGCTGCCATGCCAAAGCCTTCTGCTGCTGTCACCTACGAGAATGTAATGGCCATTTTGAACAAGTATGATTCGGACGGAGCTGACTTCCTCCGCTACTGCCACGACCGGGGCGACGACGTCATGTTCTGGTGGAATGCAGGAGAAAGCATCCTTGATGGTATGAATACAGCTGTCCACGAGAGCTGCCACGGCTATTCGGAAATGGATTATGGTTTTAACACAAGCTCCTATTCCTACAGAGTTGACGAAGGCACAGACGCCACCGTCACTTGGACCCACGGCTACAATATTTTCACAAGCCAGGTTGCAGAGAGAATTCCAAGTTCCTTCAGATACGCCCGCTTCGACACCTACATCGGTGGAATGGATGTAAGATATAATGCCGCCAATCAGTACGGAGTTTACGGTCTTTTAGACGAGTTCAACGCCTACGGCTGGGGCCTTCACAACAACCTCTGTATGTACAATTACTTAGTGGATGTTAAGGGCAAAAAGTACGCCAAGAACTGGCTTGCCGCTGGAAACGAGCTTGATGCCTATGCGGAGTTTAAATACTGGTTCTATCGCTACATGCTCCATGTTAAGGACAATTACCCTGATGCTTTTGCCATGATTGGCAACAACCAATCCTTCATAAGTGCCTACAACCAGGTCTTAACCCGTTTCAATCGAGACATAAAGAAATATAAGAAGCTTACCGGCGACACTTATCCTGATTATTACAAGAAGGTAGAAAAAGAATTAAAGAAGGCAAAATATAAAGAGGTAGATGCGGTCCTTAAGGGTAGCGGAGTGGATAGCTGCAAGTACCAGTGGACAGATGCAGTGCCTTGGACCTTCATTGCAGACCTTAGTCCTACAGATGAAGGTGTTGAAATGTTCTGGAAAGAGATTGATGTCGCAGGCTACAAGCTCTACAGAAAGGTTGGCAACAATGCGGCAACACTCATTGCAGATACTACTGAAAACACCTACACCGACACGGATTTCCCATATGATAAGAAGGTTAAATACTATGTAGTTCCTTATCTTGCAGATGGAACCCAGGGTAAGAAATCCCTTACAAGATCTATTTACATTATCAGCCCACCGAAGATTACTTCCGTTACGATGAAAAATGGCAAGATAAATGTCAAATGGACCTGGCCTTCCAAATGTGATTACTACGAAGTAACCTTCACAATTCGAGACGGCTACTATAATGATTGGGGCCTCTTTATTGGAAACAGCCACACAGAGAGCAGATATGTATACGATAACAAGAAGTCTTTCAGCTGGAAACCATCTGATAAGAACGCAACCTATTATGTTACCGTTCGTGTATGCAAGACCATTGATGGAGTGGAGCAGTATTCCACCTATTCGGAAGAAGTTGAGATTAGGCCATAGAAATGGTTTGATTTCGTTATATTTAGTTATTTGGCACCAGGATATCTAGGATATCCTGGTGTTTTATATTTGTTTCTGTAAGGGTGCTATGGAAAGGCAACCTAGATGGCTATTCTCTATCTTTAGGTTGCCTCCTCCCACGACCTGTTGACATACTAGGCAACATAAGCAGCCAATATTAATCTATATGTTGCCTTTTAAGAAGCCAATTCAAGAACCATCCGTGGGAACTCTCATATAAAGCAACATAAATAAGAGATATTAAGAAAGATGTTGCCCCTGTTTGTTGCCTTGTTCCTTGCCAGGCAACCTATATCAATTTTTACCTCTTCTATGTTGCCTCCCTTGATAACCCTCTGCCGAGCCAGGCAACATGAACTGCGTTTTCTTCCCACCATGTTGCCTCCTTTTGCGGGCAGCTGTAAGGCCGGGCAACCTGATACTTATTTTCTGGCATTTAGGTTGCCTTCCGCCACTACCTACCCCTGAATTGACCTCGTCATCCCCTATTATAATCTCCTAACAAGAAATAACCCCGGGATTAAATCCCGGGGTTATTATGTCATCTCAGTTTATTTAAAACTTCCCTACAATTTCAAAGGTTTCATGATCCTGAGCGAATTGCTCAGGGCTTGGGTCAAAGTTAATATAATTGGTAAGTCCAGTGTACTCCCAAGTACCATCCTCAGAGAAGGACTTTCTTATCCACTTGTTGGAATTAGCTGTGGTTGCATCGATGATAATCCATCTTCCATCCACATATGCCTCAGCCCACCAGTGATCTACGCTGGTAATATCACCGCGCTTGTTCTCTGTGGTCCAGTTGTTATAAGTTGTTGACAACTCAAGGTGATGTCCATTGGCAACTCTTGCCGGAATTCCCTCAGCCCTGCAAAGTGCAACTACCATGGCAGCGTAGCCGATACATGTGGTTGCAACTTTTGCCTGTCCATCACCCTTAACGGAGTTAGCGGACTTAATATTGGAACGAAGATTCTTAAGATTCTGGTATGGGTCAACATACTGGTACTGCTTCTTGCTAAAAGCCAGATTGTCGTAGTAGAAATTCTCTCCCACGTACTCATAAATCTTTCTTGCCTTCTCGTAGTCGCTTCCCGCACCCTTGGTGATGGAATCCGCAACCTTCTTGAAATACTTAACTTTTGCCTTGGTTACGGTGGCAGTCTTGTTAGTCTTAGGATTCTTCATGCACATATAGGCAAAATCGCTAAGGCTGGTTGATTTATATTTGCTGACCTTTCTCTTGTTAGCAGCCTTGTCAGCCTTCTGGTTCTGCTTAAGAATTGAATCATACTGAAGGATATGAGCCACGCCGTCTGTCACGTTGAACATGCAGTTCTTGTAGAAGACTGGCTTGGCGCCGTCTGGCTTGTAGATTGTAATCAGTAATACGAAATCTCCGGAAAATGTTTTAAGATCCAGAGATCTGTTAAAGCTATAGTAGTCACCGTTATCTGTTGGGTATGCGCGTCCAAGCCACACTGACTTGGAGCCTTCATCAGTGGATCTCACTGAGAAATTAAATTCTGTTCCCTCAAGTGGTGTCTCGCACTCCACTGTCATTGTGCCCCCGCTCGTGGTAACTTTCACGTAGTTATGATACTCAGTAGCTGTGGTGGAGCAAAGCTCGTCCACATATGTCGGTGTTCCTAACTTGGTCTTCTTAACATAGGCCATTGCCTCTCCCGGCATTATAGAAACCATCAGTGTCACTGCTAACACCAGTGATATTATCTTCTTAAATGTCTTCATATCTTCTCCTTTTTCTGCAGTCTGCCCACTCACCCGGGCAACCTTGTTTATCATAGCTAAACAAAGGCTATTATACAAGAGGAGTATGTAATGATTATGAAGAAATGCCCCTCTCAAGGCAACATAACTAAATCATATTAGGAAATATGTTGCCTGCTTTGAGCATCGACGACTTCCCCAGGCAACCTAAACTACATATTCACGCCTTCATGTTGCCTTTAACCACCACCTACCCTTGATTTGGTTTGGGTTTCTGCTTTAAAAAGCAACATAAAACCATTTTAATATCTTTTAGGTTGCCCTCTTTAAAGACATCCCTTGAACGCAGGCAACATTGAAGACTATTTTCATGTTTTAGGTTGCCTTCCTCGGGACCCCCACATTACCCTAGGCAACCTGGACGGCTATTTATGGCTTGTAGGTTGCTTTTAATGCTGCACTCAAAAGAAATGATTTGATATTCTCATATTTAAACAGAAAGGCGGCCCTCTGTATAAGCAGAGGGCCATTTATTTTGTCAAAAAAAATAGGATACTTTCAATTTATAATTAGAGTAGACACTCGTTAATGATTCTCACAATATCATCATTGCGAAGAGGCACGTCTAGCGACTCCATAGTAACGAGCAGATCATCTCGTATACTATGCCCATTCATCTGGTATGTCTCTATTTTATGAAAAGCTTTAACGGAATATTCAGGATCATCCATCATGCCGAAATGCTCCCAATAAAAGATTTTGCCTGTTCTTACATTGAGTATAGTGAAATCAGGACGGTACTCTCGGTCATAACCCAAAACTCTCATTTTCAAAGGCATCTCATAATGGTAAGGAATTCCATATTTCTCAAGGGTGTTGGCTATAATGACCTCAGACTTGGAACGAACCTGAATTCCATTAAAAGTAACATGCTGGCTCTGACCGCTTTCTATTGAACCATCTGGAAATACATATGGTTCATACTGTATCTGCATAAATCTTTCTTTTCGCATTTCAGGCGTCTCGACCAAAGGGTTGATAATCGCCTGCTTTCCAGGATGGATATGCCGGAAGGATTCATCAACCGCATTGGGTTCGTAAAAGCCAATCAGTTTCTTTAGCAGCTCTTCCTTCTCACTTAATACAGGAGCAAGATGATCATAATACTCCATTTCCGCCAAATTACAATATTTATGAGCATATTTCTTTTTCAAATATTTGCCGTTCAGGTAGTAGCGCGGCTTGTTCCTTATAGTTCTGCAAGTAAGCTTGTCCTCAGTCAATTTCGATGGATACTTTTTCCTTAATTTTTCCAAAAGTCTGGTTGTCTGCTCCAGTTCAGTCTGAAGTTCTTTTAGCATGGAACCTCCTTGAGAATAGATGATAATTAGATTGAAAGAATCTGAGAATAAAACGATTATGTAACAGGCAAAATTCCCCTTAAAAGCATTTGCTTATATCTACAGCAACATGAATATTCATTTTTATAAAAAAGGAATTTGTGCCAGATACGGCAGATGATGCATCGATGTCTGCATCTGATTTAATGTTAGTCCCCTGCAAGACAAAAATCAAATAAAAAAAGTATAAACTTTTGGTCAAGGCAACCTGGACGGACATTCATAGCTTGCAGGTTGCCATTTTAGAGGACACTCATGGTGATACTAAATAGTATGCCCCTCTCAAGGCAACATTACTAGCTAATACAGTTATTTAGGTTGCCTTTTAACAGGCTAACCCAAGAGATATTAAAGGGTATGCCCCTCTCAAGGCAACATTACTAAGTCATATTAGGAAATATGTTGCCTGCTTCGAGCACCGACGACTTCTCCGGGCAACCTAAACCACATAATCCAGCCTTTAGGTTGCCTTTCACCACCACCTACCCTTGAATTGATTCGATTCCCGCTTTAAAAAGCAACATATAACCATTTTAATATCTTTTAGGTTGCCTACATCGAAACGCCCACGCCAACCCAGGCAACCTGGAAGCCGGTTCCCCGGCCTCCAGGTTGCCTTCCCGACTCTCAACCCATAAAAACAGCCCCCACCTTCCTGGTGAGGGCCTAAATCTACATCTTCGAAATCACAAAGCTGGCCAGCTTCTCTGTGCATCTGCCCATATCCTCAGGCAAATACATCTTTCTATAATTCTCAAGCACTAAGTCAGGATAGGAATCTCCATTCACTGCCTCAATCAGCCCCGCCGCATCCCTGAAGGCACAGCCCGGCATGGAGTCAAATGGATTTAAATTGATTCCATTCTTTTCCGTGTACTCCTCGTAATCATATAAATAATAATATGTCTTAGTTCCAAGTACCGCCGCCTCAAGAGCAATTGCAGAATAATCCGTAATCAGATAATCTGCTACTGCGAGCAGATCCACCGCCGTCATCTCAGGGCAAAACATAACCCCAGAGTGGTCGCAGGAAATTCCCTGATTTGGATGAGGCTTGATTACTAAAACCGAATTCTCGAAGTCAAATCCATCAAGCAAGGGCTCCCACTTAAGTTCAATATTTCTTCTGAAGGTTGGAGCATAAAGAATTATCTTCTTACCCTTAAATTCCGGATACAATTCCTTAGCCCTCTCCCTGTTAGCCTCCGCAGCCCTAATCAAATGATCAATTCTTGGAAGTCCAATATTTACAAGCTTGTCCTCTGTTGTGTCAAAGGATGCCACATACATTGGATTAAAGGCCTTTCCGCCGGCAATGATGTAGTCATAACCCCGGTGCATCTTAAGTAATTCCGCTGTGCGCTTAGATCTGCCGGACTCCTTGTCCAGAGTCTGGTAACCTGACTTTTTGATTTTGCCTATGGCATGCCACATCTGAATTACGGTAAGGCCCTTCTTGTGATGAAGTAGAGACACCGCTGGCCAATAGGCGTCAAGCACTACCACGGATGAAGTCGCCATGTGGTACATGGAACGAAGGGTGTCAATGCCGAACTTAAAGAGCCCCTTCTTCTGGTCGTCCACGCGGTTGCAAATCACAACAATCTTAAGCGGCTTGTCCCCTTGCCACTGCTGCCTTAGTTCCTCCTCCAGCATTCTGAAGTCAAGGGACAGCTCATTTGCCTGACGACTGAGGAATAAAACCTTGTTTCTCCTTGTCGGAAAGACTTTCAGCATCCCGTAGATCAAAGCCATGAGGCCACGTCCAATGTAAACTACATATTTCATGATTTTCCCCTTTTCATGGAAATTTCTTACAGGTATTTCTCGTAAAGATGCTTCCTGCCATCTTTTTTGTAGGCGTAGAAGCTCTGGTAAATGCTGAGGCATGGAATGGTGTTGCCCTCCACAATAACCGGTCCCTTAGGTGTTATGGCAAAATCCCAGCCCACGAAATCAACGCCGGGATTGGACCTTAGGGCATCCCCAGCCATTTTCAGTATCTCATCCCAGTAGGGAATCTGAAATCCTTGAAATCTAAGTCCCGACACCGGATGAGTCTCCCGAAGAATTCCGTCTTCGCCCATAGCAGGTGTCTCGATTATTCCTGTCTCAACATCCACGCCGCAGCCAATGCCGCCGGTGGAAATATTGTCCGCAATTCCCGTAACGCCGAATCTTACGAAAGAGGCAAAATTGTCGATTTTGCCCTCCTTAACTATACTAAAGATTCTCACAGTGTTGATTGAGCCCGGATAGAAGGCCGCCATGTCCGGATGCTGCTTAATCACTTCTTCGAGAATGAGCTTTGGTTCATTGATGAGCTTCTTGTAGAGCTTGTATTTTTTCCTTGGGTCGAAGCGATTCATGGTGATTATCTTAGTTCCCATGCCACCGTGAAGGTCCACAGGTTTTAAGAATCCCTTCCTTAACCCCAAGGAGAAGGCCAGGAATTCCATGAAGTTTGTGTCCTTATTAACCCAGACCTTCCGGCCCAGATATTTCTTGTACTTCCTGTCGAATCTGACCTTGTCGTAGAGCACGTCAGGGTCATTATTGTATTTTGCCGCGAGTCTCCTTGAATCCCATAGATTGGCAAAAGTCGCCAGTTCCTCATCTGTGCAGTCATAGCATTTAGAGCACTCGTAGAGACCGTTGGCTATTCCGAAGATCGCCTTGGCCTTGTTGATATGCTTCTTTACAGCTCGGCGCTCCCAGCCAGTTGCCTCCATAATGCGGTTTTCACGGTCGTGGGCTGTGGTCTTCTTATTCTCAAGGTATTCTATAATCTCTTCCTCGGTCTTGGAATATAGCTCGCCGTCAAGAATTGTCTTCTCGCCCTTATGATAAGTCTCCCAGAAACTATCGCAGTAGTCGGAAACCCGCTCCTGATCCCAGCCAATGATTTCCATAAGACGCTTCTGGTTGGCATCACGGTCCGCCATGATTTCCTGGTGGTAATGCTCTAGCATGTCGTCGTAAGGAAGACTGCCAGGAGCAGAATTCCAAGGAAGACTAGTAATAGTCTGATGTTTTATTGATTCCTTCTTGCCAAACTGAATATGATGTCCACTAAAAACACCATAATCAATTTCCCATAGCCTGTGGTTTCCGTAATAGGCTGGCGGAATATGATACAGATTATTGGCTCTTCTCACATGTGCCCCCACAACCTCGACATCCAGGTTAAAATATTCAGCTATTATTTCCCCATACATTACGATGGCTGGCGGGCAAGATTCCCGCCAGCCATCTGTAACTAACTTTATTCTTTTCAATTGTCGATTCCTCTCAGAAAAGCAACATATTATTCTATTCTCATCACTTAGGTTGCCTGGCCATTTACCAGCTCTCAACAAAAGGCAACCTAATTAGCATGTATGACCACTCTAGGTTGCCTATTTAGTTTCATGGACGAACTTATGAGCTATTCTCGCCTTGGTAATCTCATTATAAGGCAACCTAAATCATATTAAATTGACTTTGTGTTGCCTGGCCGAGAAAACGTCCTCACAAAAGAGCAACATATTTATGAATTTTTGCTACTTATGTTGCTTTTCCAGTTAGCATACGCATTAAAACCATGAAATCACTCTGCTATCGTTCTATTAAAAGCAACCTAACAAACCATTTTCTCTGTTCAGGTTGCCTGGCCAACCGCCACCGTCTAATATGAGGCAACATATATTGGCATTCTCATCTCATATGTTGCTTTCCCAGCCAGCATTAGAAGAAAAGGCGAGAATTCCCCCGCCTACTAAGCTATTAATTATCCCCTACACATACTCTCTTCTCACCTTACGTCTAGGCAGGTGTACTATAGTTCTGTTAGGCTTGTCAAGATAGCCGTACTTTGCCTTCTTCATATCTAACTTGTAAAGAAGGTAATCGATTACTGGTCTTGTGTAGCACTCCATCTTAGGATAATCAGGGCTTCGGTTGATTTCTGGAATCTTGATGCCGTCCTGAGTTACCGCAAGGTCGAAGCCATACCACTCAAGCTCTGCAATTTCTGAAGCGATTGATA
This sequence comes from Lachnospiraceae bacterium, assembly GCA_045627425.1. Taxonomy (GTDB): domain Bacteria; phylum Bacillota; class Clostridia; order Lachnospirales; family Lachnospiraceae; genus XBB1006. Next base: position 25,104 of record JAZQNS010000019.1, on the reverse strand, counting down.
ATACAAGCTCCTTGGTAAGCTCCCAGTTAGGAATGGTTCCGTCAATTAAAGTACCTGTGTCTGGGTGGTGGTCGCAGTCTCTGATATCACCGTCAATGAAAATCTTGGCATCTCCGTAGTGACCTGTATTGATATCGATAGGCGCGAACATACCGCCCGCAGAAATGTTATCTACAGTACCAGTTGCCTTGGTACCAATTCTCATGTAAGCATTTCCAATCTGTGGATGAATTCCGTCACGCTTAAATACAATCATACGAATTGTATTTACTGAACCGGAATAAATCTCCTTAAGCTGGTCGTGCATCTGAATGTACTCAGTAACAATATATGCAGAATCGTTGACAGAGAGACGGGACTTAATCTCCTCTTCTGTGGACTCCTCGTAATTCACATAGAATTTGCCATTCTCATAATCGCATCTGAAGAAGCCATCACCGTGGGAACCCTCATCTGGCTTAAAGGCCATAACGCCCTTTTCCTTAACCAGATTGATTACATCGTCAAGGCTCTTTCCAAAGCCACTTGGGCAGTCCATGAGAGGAATTACATTAATCTCATCATTCTTTACCACGATGTGATAATAGTAATCTGGGAAGTACTGGTTGTACTTGTGGGCAATGTACTTGATAGTAATCTTGTCCTCCATCCAGGTCTTGTAGTGTGGATTGATGTGACGAATCCACTTGTACTCGAAGTCTGAGATGTAGTCCTCCCAATTGTCCCTGGTAATTCCATACTGAGCTAATCTGTAGCTAAGGAAGCCGTGTCTGTAAGCCCACATTTTGTCGGCAAAAGAGCAATCCTTGTTGCTTGTAAAGTCCTTCCACACATCCTTAGGCCAGGTAAGGCTAAGGTAAGGCAATAATCCCTTTGGATAGAAGAGCTTGGCAAAATCTTTTCTCGCGCGTCTCTTTCCTGTGGAACCTGTTCTCTCACTTACGTTGGCAGCCTCTGAATAGAAGGCGTCAACCTCCTTAAACTTCTCCTTAAGGAAGGCTGTAAGCTCCTTGGAGAAAGGATACTGTACAGGATACTCAGGGTTGTTAAGAATGTTCTTGATATAGATTTTGCCATCACGGATTACGAAATCAATGGCAAAATACTCAAGCTGTGGCACATGGTCACCCATCTTGGCAACCATCTCCTTAATCTCGTTAAACTGCTCAAGTCTGCCGCGGGTGAAGTCTGAGCGCTCATAGCTTCCGTCCTCGGTGTTCACCTTGTAAGCCTCAAACTGGCCCACTTCGTTGTACTCGCGAAGAACCATGTTGCCCATTCTGGCACCCTGGCCGTTCTTATTATAGATATAAACATAGAGTCTCTGGCGGCGTCCAACTCCCTCAGAAGCAGCTGGAGCCATGAGCATTGCCTCGCCTCTTGTTGGGTCTGTGATGTAGTCCCAGATTTTGTCGAAGCTTGCTCTTCTACGTCCCAGATAATAATCCTCGTCCTTCTTTCTAAGACGGATAACGCGGTTACCATATACATCGTTAAGGTTCATGGCACCCTTTTCGTCCAGGATTCTCTTTACTGCCTGATAGTGGTCTTCCTCACCAACCATATTTCCATATGGAATGAGAAGCTGGGCACCATCTCTTGGCATTACATGATAGTAAACCTCTGCCATGTACTGGCGGAAAGGCTTAAATACATAATAGATTGTTGCCAGGTTCTGAATCCATTTACCGTACTTGATGTTGACTGGCATGATTCTGTTGTACTCTTCCTCAGAGACAAAGTCCTGGTAATTAAACTCATTTACATGAAGAGCTCTGGCAGTTCTCAGGGTAAAGCCCCAGGAACGGGCCTGCATAAGGTCATCCTTATGCTCAGCTCTGGTAAGATACTCGTCAACCGCCTGGTTTAACATCCACTCCTCAGCTCTCTTAGATGTGAAGCCCTTGGAAACCACCTTAAGTCGCTTAACGTTGAATACGAATCTGTGGAGCTTTCTGCTTAAGCCATTTCCACGACGGCGGATACGTCCGTATACCTGCTTTCTGTTAATCTCAGATAAATACTCGTTGGACACTGGTCCAAAGCCAACTCCCATAGGGAATGGAGCAATATCATGGAGTCTAACGAAGATCATAATGCCGTTTTCCTTGGCAAAATCAACGCAGCCAATTGTGACTCTTGCATCCTCGAGGAAGGTTCTGCAAAGACCCTCGTATGCCGCTAAAACTTCAGCTCTGGAATATTCATCGCAGCCAGCGTCTGTTCCTTCAATAGCAAGTCTCTTAAGGAACTTGTCCTCCACCTGATCATATAAATAAGCATCAAGCATGGCTGGATTTTCTCCAGTCTTCTTTCTGAAATACATTCTAAGTCTGAAATTTGAGCTGGTTTTCTTGTCCTCAAGCTCGCCGGCCTGGGCTTCCTTCATCCTCATAATCTGAAGGGAATTGCCGTAGGTGAGAGCCAGATAGTCCCCATGGGATATCATTGACATGTAGTCATCAGAAGCAATATCCAGGTTTTCTACTGAACCAGGCAAAAAGCCCCTCGCGTAGAACATATCCCTATTGCCAGGGCCTGGCTTCTTTTTGTCTTCTGCCACTAGCGCTGCGAAAGCCTTGTAGCCATCCTTATATCCAACTTCTCTTTCAATTATGGATTCTGTCTGTTCCATATTATCTCCTTTAACTAGCGGGAATTGCCTCCCGAAATCTATAAACTGGCAGTTTCCTGCCTTATTAACTGCTCATTTCCTCATAGTATCTTGCAGCGCTGTCAACGTCGCTGTCGTATACTATTTTGCCTTCCTTAAGAACTATGCCACGCTTACAGAACTTCCTTGCGTCCTCAGGGGAATGGGTTACGAAGAGGAAGGTAACGTCGCCACCCGAAAGGATTTCGGAAACCCTGGCGTTACATTTTGCCTTGAAGGCCTTCTCCCCCACGGAAAGTGCCTCGTCAACAATTAGTATCTCCGGGGCAATGTTCACGTTGATTGCGAAGCCAAGTCTGGCCTTCATTCCGCTGGAATAGGCACGCACAGGCTGATCGATATAGTCCCCTATATCGGCAAAATCAATGATTGCAGGTGCCATGGCTTCAATCTCAGCTCTTGGCACTCCCATGAGCTCGCCCCTGAGGAAGATGTTCTCCCGTCCTGTGAAATCAGGCTCGAAGCCCGCGGTGAGTTCAAGCAGGGCAGAAACCCTGCCCTTTACTGTGACCTCTCCCTCTGTAGGGTAGACAACACCTGTAATCATCTTTAGCATGGTGGATTTGCCGGCTCCGTTGGAACCGAAGAAAGCCACGGATTCACCCTTTTCAATGGTAAAGGAAACATCGTTAACCGCCTCCTTTATCAGGGGTTTTATGCCTGGGATGAAGAGAGATAGAAATCTCTGTCTGTCATTCTTGAATAATTTATATTGTTTTCTTACGTGGTTGAAGGAAACCACCGCATTACCAGAGGACATCCGGCACCTCCTTCTTTAGTCTTCTGTAAGCTGCCAGAGTGAGAATTACCAGAATCAGGTATACGATTCCTATGTTTCTCATCTCCATTGGCAGGTCGAAGAACCACTGTTTGTAAATAAAAGTATTTCTAAAGCCATTAACCATAATGGTTACAGGATTCCACAAAAGAACATTCCTTATGGCAATATTGTCAATGTCATATACGTTATAAATTATGCCCGACAGCCAGAAGAAAGCTATGGACACAGACTTCACCAGATTTACGAAGTCCTTGCTCATGGCGCCAAGGAGTCCTGCGAAGATTCCCCAGGTGGTCATGAAGATAAACTCAACTGCCAGATAGAAGAATATCTGAAGCCAGTAAATATCCGGACTAAAGCCGAAGAGAATAAATACCAGCATGGTAATTGCCACTAGGCAAATATGCACGAAAAACTGGGCCAGACTGACAAAGGTCGGAATGGTGGAAATTGGATACTTGATCTTGGTAATCAGGTAGGCATGCTTCTTTAGGCATTTTGCCCCGCCCGGAATCATGTTCTGAATGTAGAACCAGGGAATCAGTCCCACCATGAACCAGAGGAACTTGGGATATCCCTCCACCGGTGTATTCTGTTTTAAGCCCACTGCAAAGGCAAAATAGTAAATTAGGATTCTCACCATAGGACGGGCGAAGAGCCAGAGGGCCCCGAAGAAGGATCCCTTGTAGATCTTCCTAAGCTCCACCTTGGCAAGAGTCACTATCTGATGCCTGTAGTTTATGTGGTCTCGAACTATCTCTTTAAGTGCTGTAATCATGAATTTAAGCCTTCAAGTCCTCAGGAGAATTGAAATCTCTGGTGTCATCCTTGATATAAATGTAGCTGTCCCCCATCTGCTTCACATCGTATGGAAGGCCGGTGAAGGACTGATAAACCTGCCAGCCCTTGCAGGATTTGATTTTGCCTGCCTTAAAGAGCTCTCTCACATTGTCAACGTGATAGGCAAAATCACTGCCCTTCACTATCTTAATAGCCACAATGGATCTCTCATTTCCGAAGAAAAGAAGATTCTCTGCGGGAGTATTAAGGATGGTGTCCATGGCAGATTCAGAGTAGAAGGTGTCGCCATAAAGGAATATCTCATTGTCTGAGATCAGCTCCCCAGTGAATCTGTCGATTTCGAGGACATTGTTCTTAGGCTCGTGTCTTTTGGCACCCTTAACCTCGTAGCGTGGGTCGTGGGAGGTGATGAAAACCTCGGCCTCGCTGTCCCTCTCCCTAATCAGTCTCACGGTGCGGGCAAGAAGGGTCTCGCCATCAATCTCTATCAGATGCTTCGGTATGTTGTTGTAGTTGTTCCAGCGGGTGCCATTGCCGTCCGCCATAATTACATATCGCATGTATAACCTCGTGGGTGTTATTTTTGCCTTACTACTTAATTACGTGGTGAGCACGGTAGAAGTCACCAAGCTCGCCGTATCTCTGGCCGCCCCAGAGCTGGATGATGTTGACTCCGGAAGAGGTGTTGGCCTCAATAATGCAGAGGCTTCCGTCCTCCTGAACCAGGATATCCCAGGCAATAAAGTGCATGTATGGGAAACGGCGGGTGAGAGTAAGCATCTCCTCCTTAATTGCATCCCAGTTAGGAATCTTAACGCCCTTAATTGGGGCATTAGAATCAGGATGATTCTCGTAGACATTTCTGTTATGTAAGGAGCGAGCCTCGGAAAGCTCACCAGTCTCTAAATCAATCTTTGAAATAAGACCGCCTCTTGAACCGTTGTCCACAGGAATGGTTGCCTTGGTGCCGATTCTCTGAACCGCGAAGAAGATCTTGAACTCGTTGGTCTTAGGATCTCTAAGGGTAATCATTCTGATGGTGTTGGTGGTCTTGTCATAAATATCGTTAAGGTACTTATGCTGCTTCATGGACTCGGAGAGGAACCAGTCGTCACGCTTCTTAAGGAAGGTTATGAAGTCTGCCTCGGAAATCTCCTCGGTGTCGATGAAGATTTTGCCATCCTGATAAATCAGTATATTTACACCGGTACCCTTGCCCTTACCATAAGGCTTGATAAAGAGCATCTTGTGCTCCTTAAGCATGTCGATAATCTCCTCGTAGTTAAGGGTCTTAGAGGCAAAATCAGTAAGGAAACCATTGTTCTTAATTGCAAGACTCTCTGGCACACGGATGTACTGCTTTAATATCTCCGCTGCTGCAATCTTGTTGTTAAGTAAGAAATCAAATGGCGCATTGATATAGCGGGACCTGTACCAGTCGAACTCAGACAGATACTGGGACTTGTCGTTGTGGTCGAAGTCGTAAAGCATCCACTGGTCAGCCAAGAAACCGCCGCCAATATTGGCTCTGACCTTCTTGAAGAAGGAACACTTAAAGTGATTTCTCACAAATATAATTCTTCTGAAATATAAAACAAATAACCTTAATTTGTTAAAGCATTTTCTGGCAAATGAAAACACGGGCATATTCCCCCTATTGTGTATTAAATATAGATAATTCATTTTACTACTTTTGGATAGGAAATTCAAATAAACCAAGGTGACATAGTTCCTGGTTCTTATTGCCCTACGGCGAATTGCCAGGCAAAAGCCCCCGACCATCATTTCCCAGACTCCAGGTTGTCTTTTGCCTCCGAAGGCACATTTTCCCATAACAAAAACCTGCTAAGAAAAAGAGCCAGGCCTTGTGATATGTACCCTCTTTATCGGACACAGATCACAACTGCCTGGCTCACATTTTAATTATTCAATTTACTCTTCTTCCGCCACCACTTCGTTTCCAATCTGAACATTTGAATAAGTGATGCAGCTTAGCGGAACATATCCGTACTTGTCGAATTTCACTTCCTGCTGAACCAGCCTGGTCCGCTCGTAAACTGGGGTAAGCTCAGGGTCAAATCCCTCAGCGGTAATGTCCACCTCAATGCCAAACTGGTCTACATAATAGGTCTCATATACCCATTCATAGCTTATGTTGAAGTATTTGATATAGGCCATGTTGTAGACGTTGTTGATAAACTGAACCTCAATGTAGTCGCCATACTTAACTGAATCTATAACAGAAGCCTTATCAAGGTTAAGCTTCATTGAGTTGTAGACTGTACCGTAGCTGATTACACTTCCGGCGTAGCCTGTGGTGTTCTCTAAGCTCTCAATCTTGTTAGCAGATGGAAGGAAGCGAAGAGCCTTGTAGAATCTCTCTCCGTAAACTCCTGACAAAGTACCGATGCAGACGCGATTCCAAAGGGATGTGCACTGCATAAACTCACCGTTTCCAAGGTAAATTCCACAGTGATTGTAGGTATCTGATTCCGGCGCATCCGCAACAGAGCGGAACAATAACAGGTCGCCTGGCTTTAGACTGTCAATATCCAGATTCTGGTAGCAGACTGTCTTCACCTTAAGGGAATTATCAAGGCCCTTGTTGAAAACATAGTCCATGGCGCCAAGTCTCTGAAGATTTGATGTGACTGAGAAGGCCATTACCGAATCACCAATCACCTTGTTGTATACCGCAGCCGCAAAACCGGAGCAGTCATAACAGTAATTTCCATTAGTATTCTTGGAGCCCGTAGCTCCGTGCACATACTCAGTGTTTCTTCTGTATAGTATCATACAGTAATCCACAATCGACCTCTGAAGAGATGATGTGGTCTTGTATGTGAAGGTTGATCTCTTGCTGGTTAAGGTCACGCTTCCATAAGGGCAAAATGCATAGTAAACCTTGTTGTTATATTTTACCTTCAGGAACTTTCCGCCATCAACGTACTTGTAGGTTCCGTAGGAATCAAGTCTTGTATTATAAATTACCTTGAAGCTGTACTCCTGTAAGTCCGGACCCTGATAGAGGTAGGCCTGGTCTCCCTTAACGTACATCTTGCTGGTTTTGCCTGAATTCATTGAGCGGACAGGTGAGAAAGCAGCATAGTACTTAACCTCATCCACCACCTTGTAGGCTCTTACCTTGAAATAGTAGGTTGTATTAAGATTAAAGCCCTCGTAGGTCTGCTCGAAACCCTCAGTTCCCTCAAAAATCTTAGTCTTGTAATTGTTAAAGGACTTGTTGTCAGCATATCTTAACTCAAGTCCGTCAATCTTGCTGTTTCCAAATGCCTCAAGTGTGAAAGCACCTACAATTGGTCTTCCAATTGGCTCAAGCTTAACAGTGGACAGGCGGTAATAGCTCGCCTCAGCGGAAACATCGATGATATTTCCCTCTTCGTCCAGCGTCTCGATTACGTAGGTGTACTCTTTGCCGTTCTTAGCATACTTATCGATGTACTCTGTGGAGGAATCCTCGTCTGAAACATTGATAGTCTTAACTCTCTTCCAGGTTCCTTCATCAGGATCGGTTAATTTATAAACCCTGTACTTGTATGCATCCTCAATCTCTGTCCAGCTGACATACATTCCGTCGGTCTTGTTCTTCAAGGTAATAACAACCTCTGAATCAAGATCCTCCGTCCAGTCTGAAGGTGCTGCGTAAACAGCCTTTCCTGCGCTTCCAATTGTCGCAGTCATAAATAAAGCCGCCAGTATAGCCAGCAGCAGTAAAAAACATTTTTTGGTACTACTTCTTAAATACATCATAACTCCCTATTAACATTTACATATTTATGTAATTGGGCCCGCCTCTTGCCATGCATTATCCACGCATAAATTAAAGCGCCCTCTTTTCTTAACACAATACAACTAGTTTATTAAAAGAGAATTAGAAGGTCAAGGAATTGCGAGTGATTTAACAAATTGTTTATTATCTCTTGATTTTTCCACTCCATACCAGCCTGGCAAAACGACCTCTTCAAGTAAAAGGCAACATAAAACCAATTAAATATGGTTCAGGTTGCCCTGGTTCACCATGAGCACTCAGGAAAAGCAACATATTATTATATGTTCCTTTGTTATGTTGCTTTTTGTCAACCATTCCCTTTAATATCTATTGGGTTAGCCTCCAAAAAGGCAACCCACCCATGTCATATGGCCATTCAGGTTGCCTGGGCCAACATTAGGCTTTTATAATGGGCAACATAAAGAGTTATTTATCAATTCAAGGTTGCTTTTTCCCAATCCATGTTTTTCGCAGGCAACATTTTTCGCAATTCGCGCCTCTTAAGTTGCCTATTTTCATGGCTTGCACCGAAACGGTGCAAGCCTCCTATGGTCTTCTTTTTATAAAAGCAACATGACCTCACATTTCTATATTCCAGGTTGCCTCCTACTTGAAGTGACTTTATAACAAGGCAACATAAAATCAATTTAATCTGGTTTATGTTGTCTTTTAGAGCAGACCTCCTAATCAATTCAAGGATAGCTAGCGACAAAAGGCAACTTAATGACTGGAACTTGGCTTTCAGGTTGCCTGGGCCAACATTAGGCTTTTATAATGGGCAACATAAGAAATGATAAATTGATTTTTGGTTGCCTTTTATCGAAATCCCCCATCCATAAGGCCGCTTCGCGGGCCTTATCTGCACTCGGAGGACCCGAAGGGTTCTCCAGACATTATAAAAATGGGACGGCCGCTGCCGTCCCTAACAAATCATATTATCTAAGCAATTCCTCAATGGAAACGCCCTTTTCTCTTGCCAGCGCTGCTGCCGACTCATACTCCGGAGTCAGCCTCTCGCTTCCATCTGGCAGAGTCAGTATCTTGGCTGCGATTTTGCCATACTTGGTCTCAATCTCGCCTGCCCTTCTAGGCAAAATAGTCCGCTGTAATTCCTGGCGTCTGATTCCAATTGCTGAAGTGTGGAGGAAAATAAGATTCTCAAGCTCCACCACCTTGTCTGCCTTGCAAAGCACATGAAGCACCACACCTGGGCGGTTCTTCTTCATAAAGCAAGGCACGAAATGAACATCCCTTGCCCCCGCCTTTATAAGCTCCTCCATTACGAAGCCAAGCTTCTCGCCGGTCGTATCATCAAGGTTGGTCATAAGCTCAACAATAGTGTCTTTATTCTCAACCACAGCAAGCTGGCTTAAGGCCTTCACCTTATCCTCTGTAGCATTCTCCTCAACAATCATTGCGCGAAGCATTGATGGACGCTTGTAAGCTCTTTTGCCGGCACCGATTCCAGTCTTCTTTATGGTGTAATTCTCAGGCAAAATGCCAGAAGTCCTAATTGCTCCAAGGATTGCAGCTCCCGTAGGAGTCACAAGCTCTGCCTCCATATCTGTCGGGTGAAGTGGCAGACCCTTAAGCTCTGCGATTGCAGTAACTGCAGGCACCGGAATTGGCATATCTCCGTGAGCACAGTGAACAAAGCCTCTTCCCTCGTAAACCACTGGAACTATACACTCAGTAATTCCGAGATTGTCAAGACATACTGCCACAGCCACAACATCAACGATTGAGTCGATTGCTCCAACCTCATGGAAGTGAACTTCCTCAATGGACATGCCGTGGGCCTTGGCCTCGGCTTCTGCAATTATCTTAAAAATATCCTCAGCAATCTTTCTAGCACCATCAGTCATGGTAATGTGGCTCAGAATATGAAGCACATCCCCTAAGCTGCGGTGGTCGTGTGTATGTGTATGATCATGAGTATGCTCATGTGTATGCCCATCCCCATGGCTGTGTCCATGGTCGCCCTCATGTTCATGGTCGTGTCCATCCCCATGGCTATGACCTGCATCACCGCCGTGGTCATGTCCAAACAAATACTCCATATCATGGTCATGGTTATCTATTTCCTTGTCTACCACCACGTCAAAGTCACAGGCATCAATTCCACTTACAAGCTTCCTGCTGATTTTTGTCTTAAATCTCTTATCTGGCACAGTCTTAAGAACCTCGTTTAAAACCTCCTCTGAGGCTCCAAGGTCAAGAAGTGCCGCAACCGTCATATCCCCGCTGATTCCAGAATAACACTCTAAATATAAAGTCTTTCCCATTTTTCTCCTATTCCCTGCTGGCTAATCTGTTGATCTGTGTAGCCATGTATCCAGCTCCATAGCCGTTATCTATATTCACTGTTGCAATACCGTTTGCACAGGAATTAATCATTGTAAGTAATGCGGAAACGCCGCCAAAATTCGCACCATATCCCACTGAAGTAGGAACTGCAATCACCGGCTTGTCCACCAGTCCGCCGATTACTGAGGCGAGAGCACCCTCCATTCCAGCAATGGCCACCACGCAGTTTGCGCTCTGTATATCCTCCACGCGACTTAAGAGTCTGTGAAGTCCAGACACGCCTACATCGAAGATTCTAACCACATTTGCTCCAAAGTACTCAGCAGTGAGGGCAGCCTCCTCAGCCACAAACAAATCCGCTGTTCCCGCTGTGCAGATTGCCACCTTGCCAATACGCTTCCTCTTGTCCCAGTCAGGGTCAATGTAGAGGACGCGACTAACCTTGTCGTAAACTGCCTCAGGAAATTTTGCCTTGATTAGCTCCGCCTGATGCTCTGAGGCTCTGGTGCCGAAGGCCCTTCCGTCATGCTGATAAAGTCTCTCATATATGCTAACCAGGAAGTCATCCGCCTTGTTCTGGCAAAAAATAACCTCCGGGAATCCTGTTCTAATTTCTCTGTGAGTGTCGAGCTTAGCATAACCAAGCTCCTCAAATGGGGACACGCGAAGCTTTGCCTCCGCCTCCTCAAGTGACATCTCACCCTCTTTAACCAATTTAAGAATCTCTTTAGTATCCATAAGTCCACCCGATCCTATTAATATCTTTTGTTGTCCTTTTTGGTATATCTCGTCATCAAAAGCAACCTATAATCATTTTAATTACTTCTATGTTGCCTCTTTTAAACAGGCCGTTTTTTAAAAGCAACCTATATACAATTTACTATCTCTCAGGTTGCCTTTCAAGATGTAATTGAGTTCATTTGTCTTGTTCATTTTCAATAATAGGCAACCTAGGACCATCTTAATATCTTTTATGTTGCCTTTTCGTAGAAGGCTCCGCCAGTACGGGCAACATAAACTGCAACTATGCTTAGTTAGGTTGCTTTTTGCCCAATTACCCCCTGATTATCCTTGAAAATGCGGGATAATCCCACGGCCCACCAATACAAAGAAAAAACCACGAAAACTGAATCCTCCAGAGAACCAGTCCCTGGCGAAAATCAGCCTTCGTGGCTTAATCCCGTGCCTTCAAGGCACTGTTAGTATCTCTTTGTTGAAAATACGTCTCGTATCTTTCACCTGTCGACGGTTGAAAGAGTAAGGCTTCCTCCTCCCTCGTCCTGTCTTTCAATCCACTTCACCTCCCTTTCCTATCCATCGTTCCCTAAGCCTCTGGTAGAGCACTATAAAAGTGCGACTTAAGAAGCAACTTCAAGGTCCGTTCGGATCCATATCATGAAGTCGATTCTGAGTTTAGATTATTCCTTAGGCTAAATAATAGCCTGTGATTCTGAAAAGCAGGTTAAGATTACGCCCCTCGATCAATGTTGACCCGAGGAAAATAACCGCAGCCCCCGTTCAGAGTCACCTAGGTATCATACCCCATTTTTTAACTAAATGCTAGTCTTTTATTATTGTATTTTTGTGATATATAAATGCTCCCCATGTCATGTCCATTTTTCAATCCTAATATATCCGCATTTCTCGGGACTTTTATCCCCCAACCACTCAGCAAAAAAGCGTCCATCATAAAGATGAACGCTCCCTTGCTTTTTCCTATCAAATATATATAAAAGAAACTTCTCCTTAGTCCCCGCAAGTTTCTTTCATATCTTTTTTATTTTGCCTTCTTGGAATGAAGCTTGCCACCGGTAGCTGCGCCGCCGATAACCTTGCCCATACCTCTGAAGAAGTGCCAGTTTGCTATGTCTAAGATACCCTCAGCCATACGCATATTTACTGCTCCACCTGTCATCTTGGCAAGTCCTCTGAAAGGCATGTTGTAGATGAAGAGGATATTTAAGTTAGGCTCGCCCTTCTTCTCTGCACCCTTCTTTAAGCCATTTAAGATGTGGTAAACCAGTCTGAATAATGGTGAACGCGCATATTTTGCCTGGCAAAGAGCATCGTTCATTCTGAGCTGCTTGGTCCAGCTTCCGTCTGGAATCTCGCGTCCCAAGAGAGTCTTGAACTCCTCGTCAGATACATTCTTGATATCTCCGGCAAAATAGCTCTTTAAAGCTGCCTTGTCATATGGCATATCATCTGTTGTTCCAGCCTTGCTAATCTGACCCTGTAATACAATATCGCTGACTGAGCGACCAATCATTACATCGTAGTTTCCAGCTTCAACTTCCCACTTGTCAGTCTTAACGTTGAAGTATCTGAAGGTCTTGTCGTCGAAGTCAATGCGGAGAGTCTTCTCCTCGCCTGCCTCAAGGAATACCTTTACGAAGCCTTTTAACTCCTTCTTAGGTCTGTAAATAGCGGATTCCTTTAATCCAATATAGAGCTGAGCAACATCAGCACCTGCCATATCGCCTGTGTTCTTAACCTTGAAGGATACTCCCTTCTCATCTAGGCTAAGATCACTGTATTCAAATGTGGTGTAGGATAAACCGAATCCGAATGGGAATAATACTGGAATATCCTTAGTGTCATAGTAACGATATCCTACGAAGATTCCCTCTCTGTACTCGGAGGTTCTCTCCTTGCTTGGATAGTAGTTGTAAGCTGGAGTGTCTTCGTACTTAAGTGGATGTGTCTCAGATAAACGTCCGGATGGATTGTGACGTCCCATAAGGACATCCATAATGGCCTCAGAACCAGCCTGTCCACAGAGATAGCCGTGAACTAAAGCCTGAACCTCGTTAATCCATGGAAGCTCTGCTGGGGAGCCAGCGGACATAACCACGATAACCTGCTTATTTACCTGGCAGATGGACTCAATAAGAGAGTTCTGCACTGCACGCATCTTCATATGGTCTCTGTCTAAGCCCTCAGACTCAGAAATCTCGTCAAGACCAGCAAAGAATAATACATAATCTGCCTTCTTTGCAAGCTCCACAGCCTCTGCAGCAAGTCCTGCATTAGCCTTACCCTTGCGCTCGAAACCCTGTGCGTAACCAACTACCTCCAAATCACCGTTTCCTGCAAGATCCATGAAGGAATCTAACTTGGTTGGGTTAACGTTAGAAGAGCCTGCACCCTGGTATCTAGGATTCTTGGCAAAATCTCCCACGATAGCTACCTTAGCACCCTTAGCTAATGGAAGAATCTTGTTGTCATTCTTTAATAAAACGATGGACTCACGGGAAGCCTTCTTAGCCATCTCGTGATGAGCATCCACGGAGAACTCCTGACCCTTGTGAGCATCTGTGCCCTTCTTTACATCGAGGATGATGTCTAAGAGCTCATCTAATCTCTGGTCAAGAATCTTCTCATCTAATCTGCCTTCCTCTACTGCGTGGCAGATAAGCTTGGCACCATCCTTGCCTGTGGAAGGCATCTCAAGATGGCCACCATTCTGTACTCCGAGAGCGTGGTCGTTAGATGCGCCCCAGTCGGAGATACAGATTCCCTCAAATCCCCAGTCATCCCTAAGGATTTCCTGAAGGAGGTGATAGTTCTCGTTAGCATATACTTCGTTAATCTCGTTGTAGGAGGACATGATGGTCTTAGCCTTTCCTTCCTTAACAGCGATTTCGAAGTTGGTTAAATAAATTTCTCTTAATGTTCTCTCATCAACTACGGAGTCATTAGCCATACGGCGTAATTCCTGAGAGTTTACGGCAAAATGCTTAGGGCAGGCTGCGATACCATTAGACTGTATTCCGCGAACATAGGATGCTGCCATTTTGCCGGCAAGGTATGGATCCTCTGAGAAGTACTCAAAGTTTCTTCCACAGAGTGGACTTCTCTTAATGTTAAGACCAGGTCCTAATACAACTCCAACCTGCTGGTCTGCTGCCTCTTCTCCAAGAGCAGTTGCCATCTCCTCGCCAAGCTTCTCATCCCAGGTGTTAGCCATGGTAGCTGCTGTAGGATAGCATGTAGCTGGAATTGAGCCGTTAATACCAAGGTGGTCAGCAGCTCCAACCTGCTTACGCATACCGTTAGGTCCGTCTGACATCCACATGGCAGGAATGCCGTACTGATCGTAAGATACGGATTCCCATGTATTCTTACCTGACATCATAAAGGCCTTTTCTTCCAAGGTCATCTTGCTGATGATATCTGCATGTTTCATCATTCTCTCTCCTCCGTAAACATAAAAATAAAACTAACCTAAATATATCAGAAAAATTCTTATATTTTCATCAAACTGCACGAACGGTAATTATTTAGCACGAACTGCAAAATATCTCTTTTTTGCCCATATGAAAAACAAAAGATTTCATTGCCTGTAAAATTAATGCTCCCAGGATAGGGAGCATAAATTTAGCCATTTTGCCGGGTATAGACCCGCTTGTAAAATCCTGGCTCATATTAACCTCTTAAATATAAACTAAATGCTTGCTAAAAGCTCTTCATAAGTAGCCATGAAAGTATCAAAGTCCTCCATGATATAAGCTTCATTCTCTTCCTTGCCAGCAAACTCGTGCTTCTTGGCATGATCACCGAACTCTGTTGCACCGATGGTGTAGCTGGTGGACTTAACAGAGTGAGCCTCGATTGCGTAGCTATGCCAATCCTTAGCTTCCTTGAACTTCATAAGGTTAGCCTGTCTCTCTACTGCATCCTGCTTGTAGTCCTGTAAAACTTCATTGTATAGATCCTCAAGACCTGCACAATTCTCTAATCCTGTACTCTTATTAATTGTTAATTCACTCATAGTCTCCTCCAGGAAATATTATCCACCATTCCAACCTCATTCTATCACAATTCCCGCAAAGTGAAAAGAAGTAGCCTAAGCTACTTCTTTTCGAGGGGTTTTATGTTTATGAGGGGTTTATGAAATCGTTCGAGTAACCTCGAACTGGGGATTACTTAAGAACAAGTTCATTATACCACGATATTGGCCTTAAACAATTCGCTAATTATACTAAGTTTACAATTGAATATCTTATTTTTTGTATACTTTGCACAATTATAATGCCATATCCACATGGGCCATGGTTCCCACAGCTCCAGTGCTCTCTTTTAGGTAGACTCCCGTCTTCCTTAATATTGCGTTAGTGCTATTATTAATATCCTTATAGGAATACTCCGTATCCGCAGCCCCAAGGTATATGGCTCCCACATCTGCAGACTTTAGATCAATAAGCTGGTCCTTTCCATCCTCATCCTTAGTCCATACCTTTAGCTTCTTAAATATGGAGTCATTCTCATCAATCCATCCGTTGCCGTCCTCATCGTAGGCAGCAAGATCCTTAAATCCGTCACCAGACTTGGTTCCGAAGAGTTCAGAGCCGTCGTTGATGATGCCATCTCCATTCTTATCAAGGGCTAAGAAACCACTGCCCCTGCCGGCAAAATTAATGGAATCCATTTTGCCATCAGAATCAAGATCAAAGAAGAACTTCTGATCTGAGATGGATGTAACATTGCTGTCTAGATTTATCACCAGGGGATCCGTAACTAGGAAATCCTCCTGCTCAAGGATATTGGTTTCAGACATAAATGCCCTTGACATGGACATTGATACCCCGAAGGATATCTCCCTGCCGTCAGCAGTTTTCACCTGACCTGTGGATTGGAAGGTGGTGAACTCGGATTCCGTGTAGCTTCCCGATATGGCTGTAACTCTGGTCCATACCGAAGCTCCTCCGCCACCTCCACTGCTGCCTGTCATCTCAATTGACAGGGATGACTCCTGACCGTAAGACATTGAATACTGACCTGTGTAACCAGGGCTTCTAAGGTCTAGCGCGGTTCTGCTTCCCTGGCTCGTCTCTATATTAGCCTTTTTGCCGCCGTACCTTCTGCTGAAAGCCTCAAGTATACGCTCTAAGAGTTTCAGTCTCATGTCATACTTGTCGTTAATATAGTTCTCAGCAATTGTTTTGCCCGAAGCCTTCTGCTGCTTTAGCATAGCCTCAAAGTTTTTCTTTAAATTCTCCTGCTGAGACTCTTTCTTACCTGAAGATAGTTCCTTCTCATACTCCTTTAGACCTTCAAGGTAAGATCCTCCTTGTGCCTGTTCTGATAAATTCAGAATTGCGCTCGCTACATCCGTGTCCGATCGCGCTGTGATGCTAGCCGCTTCCATTCGCGAATAGGTCTTCAATGAATGGGTAGACTGCATAGCAATGCTACTTGATTCAATTTTCATAATAACTCCTTCCTAGCCGAACGCTGTAATTCCATTTACCTAGTCCGTGTTTACTTATATCGGAAGGCTTTAATGATTCTTTAACCTTAAATCACACATTCTTCACATAAAAAGAAGGCTGATTACTCAGCCTCCTCTTCAAGATTAATCTGATTCATTAACTCATCTGCCGCCTGATCTGTACTAATCTCCCCTGTGTAATACCTGTTAATTACATCCTTTACAAAAGAAATATAATCATCTCGC
The DNA here is from genome assembly GCA_045627425.1 of Lachnospiraceae bacterium. Lineage (GTDB taxonomy): Bacteria > Bacillota > Clostridia > Lachnospirales > Lachnospiraceae > XBB1006. The sequence continues at coordinate 8,291 of JAZQNS010000019.1, read as the reverse complement.
TCTAGTATTTCAGGCTTAAGTTCCAGCTCTGCCTTATGGTACTCCATAAAGAGTTGTCCCCTGTAGGCCAGGGTTCTTAAGTCTCCATTCTCCATGAGAGCCATTCTTGCAGAGTCGCTGCAGGGTATTCCCTTCTCGGTTCCCTGAATAACTGCGGCCTGTCCATCATTAAGAAGGAAATCTATCAGCATTGCTGCCTCGGTTTTATTCTCGCTGTGGATACTCATTGCCAACATGGATGCCGGCTTGTAAAAATGTCCAAGCTGAGAACCCTCCTCAAGACAAATATAATCTCCAATAAAGCTCTTGCCTCCAGCCTCCTTAATAGCCCCATCGTACTCGTCAATTCCACTTATCCATCTGAACTGGCCGGCTGTTTTGCCTTCCTTTAGAGATGCAGGTGTGGAAATCTCCACTGGGGCAAAAACATGATTGTCTTCAAGCTTTTTAAGAAATTCCAGGGTATCCTTCAGTCCATCCCTGTCAAAAACTATCTGACCATTGGTATCAAAAGCAGACTTTCCTGTAATCTGCTCATATATCGTATACATTAGCTGCAGCCGTTGCCACTTGTCTGCTCCAAGGGGATATATTCCGTCAGGATACATTAACCTGGCTGCCTCAATCAACTCATCCCAGGTCTTAGGCGGCAAAATGCCATACTCCTTATAGATTGTTTCATTGTAGACAGGAAGAGCTGTATTCATGGCTATTGGCAGGGCATTTAAGTGCTGACCCTGTATTCCATAGCTAAGCTCTTTCGCACTAAACTGGTTTAAATCTATTATATCTCCATACTCTCTCAAGTCCACATAACCGTCTCCAGATGGTGAGAACCAGCTAAGCCATGACTGGTTTATCTGCATTACATCTGCTTCCTGGCCCTCTGACATTATGCCCGTAAGCTTTTCCTTTATCTCATCGAAGCTATAGAATTCCAGCTCCACCTTGATATAGGAATATTTCTCCATAAAGGCTGCAATCTGCTCCTCAGTATAAGCCCTTCTATCCTCATTTCCCCACAGGGAGTATCTAATTGTAACCTGGGCTTCTTCCTTATTCTCTTTCGAAACTTTGTTAAGCACCGGCTCCTTATTACAGCCAACCAGGGATAGAATAAGAGCCGTCACTAAACATAGGCAAAATATCCTTTTCTTCATTTATTCCTCCCTAACTATCAGTCCCTCAGGCAGATGTCTTAGCATCTTGTCCTCAAGGTCTCTTGAATCTATTGGTTTGGCTACATAGTCATCAAAGCCCAATGACTTGTAATAGTCTCCCTTGCCAGAAAGAACATCTGCAGATACTACAAGCACCGGTGTTCCCATATTATGTCCCGAAGCCTTAACCCGCTTAAGCACCTCTATACCATCAATGTCTGGCATTCTGTGGTCAAGCAGCATCAAATCATAGTGGAATCTCTCGGCAAAAGCCAGAGCCTCCTCGCCGCCTATTGCCACATCAATCTTAACCTCTGTTCTTCCAAGGAGGTTTTCAAGTACCACTCTGTTTATCTCATTATCGTCAGCAACTAAAACCTTGGCTTCTGGCGCTGTAAATAGAGGCTTGTTCTTAGTTCTTACGGAAGTTCTTCTCTCATTTGGATCAAAATGCCCAATGAAACCGAAATCAATAACCTCCTGAATTACCGAGAAGCTGAAGGTTGAACCCTCACCGTATACTGAGGCTATTTCAAGTTTTGAGTCCATGAGTTTAAGAAGATTAGTAACAATAGAAAGGCCCAAACCCGTTCCCTCTATTCGTCTGTTTTTCTTTTCATCAACCCTTTCAAAAGGATTGCTTAATCCCTCAATATCCTCAGCCTTAAGGCCTATGCCTGTATCAGTGATAGCTACTGTGAGCCTGATTCTGTCAACCTCTATCCTCTCAGACTTTACCGTCATGGTAACAGAACCCTCATCTGTATACTTGACCGCATTGGTAAGCATGTTGACAATTATCTGCTTTAGTCTCACGTCATCGCCACGGAGTTCCGTTGGAAGGTAGGGATCAATATCAAACTTAAGGAAGATGGATTTATTCCTTGCTCTAATGGAAATCATATTCCAGATGTCAGAGAATAAATCTTCCGTCCTGTAGGTATCTTCGCAGAGTTCCATTTTGCCTGCCTCAATCTTAGAGTAGTCCAGGATGTCGTTAACCATGGACAGGAGACCATATCCTGCGGAATAAATTTTACCTGTATAGTCTCTAATCAGTTCAGAGGTGGTCTCTCTTGCGATCATCTCGTTCATTCCGATAATTGCATTTAGAGGGGTTCTGAGTTCGTGGGACATATTGGACATAAACTCTGATTTAGACTTAGTCGCCTCGTAGGCCTCGTTCATATATCTGGTCTGCATTTTCATCATTATGTAACAGAATCCAAGGCAGATTAGAGTCATCAGTATCTGGATACCTATACCCAGAGTGTAGGTTAAATTAATCCAATCAACACTGGCATTCATGGAGAGTGCTGTCTTCTCTACCTCCTCCTCCGTCATGTCGTGAATTGACTCAATGCAGGAGTTTACCGTCTCAACATAACTATTCATTTCATTGTTTAAAAGGAATATTGCCAGATCGCGATCCATGGTTGACCTGATTTCAATAGCTAAATCGCCGGCATTTAGATAGGCCTTTACTGACCTCCTTAGAATCTCGAATTCTTCGCTGTTTTTTATAGCTTCATTTTTAGACAAAATATCAAGGGCATCCTCTAAGGCATCCTCCACATCCTGTCTTCTTTCTATCATTCTATTCTCATAGGCTGCTAACTCAACATCGCTTTCAGCCATAATTAATCTTGCTAACATAGCCTCATATTCATATACATCCGTGGCAATGTCGTCCATGGCAATCATGGAATGATGAGCCAACTCCTGGGACCCGTAAACCCTTAAGGTGAACTGGTCCATGTTGCTTTTTAGATTAAACAGGCACAAAATACCAAAGAGCTGTGCGAACAAAACAGCTCCTAAAAGGATCCATGGTATGTATTTCTCAGATATTAAGTGTTTTTTTCTCATTGGCATCCATTCCTAATCATTCTAATTCTGATTATATACCATTCTTTCAAATAATATAATGATTTTTTTTGTTTTTTCTGAATATTTGAATTCATCATATGCTATTTGCTTTTTCTTTGGATTTTATATTTTGCCTATATATGTTAGAATAACTAGCGAAAAGAAAGGAAGGTTACTATATGAATATACCTAATCATGTAGCTATTATATTAGATGGAAATGGTAGATGGGCTAAGGCCCAGGGAAAACCAAGATTGTTCGGTCATAAGGCTGGCGCCAAGACCTTAGAAAAAGTATGTGTAGATGCCTATGATTTAGGCGTTAAGGTTGTTACCGTCTATGCCTTCTCCACTGAGAACTGGAACCGTTCCGAAACTGAAGTAAACGGCCTCTTAGAACTCCTTCAGTACTATTCAAGTATAGGTGTAAAGCTTGCAGCTGATCACAATATCCGCTGCCACCTTATCGGCGATAGAAGCAGACTCTCCGAATCCTTCCAGAAGGCCATCGCCAAGGTTGAGGATTCATCTGCCAAAAACACTGGACTCGTGTTAAACATAGCCATTAATTACGGCGGACGTCATGAGATCATGCGAGCTGTAAAAAAGATTGTAAATGACGGTCACAATGCTGATGAAGTCACCGAGGACCTCATTGCATCCTATCTTGATACAGCTCATTGCGATGACCCCGACCTCCTGATCCGTACCGGCGGAGAACAGCGTCTGTCTAACTTCCTTCTCTGGCAGTTAGCTTATTCAGAGTTCTACTTCACCGATGTATACTGGCCTGATTTCGACAAGGCCGAGCTTGTAAAAGCCATCGAATGGTATAACCACCGCGACAGACGTTTTGGTGGTACTAACAAAGCCACTAACGAATAGCTTCCTCAATTCTATTGCAGAATGAAGACAGCTTAAATCTCAATTCGGTCATCCACTCTGGCTCCTCATTTACCTCTGGTGCCAGAGTGTAGAGAAGACCGGCATATTCTGTGATTCTCACAAGACGTCTCATAAGGTTAAAGCTCAGCTCCTGTTCAAGGCTCAAATTCTTCTTCATGCGGTAGCCTGACATAAAGCTTTGGCATGCCTCCTTGATAAGTCTGTTCCGTTCCTCATCACTTATGCCTTTCCCTTCTCCCACCATTTCTCCCATGGAGTCAATGGCTCTTACAATATCTAAGGCAAAATGGCAGTTTATCATTTCGTCGAAATCAATTGCGCTGATTTTGCCTGTTTTTCTATCGTAGAAAACGTTATCCGGTTCATAATCATAATGCACAAGTCCATATACCCCGCTGTCCGTCGGAAGTCTTGATAATTCCTCCCGGACATCATGTAGTTCTTCTAACATATACTCAGGCGCTCTGTGGTCTACTAATCTCTTTTCCGCCGTATTTAGAAGATCCTCATAGGTCTTTCTCTCGTGCTTCTTAGGATACTGCGTAAGGGTATTATGTAACTCTCCGAGGCTCTTTCCGTATTCTTCAGCAACACTGAGTAATTCTTCTCTGCCCTCATCTGTGCCAATTTCGAATTCGGTATCCTCAAGGCTCTGACCCTCTACTGCATAGAAGCAGGTAACAATGTATGTTCCCCATTCTGTTGGTTCTAATACGATATACTCCCCGTCCTCTCTAAGCATAGGCTCCATTGCTTCAAATTCCTGGTCCATAAGCCAGTTTAAGATTTCGATTTCATCATTCACCTGGTAGAAATCCTTCTCATCAACTGGGGCCATTCTAAGGAAGCAAAGTCTTCCATTTTGCCTGAAAGGATATACTGCGTTTGATGAGATTCTGTAGTGGCTAAAGCAGTCCATCAGACTCTCCTCATCGTAATTCCAGCCTGCCAGACATTCTCTGGCGAGTTCAAAATTCTCAAATAAATTATCTATGCGTAACATGTTACATCTCCCCCTTTTTCCCAAGCTTCTTTTTCTGAAGCGCTATCTTCTTCTTCAAGGACATATCCCTTGACTTGTTACTTTCATTCATAAGTGAGCAATATAACTCCCATCTCTCTTTTGTGAGACTGCCGTCTTCAATTGCTCTTTTGATTGCACATCCCGGTTCACTGTCGTGCCTGCAGTTGCTGAATTTGCAGCAGCCCAGTAAACCCGCAATATCATCGAAGGTTTCGTTAATTCCTTCCTCCACATCGCAGAGTCCGAATTCCCTCATTCCCGGTGTATCAACGAAGTAGGTGCCACTTACATTTATCATCTCTCTGTGGGTTGTGGTGTGGCGTCCCTTATCATCCTTGTCTCTTATTGAACTCACCTTCATAACTTCTTTCCCCGCAAGGGTGTTAATAAGAGTGGACTTACCAACTCCGGACGAACCCATTAGTCCAATGGTTACCCCCTCCGAAAGGTATTCTCTAACCCTGTCGATTCCCTCTCCTGTGTAGGAGCTGATGCAAAATGCATCAATATTCTTGGTGGTTTCCTTAACCTTCGCAAGGAAGGCTTCCTTGTCCGGACACAGATCGGCTTTGGTAAGGATAATCACCGGCTTGCAGCCTCCCTTAATGGAGGTTGCTGTGAATCTTGCGATTCTGTTTACGTTGAAGTCATCGTTAAGCGAAGTAACGATAAATAGATAATCAAGGTTTGCTACCATTGCCTGCTCCCCATAAGTCTTGACGAAATTATCTGAGTGTCCGCTGCCATCCGGTCTGCTAAGATAGCTCTTTCTCGGAAGGATCTCACAGATGACTCCCTCATTCTCGTCTGCGAGTTCCACCTTAAGGTAATCTCCAATCACCGGGTAAGCTTCCTGATACTTGAGCTTGCCTGACAATACAGCATTCACTTCTCTGTTCTCAACGCTTACAACGTATTTGCCTCTAAATACTTTAATTACTCTTGCTTCTACTAAATTCTTCATTGCTATTTCCTCATCTTTCATAACTTGCTGGCTATTACAGACATACAGCCCTCAAGCTCAACGTCATGTCCCTCGTCGCCATAACAAAAAGAACGCCAAGGCATCCTTAGCGTTCTGGTGATAGTTTTTCTGGTATAAAAACTTACTACATAGGCAATCTGATCTTTGCCTATCCCCGCATCGCATAAAAATACCCGTGGTATGAAAACCACGGGTCACAATGCATATAAGTTTTAAATACTACTTAGCAATTACCGAGGTAATCATATCCATTATTAAATTCTCAACTGCAACAATCTCTAACACTTTCTTTGCCATAATGTAATTACCTCCTTTTCGTAATTTAGTATTTGGATTTGCAATCAACAGTTAACATAATAACACTTTATTCTTGTCTGTCAACAACTTTTTTAAAACTATTTTTTCAGAGTCCTTAAATATTCCTTCTGTTCCCTTGTAATTCTGTTGCTCTCTCTGGCCTTCTGAATGGCCTTGTTGTGGGTCCATTTATCCAGTCTTTCACACTCAATATATGGTATGGTTTTCTCCCATTGTTTAGCCAGTGCCGTGGCAAAAAACCAGGCGGTCATCATATTGACATAATACTCTGTAGACCGCACCACTGCTGGGATTTCCAAGTATTCTTCCCTGAAATTCCCGTCTAGAAAATGGGTCATTAGCATCTCCATTCCGAACCTTTTTGTGTAACTTCCTTCGGACTTAACCCAGCCTCTTATTTCCTCTAAAAGAGCCTCTTTATTTTTCTTAAAAATCTTGGGGGACATGATGTCACAGACTGCCCAATTATCCACGTAAGGCAAAAATAAATTTACCTCTTTTATACATTCATCGTAGTCCTTAATCTCTGAAATCATAAGACCATGAAGCATGTTTTCGTCGAAGAATTTATGGGGAAGTTCTCTGAAAAAGTCAGTCTGATCTCCCTCTTTCATTAACTCTTTGGCCAGCTTTCTGGCATCTGGAACTCTTACACCGATGAAATTATCAGCGGGAACTGTAGGGGTTAATTTTGCCTGAAAGAGGGCATATTCCTTGTCCTCTAACTGGCAGAGTCTCTCAAGAATTGTCATGATTCGACCTCTTAATCTAGAATTTTACAGTCTTTTGTTCTCCGCCGAAGGAGGCAAAAGTTGCTGTTGCATCCTTATATTGTTTGATAATAATTGTATTTCCGCAGGTCAGGGATTATTTGTTGCCCCTGACTCCAGTTAAGTCCTTTACTACCTCGCCGGCGATTATAAGTCCCGCCACAGATGGCACGAATGCCAGACTTCCTGGTATATCACGGCGCTCTGTGCACTTATGTTCTGCTCCAGGTGGACAAATACAGTTAGTTCTACAACTAATTGCCATGTCCTCGATTGGGCGAGTTGGCTTCTCCTCGGAATAAACCACCTTAAGCTTCTTTACTCCTCGTTTCTTTAACTCTCTTCTCATAACCTTGGCCAATGGGCACACATTGGTTTTGTAGATGTCTGCCACCCTGAAGGCACTGGCATCGAACTTGTTTCCAGCTCCCATAGAGCTGATGATTGGAATGTTCTTCTCCTTACACTTCATAACCAGGGCTATTTTAGCTGTTACAGTGTCCACTGCATCAACTACATAATCATATTCCTCGAAAGGAAATTCGTCCGCATTTTCAGGCAAAAAGAAACAGTTATGAATCTCGACTAGAACCTTAGGGTTAATCTCCATCATACGTTCCTTCATTACCTCGGTCTTATATTTTCCAACGGTCTTTCTGGTTGCTATTATCTGTCTGTTAATGTTGGTTAGACATACCTTGTCGTCATCTATCAGGTCGAACTTTCCTACACCGCTTCGAACCAAAGCCTCGCAGACATAACCGCCTACACCGCCAACTCCGAACACGGCAACCCTTGAATTTTCAAGCTTTTCCATGGCCTCATGACCAAGTAACAACTCAGTTCTGGAAAACTGATTTAACACTCTGTATCTCCTCTAAATATATAATTACTACGTATTCTTACTATATTATGCTTTTATTTCAGTTCTTTTGCAACTTCCTTCTTTTGGACGAACATATTCACGCAAAGACTCATACCTCTTTATCTTTTCCATAGACTTGCCTTTTGCAGGTTCATCAACCAGCAGACACGCTCCTACTCTAACACTTTTTCCATTCATAGATTTTTCTCCACATTAATCCATGCCTTACTCGAGGCCATTACCAAGCTTCATTTTCTTGGTCAATTATAATTTATTATTAACGAAGTACATTTGATCTCGAATAAATATAGAATAATTCCTGCGTATATTTATAACCTTTCTCCATCTGTGGGAAAGACCTATCAAACTCTTCAAAGCCGTGCTCATCCAATTTA
>JAZQNS010000018.1:0-78493 GCA_045627425.1 Lachnospiraceae bacterium | reverse complement strand
TATGCTGTAGTTGGAGCTGGGGCTGTTGTTACAAAGGATATTCCTGATTATGCAGTTGTAGGTGGTGTGCCTGCAAAGGTAATTAAATATCTAGATCCAAGTGAGCAAAAGGAATAAATATAAGCTTTGTTCATCAAATTGAAATTTACAAAGCATAAGAATTATATTTGCCTGTGAATATTCTTACGAATATTCATGGGCTTTTTTAGTGCAGATATATCTGCGCGTAGCTACTTTTGTAATGCAAAAGTTTCCGGGATTGGGCAGGCAGACCAACAAGCAAAAATGGCTATGTAGCAAATAGCCCCTGCTTGCAAGTTTGTGTTTTTATAATTCACGCCCACAAATAGGGCAGTATTTTATTGGGATATGAGTTGCATAAGAATTGAAGAATTAAAACCATGTAAATGCTGTTGCACACTCAAGAGGGTATATGAAAGATATGAGCCACAGCTTAGAAATGTATTTGAAGATTTGGAAATAGATTCTGAATTTGATGGTGAGTATGTAAGTGTTCATACAGCGTGGTGTGGCCTGTTTTTATGACTTGGATATCAATAAGGATAGGAAAAATAAATAGTCCTAAAAACAAATAAACCACTTGCTATGCAAGTGGACACCAGCCGGCTTCAGCCTTAAGACACCAATACATCCAATGTTATAATGAGTGTGGCTATTAGAGGTGCTCGTTATGGACAAGTATACTTGACGAATACCTTTTTTATTTAGCCAAATGTTCACATTTAAGTGTTAATATATTTCAAAAGATTTAGCAAAGATTTAACTTTGTAAAAATATGTTGCGGAGGTAACGACAATGAAAGACGGTAAAAAATCAAATAGCTTAGGAAGAATTCTTTCTGGAATGCTTATTACGGTAGGAGTTCTTGCAGTATTAATTGCGTTTCTTAATGTAAATGCATTGAAAAATATCAAGTCTTATAATGACAATATTGCGGAAATGGGAGCATCTTTTGAGCAGGCATATGCTTCTGGAGATGAGGCGCAGATCGCAGATGCTCAGGCTCGACTTGAAAAGGCAATTAGAGGCAGTAATATCAGAGTAAATGGTACATTAATCTTTGATATTGTACTTGTAGTTGTTGCTATTATTTTTACTGTAGGGTTATGTATTTTTGCAAAGAAAAAAGTTGTTGATCCAGCCAAGTTAGCTAAGAAGGATTTAGATGTAATTATTAATGGTATCGAAAGTGGAAAAGGAGATTTGACACTTAGAGTAACAAGTAAAACATCTGATGAAATTGGTCAGCTTGCTGGTGGAGTAAATCAGTTCATGGAAGTATTACAGAATCTTATGGTCAAGATTCAGAATGCGTCTGCAAACATGAATGAATCTGTTAGCAAGGTAAGTGAGGAAGTGGAGTCATCTAATTCCAATGCAGAAAATGTAAGTGCAGCTGCTGAAGAATTAGCTGCTTCTATGGAGGAAATCTCTGTTTCATTGCAAGAACTTACAGCAGGATGTGAGTCGATGCTTGAAGAATTGAGAGAAATGAGCGACCAGGCAAAAGAATCTGCCGATAATTTCATTGCTGTTAAAACACATGCTGCATCAAGATATCAGGATGCTCTTGTAGCAAAGGAAAAGACAGTAGAGACATTTAACAACATTGAGACATCTGTTAAAGGTGCTGTTGAGGAATCAAAGTCAGTTGATCAGATTGCAGAACTTACTGAGAATATATTAAGCATTGCCACTCAGACAAATTTACTAGCGCTTAATGCTTCAATCGAAGCAGCCAGAGCTGGAGAAGCTGGCAAGGGATTTGCGGTTGTTGCTGATGAAATCAGAAAGCTTGCTGATGACAGTAGAGAGACAGCTAATAGTATTCAGGAGATTAGTTCACTGGTTGTAGCTGCTGTATCGAGACTTTCCGGAAGTGCTTCTGAGATGATTACTTTCGTAGGTGAAAAAGTTATTGAGGACTATGATTCGTTTATGGAAATCATTGGTAACTACGAGAAAGATACAAATAATGCAAGTGCAACGTTCTCAGAGTTTGCAGATAAGGCTTCAAATAGCGTTGGAACTATGACATCTATGAACGAGGGTATTTCTAATATATCAACTACTATCGAGGAATCTTCGAATGGAGTAACTAGCGTTGCTGATGAAATAGGAAATCTTGTAATGGCTATGTCCTCTATTACAACTCAAGCAGGTGAGAACAAGTCTATTTCGGATGACTTATCAGATGAAGTATCTAAGTTTGAGAAACTTTAAAAAGGATAGATTAAAGCAGTAGATCGCTAGTAAGTAATCGTAAAGAATACATAGCATATTATAAGGCCCCATCTCGATAGAGATGGGGCCTTTTTTTAAAGGGACTTCCAGGTCTATAAATCCTGTTTTTTAAAAATGTATTCTTCTCAAAATATGTTTTGTGAGAATATACTGTTTTATTTCACGGGAAATTTTATTTATAATATTGATATATTTAAATGAATCTCAAGTTATGCACCTACATTACTCTACTTTTCGTAGGTACAATTATAAAAGAACACTAACGAATAATTAGGGGGAGTTTATGAAGAAAAAGGAAATAATCCTTCGAGACAGAATAAATTTAGAAGGAAACTTTAATACATCTGATTTATCAAGAAATCTCTTTATGCTAAAGGGAGGCTTGGCAAAAGAGGGTTATGACTGGTGGTGGCACAGCTTTACAGGCGTCAACGAAAAAACAGGTGAGGAGAAGGCTTTCTTTTTTGAATTCTTTACCATTAATCCTGACCTTGGAGGAGAAGAGCCTGTATTTGGCCAACTAGAAGTAAATAAAAAAAATGGAATTAAACCTTCATATATGATGGTAAAAGCTGGCGCCTGGGGAGAAGGCAAAAGTCAGTTGCATCGATTCTTTGGCTGGAATAGTGTGGAAATTAAGGACCAGCCATCCTTTTCTGTGGAGGCATACGATTGCTTCCTAAGTGAGACAGAGAGCCACGGAAGCATTATGGTAACCGAGGAGGATTCCAAGAATCACACTGAATGGATGTGTGATCACGGCCAGATTTCCTGGGACCTTACAATAGATAAAGAGGTTGCCTTCAATGTTGGTTACGGTGCAGGCAAGGCTTTAAGAGACGCTGAGGCCTTCGAAATGTACTGGCATGCTGAGGGAATTAAGACTAAATATGAAGGCAGTGTAATCTATAATGGAGAAAAATACCTTGTATCCAAGGATTCATCTTATGGTTATGCTGATAAAAACTGGGGCAACAATTTTACCTCGCCTTGGGTTTGGATTTCTTCTAACCATTTAAAGAGCAATATCAGTGGAGAATGGCTTAATAACTCTGTTTTCGATATTGGAGGCGGAAGACCTAAGATTGGGCCGGTAAGTCTTGAAGGAAAGTTGTTAAGTGCTGTTTATTATGAAGGAGAACCCTACGAGTTTAATTTTTCAAAGTTTTGGACCAATACTAGAACAAAGTTTGACTGTAAGGAAGGCCGAGACAAGATTATTTGGAGGATTAAGCAGACAACTCCTATTGCCAAGATGGAGATTCATCTTTCATGCAAAAAGAAGGATATGCTTTTAGTAAACTACGAAGCTCCAGACGGAAGCAAAAAGCACAACAGGCTTTGGAATGGCGGTAATGGAACTGGCAGGATTAAGCTTTACAGGAAAGAAATTGTATTAAATGACGAGTCGTCTGATAGAAGGATCGCCAGAAAATGGATACTTGTTGATGATATAACAGTATTAAACGCAGGTTGTGAGTATGGTGAATACGATGAATAGTAAGAAAAGTATTTTGATACTCCTGGTTTTAATGTTATTATCAACAGGCCTTTTTGCCTTATATAACTATAGTGAAGCTAGAGGTAAGAGCCTATATGTTTCAAAGAATGGAAATGATAATAATAAAGGCAGTAAAAAATCTCCTTTAAAAACCATAAATAAGGCGATTAAAAAAGCAAAGCCAGGCACTACAATCTATGTGATGGATGGCACCTACCGGGAGGAGATAGTTTTTGAAAGATCAGGCAAAAAGGGAGCCTATATTACCTTAAAAGCCTACAGGAAGAACAAGGCTAAGCTTACCCTTAAGAAAGGAAAAGGCGGGGCCATTATTTCTTTAGAGGGACAGGATTACATTGCTATTTCCGGTTTTGACATTGGAAATGTTGAGGCTAAAGAGGCCTATGGCATTTTGATTACAGAGGGCAGCAACCATGTAAGCATAAAGAATAACAGAATACATGATATAAAGGCCACGGATCCTGATAATGATGAGGCAGGTGCCAATGGAATCCTTTTACTTGGAGAAGGAAAAAGCAGGGGAGCAGCAATTAGCAATATATATATTTCAAACAATCAGGTCTATAACCTTGTCACCGGTTATTCTGAGGCAATATCGGTTGCGGGAAACTGTCAGTATGTCACAGTAAAGGGAAATAGGGTTCATGATAATACCAACATTGGAATAGATTTCTATGGAAATGCAGGGTATTCAGAGAATGAAGAGTTAGATCAGCCTAGATTTTGTAAAGCTTATGGCAACATAGTCTATAAATGCAAATGTCCTTATGCGGAGAATGCTGGTATTTATGTTGATGGTGCCAGGGATTGCGAGATTTATAATAATACAGTCTATGATAACATTTATGGCATAGAGGTTGGCTCTGAGGAGGGCTTCGGCAAGGATGAAACTTATCCGGTAAAGGGAATACTTGTTTATGGGAATAACCTTTATAACAATCCCTCTGGAGGAATCAGGGTTGGAGGTTATGATGTCCTGGTTTCTGGAACAGTAATTGACAGTGAGATTTATAATAACACCCTAAAGAATAATGGCAAAGGCCTGGGGGGATATATGGGTGAGATTAATATAGAGAAAACAAGCAATCTAAAGGTATACAACAATACAATTAAAAAAAGCGGGACAATGAACAGGGAGTATCCCTTGTTAAACATTGGAAGTGATGTTGGCAGGGATTACATTAATGGCCTTGTTTTATTCGGTAATACCTACGAGATTGACACGGATTCTAAGGAGCCACTGTTTTATCTTTTTGATCAGGAAATAAAAGGTCTTGATACTATGAAAGAGACTTTGAATAACGAGATTAAAGCCAGCATGGAAGACATGGTTAAGACTGTCAATTGGGGTTTTTATTAATTATTGTTGATTTTATACGTTATTTTTGATACCATACTAAAGTTGCAAGTTAAGCAACATATTACGTCAGTTCGAGACCTTCCTGACGAAAAACAAAACTAAAGGAGAAAACTAAATATGAGAAACAGAAAAGTGATTTTTCTAACACAGGGAGCTTTAATTGCAGCTCTTTATGTTGTGCTGACAGTATTTATTGCAGCATTTAATCTGGCATCGGGAAACATTCAGGTGAGAATATCTGAGGCCCTTTGCGTTTTGCCTATGTTTACATCGGCGGCAATACCAGGACTCTTTATTGGATGTCTTATTGCTAACCTGGTAACCGGAGCCACCATCTTCGATATAGTATTCGGTTCCCTGGCAACACTGCTTGGAGCTATAGGTACTTATCTACTTAGAAAGAATAACTTTCTTGCCACCCTGCCACCGGTTATTGCCAATATGGTGGTAATTCCATTTGTGCTTAAGTATGCTTACGGTCTAAGCTTCGTTTGGCACGGACATGACCTGGCAATTCCATTTTTTGCCCTTACAGTAGGTATAGGAGAGATTATCTCTGTTATGATTCTTGGAAGAATTCTAATAGCGGTTGTAGAGAAATATAAAAACGTTTTATTTAAGAATGAAGGTTAAATATTAGGGAATGGTGAAAAGACCATTCCCTTTATTGTTTTTTTTAGGGAAAATTATTAAAATTAAAGTGTGTGTGGTTAGAAGGAGATTGTTATGAAAAAAAGAATTTTAAGTATTTTGTTAGTCACAACACTGATAGTATCTTTTGGCCTTTTTGGCTGTAATAAAAAAGAGGATAATCAGCCAGAGCCTGTAAAAGAGGAAGAGGAAGCTAAGGTTGAGGAAAATGAAGAGGAGACTCCTGCAGAGCCTTCGGCTTATAAACTCTTTATTGGTTCCGGTTATGATAGCGAGTATTTTGAAAGCGGAATTTCTGCAATGGTTTCATATCCAACATTTAAAACCGGAGACGCAGGATATGAGGGACTACAGCAGGCATTAGATTCATTGAGTGAGAAACTTAAAGATGAAGCTGATGAAGCTATGACTGAGCTATGTGAATTCGCCAAGGAAGATACCCTTTATGAAGGTGAAACCTACAGACAGTACTTCTATAATCTGACAGCTCACATGGTCCGGGCTGATGAGAGTATTACCAGCATTATAATTAAACTTGATACTTTCAGCGGCGGAGCCCATGGCGGAACATATTATACTTCATATAATTTTGACTCAAAGACCGGGGAAGAGATCACTTCTGACAAAACATTTAAGGAGATTCCAGGCCTTTTGGATCTTATAAAAGCTGAGTTGGAAGAACATTATACTGACGCATATTTTTATGATCTTGATTCATCCATAACAGATCGCAAAAATGAGGGTTCTATACCTTTCTTTAGTCTTGGAAATGAAGGCGTTACTTTTATTTTTAACGAGTATGATATTGCACCATATTCTGAAGGAACTTTCTCTGTATTCTTCCCTTACAATGAAATAGGGGATTATCTTACTGGAGATTTTAATGGCAATAGTAATTATATTGAAGAGATTCTTGTTGGTATGCCGGAAACCTTAAGGATGGGCTCAGACGGTGGCTATAAGAATATTTCAATCTATTCAGAGTGGGGAGACTTTGATGCCATTACTGGACTAAAAACATACGGAGATTTAGAGTGGAATATTCCTTTGGAAAGCGGATATACCTATGATTTAAGTATTTACCACTTTATCTGTGAATCTGGTAATTATCTTCTTGTAGAGACAATGGTTGAAAATGACTACAGAGAGCTTACAATTCTATCAATAGATGGAGATGAAGCCATTCTTATGGCGTCTAATTTCTCGGGATTCTCTCCAAAGGAAATTAGCGATGGAATCTATCTTAGAGAAGTACCTACTAATATTTATTCTATTTCAACTGCCAGATATTCAGATGTTCTTGGAACAAGTCTGGTTTTCATGGATTACAATATAGCTGGTGGTGATTTTATGGCCTTAAATGATGCATATAGATGTGATAGCAATCACAAGGTTACATTATCACAGGACCAGACATTTAAGAGCCTAGATGAGGCAGGAAATGAGTCAGAAGAGGTGACTGTTCCAGCAGGAACGGTACTTACCCTGTTGGAAACCGATGGGGAAAGCTATGCTGACTGCCAGTATGGTGATACCATAGTTAGAATTTATGTCGATATGACAGATTATCCTCACAAGGTAAACGATATACCAATTGAGGATGTATTTAGTGATATTATGTTTGCTGGATAAGGAGTATTTATGCAGGAAAGAGACCAGGAAGAGCTTTTAGAGAGAAGACCTAAATGGCAGGGACATGTTATAAGAACAGGAATTATTCTTGTTGTCATCCTTGCTTTGTATCTTGTATGCGTCTTTTCTAACATTCCGTTTATTAAGAAATGGCGAACCCTCTATATTGAGACTGCCATGACCACAATGACTCACCAGTGGCTTGCGACCATGTTTATTCCTCAGTCAGTTATTGACGAGGTAATGGATGCAAGAGACAGGGAATTAGCAGCCCAGGCAGCCCTTGAGAGTAAGTGGGAAGAGGAAAACGAAGAAAAGCTTGAGGAAGAGGAAAGACTTGAGGAAGAGGCCAATTTTTATGCCACTTACTGGGAAATTGAAAGCCCTACAGTTAAGGCATATTTAAGTGGTCATGAAGCTCTTTTGGAAAATGGTTACGAGAACCTTGTTGTCAGGGATTTAGATAATAATCTTCATTTGACTACTGTTAATGGAGATGATCTTTTAGTTATTGATGTTCCTAACAATTTAATCATTATTGGAGTTAAAGGAGAAGGATATGTAGGCAAACTTGCCATAGTTAAAGATGAGAGCAAGATTGAACTTAAGAAGTCTAAAAACTTTGGCTCCTATGGTCAGGAAGTATCTTCCTTCGGAGAAGACAATGATGCAATTCTCGCCATTAATGCCAGCCGTTTTACCGATATAGGCGGTCATGGCTCGGGGGGAAAGGTTATGGGCTCCTTAGTAATAGACGGAGTGGAGTATGCAGGTACCAGAGGAGATTCTACCTGGAAATTCTGTGGAATGAAGGCCGATAACAGGCTCTATATTACATCCTATCCCTACAACGGAGTGTCTGAGTACAAATGGGGCATTGAGGTTGTCCCGGCCTTAATTGTAGATGGTGAGAGAGTTGTTAATGGTTCCTTTGGAATGGGAATTCAGCCACGCTCCTGTATTGCCCAGGCTAGAAATGGAGACTTCATGCTAATGATTATTGACGGTCGCCAGGTTGGTTATAGTTTAGGCTGTACAGTGGCAGACTGCACTGATATATTCTTGAGTTATGGAGCGTATCAGGCAATGAACCTTGATGGCGGTTCCTCTGCGGTAATGTGGTATAACGGAGAACAGATTACAAGATCCAGTTCGGCTACTGGAAGAGGAAGATATGTGCCGGATGCCATTGTGGTCAGAAAAGGAAACTAATAAAATAATGAAAGCTCTTTAGAAAGAAATACCCCCGAAAGTCAGACTAATAGTCTAACCTTTGGGGGTATTATTTAAGGTCTATATTTTCTATTCACGACCCTTTTGCTCAAATTCCTCTGGGTCATCGTGATGATAAATATGGTAGTTGTTTTTGCCTGTTCTCTTTACATAGAGAAGGGCATTATCAGCTGAGCGGAAGAGAGAGGTGAAATCTATTCCGTCCCTGATTCCGAAGGCAGCTCCTATGGAGAGCGTGACATTGGCAAAATGTGGATCCGCATTGAAAATCATACCAAAGCTTCTCATTAAACGCTTAATGCATATCTCCAGCGTTTTCTCATCTGTTACAAGAGGGAGAAGAATAATAAATTCGTCACCACCGTAGCGGGAAATAATTACATTATCTGCTGCTCGGAAGGAGTGAGTTAAGATAGATGTCAGAATCTTTAATGCTCGATCACCTTCTGAATGGCCATATAGGTCATTTATCTGTTTAAAATTGTCTAAGTCGAGAACCATCATGGCAGATTCATGATTCTGAATGAATACCAGCTTCTCAACTGTTTTTTCCATGTAGTTATTATTCCAAAGACCAGTTAGTTGATCCTTGAAACCATCCTGTTCCTTTTCAGAGATAGTAACTTGGTTTCCATAGAGAATATCCAGATATTTGATAATCAGAGACTGAACCATTAATCCTGCTACGAAGCAGAAGATGTATTCAATAAACAATCCGCCCATAAAACCGAAGAAATACTCGGAGACAGTAACATCCACTGTGTAGAGGGTAATTCTAAATGGGGCATAGATATAATAAGCAACTCCTATAGTAATGAAGGTAAATATACAGGAGAAAACATATGTGATAAGGTCGCAGTAAAACAAGCTGAATACTGGTATAAAGAAGCAGGTAATATAAATACCAAATCCCCAGGTTTTCATTAACATAACCAGAAGCTGCATTGCACATAATCCCACATATCTTATAGGCCATGAGCCGGGAATTGTCTTTAACAGTATGGAATGGATACTGCAAAAGACAATAATAGTAACCATATCAATAATACAGGAAGTGTAAGTGATATGGGTGTAGGCGTCAAAATATATACCTATGGCAACGGCAAAGGGGACAAAGAGCATGGCCCACATAATTCGATTTACCAGCTTGTCCATCTTGATTCCATTTTTTTTCAGGAATTCCTTATAGGGTTCTGACAGTAGTCGCTTTGAAATATTCATTGCTAATCTTCCTCATTAAAGTTGAACTGATTCTTTCCTTTTTTTGAAATAAGCAGAGCTTTATCTGCAGCTAAGAAGGCATCCTTTAGGTTATTTAGTCGGTCACTTGTAATGGACACACCCATGGAGATTGTGATTCCATCATAATGACTATTGGTAGAAAAGGAATCAGTGGCCTGCTTCATGGTGGTGGAAAGAAGCTCGCTAATGCTTCTCTTGTCAGTGATTCCAGGCAAAAATACCAGGAATTCATCTCCACCGTATCTTGAGAGGATTGCCTCATTATGGTTTCTGAAGACATGTCGTAAGGTTCTTGAGAAGCACATAAGAGCTGCATCACCTTCAGTGTGACCGTATCGGTCATTTATGTCCTTGAAGTTGTCCAAATCCATAATGATAAGTGCACCATACTGCTTGATAGCCATGGAATCATCAAAGTGATTTTCCATGTAATCGCGCTTCCATAATCCGGTTAAAGAGTCGGAACCGTTCTTTAATTCCTGGACATGTATTTCTACAGCATCGCCGTACATGGAAATAATATAGCCGGTTAAAACGTTTAGGAGCTCATAGCAGAGAATGGACATAACCACAAACTCTATTGTGAGTCCTGATACCGTACTTGCAAACCAGTGGAAAGGTGTTTCGTCAAGGTTAAGGGCACCATAGAATGTAGAGTTTAAATAAAAGTTAACCACCATTGATATGTAAGCAATAGTTACACAATAGTAGTAGAGCAATTTGTTACAAAAGATTAGTGAAAGGAGTGGGACCAGGAAGTAGGTAATGTTTATGCTTACTTTGCCTAGGTCCATTATTATAATTAAAACTTCCAGCCCGGTAAGACCAACTACATAAGATAGTGGCGAATTAGGCCAATATGCTCTTAGAGTTGAATGTAAGAGGGCAAGAATCAAAGTCGCGACAAAAATAGTAAGGCAGGTGTCACTTGTGTAATAGTGAGTTTTGCCGACTCTGTCCGTTATTAAGACACAGGCGTAAAGGGCAGGACCAAGAATCATGGAGAACCATAAAAACTTGTTAAACATAAGATTTGCTTTAACCTGATGCTCCTTTATGAAGACCTGGTATTCCTCAGCTCTTTTTTCTTCTGTTTTATTTAAAAATCCATTTACTAATTTCATTTTACCTACTCTTCTTCGTTAGTTGAAACTATGGTTCGAACGTCAATGCCGTTGACTTCAAGGTGTGAGTCAACAGCGATTACAAGGCACTGTCTGCCATCTATAATTCTGCTCTCAATCAAATCTGTTCTGTCGGGATTAACCTTAATAACAATATCAGGAGCTTCGATAGTGAATTTCTTCTGACCCGCAAGGTTATTTGCCATAAGCTCAGTATCATTGCCGGCTGACGCCTCGTATTCTGTATCAAATCTTTCCATACTGTCATCGGAGACACCGGAATCATAGAAGATTTGTTTAATCTCATCCTTGGTAAGCAGGACTGGATCAGGATTATCTTCGTTTAATTTGAGCACCTCGCGGATGTTCTCGTGGATAGTCTTGATTGTGTCGAATTCACAGCTGTCTCTTAAGGTGTCAGTGACTAAGTCTGTGAAGGCCTGCTTCTGAACGTGAGAGGAAACAGCCATATGGCTTCCAAGTACATCGTTTATGAATTCAGGGTGTATTTCCTTAGTGTTCTTAGAATAATAAAGTATATTATGAATATCTGTGGCTCTGTCATGGAAAGCTGGGAAGATAAAGCCAGTCATTGGCATGGAGACAATCCAGTCCCTAACCCTCTCGGCAAAAGCATTAGTTTCAGGGTCATAGCCAAGGGCGGATTTTGAAAGCTCAACAGGACAAATACAGCAGTGAAGATAACTAAAGACAGTATCTGATGCATCCTCCATGGTTGTACCATCTGTGGCCTTGCCTGGAACATCATAATTTATGTGTACTAAGATAATATAATAGTTCTCTCCGTAGTCGTATGAGGAAACCACCTTTTCAAAAAAGAGGTCTAAGAGCTCCTGATCCTTAAGTTCGGTTTCTCTAAGCTTCATTAAAAGGTCGTGATGACCTCCGCTTAATTCGGCATCAAGGTCGAATTCCATAGTAAAAAGGTTGCTTCCAAGAGAACCAGACATGGATTTCTTGAATATTTCGAAATACTTAAATTCAGCTTCCTCAGGAAGAGAGAAGAAGGATTCAAGGGTTTTTAGTCTTATATTCTTATCGCCATCAACGTAGCAGCCAGCAATTCTGCCAATTGTGGACTTTTCTGGTTTATATTGTTTTTTTAATTCGTTTAGTTCTTTCTTATTCATATGCAAAATCCTTTCGCAATCTTAAATATCATATCAAATAAGGCATTTTATAGTCAAGATATGTTATAATGTATGAAGTTTTATTAACGGTTGAAAAGGAGACTATTATGGACTACAAAAAAGCGGCACTTATTATGCATGAAGAGCATAAAGGAAAAGTTGAAATTAAGAGCAAGGTTAAGGTCGAGGACAGAGACGATCTTTCTACTGCTTACACACCAGGCGTAGCAGAGCCATGCTTAAGAATAGCTGAGAATGAAGAAGATGTATACAAGTATACCTGTAAGGGAAATATGGTAGCTGTCGTATCAGACGGTACAGCCGTTCTTGGTTTGGGTGATATTGGACCTAAGGCCGCTCTTCCTGTAATGGAAGGTAAGGCAATTCTTTTTAAGGAGTTTGCCGGAGTTGACGCTTTCCCAATCTGTCTCGATACCAAGGATACAGAGGAGATTATTAAGGCGGTTAAAATGATTGCCCCAGCCTTTGGCGGAATTAATCTTGAGGACATTTCTGCTCCAAGATGCCTTGAAATTGAGAGACGTCTTGAGGAGGAATTAGATATTCCAGTATTTCATGATGACCAGCACGGTACCGCAATTGTAGTTACCGCAGCATTGTTAAATGCTCTTAAGGTAGTTGATAAGAAGATTGATGAGATAAAGCTTGTTTTAAATGGAGCCGGTTCGGCAGGTGGAGCAATATGCAGAATGCTCCTTCATGCAGGCGTTAAGAATCTTGTGGTTTGCGATAAGGATGGAGTTCTTTACAGAGGTAAGGAAAACATGCCTCCTCATCTAGCGGCAATTGCTGAGATTACTAACCCAAATAACGAGACTGGTTTATTAAAGGATGCTATTAAGGGGGCTGATGCCTTCATTGGAGTTTCCGCACCTGGAGTTTTGACAGTTGAAATGGCTAAGACCATGAACTCTGATGCTATATGTTTTGCCATGGCTAATCCTAATCCTGAGATTACCTACGATGAGGCAAAAGAGGCTGGAATCAGAGTTATTGGAACAGGCAGATCTGATTATCCTAACCAGATTAACAATGTTTTATGCTTCCCAGGTTTGTTTAAGGGAGCCTTAGAAGCAAGGGCAAGGGATATTACTTATGATATGAAACTTGCAGCTGCAAAGGGAATCAGCAGTCTTGTGACAGATGAGGAAAGAAATGAGGATTACATTATTCCTTCAGCCTTCGACAAGAGAGTTGCTGAGACTGTGGCTAAATATGTTTCTGCTGCATCAAGAGGAGAAAGCCTATAATGAGAGAAGTGAATGTTGGTTTAATCACAGAGGAAATCTCAAAGCTTTGTATAAAAGCTAACCATTATCTTTCAGATGATATGGAGCAGGCCATAGATAAGGCTTTTGAAAAAGAAACGAATTCTCTTGCTAAAGAAATATTCTCACAGCTTAAGGAGAATATGAAGATAGCCGGAGAGGATATGATTCCAATTTGTCAGGACACAGGAATGGCAGTTATTTTTATGGAGATTGGTCAGGAGGTTCACTTTGTTGGAGGTGACATTACCGAAGCTATAAATAAGGGTGTTGCCAAGGGCTATACCGAAGGCTATCTAAGAAAGTCCGTAGTAAGAGATCCATTAGACAGAGTAAATACTGAGGACAATACACCTGCGGTCATTCACTATTCAATTGTGCCTGGTGACAAGGTGAACATCACATTTGCCCCAAAGGGCTTTGGGTCAGAGAATATGAGTAGGGTATACATGCTTAAACCTGCAGATGGAAGAGAGGGAGTAATTAATTCCATTATAGATGCAGTTAAGAATGCAGGACCTAATGCCTGCCCGCCCCTTGTGGTAGGAGTAGGCCTTGGCGGTGATTTTGAGCTTGCAGCTAAAATGGCTAAAAAAGCCCTCACCAGAAATCTAAATGAAGCCTCAAAAAAGGACCATATAAGGGAGATTGAGGAGGAAGCTCTAAGAAAGATTAATGAGTTAAAGATTGGACCAGCCGGTCTTTCTGGTGATACAACAGCTCTTGCTGTAAACATTGAGACCTACCCAACCCACATTGCAGGAATGCCTATGGCTGTAAACATGTGTTGTCATGTAAACAGACATGCTTTCTGCACGATATAGGAGGAAATACATGAGAAAAGAGATTACGTTTCCTCTTACTGAGGAGGCAGCAAAGAGCCTTAGGGCAGGTGAAATGTGCTATGCTAGAGGAACTATTTATACAGCGAGAGATGCAGCACATAAGAGATTATATGATGCTGTTCTTGCAGGAGAAGAACTGCCCTTTGATATAAAGAATCAGGCGGTGTATTACTTGGGCCCAAGTCCGGCAAGACCTGGAAATGTAATTGGTTCTGCTGGACCAACTACCTCAAGCCGAATGGACAAATACACACCGCTATTGATGGAACAGGGCCTTATTGCCATGGTTGGAAAGGGAAAAAGATCCAAAGAGGTACACGACAGTATTAAAAAGCATGGAGGCGTTTATTTTGCCGCTATAGGTGGTGCGGGAGCCCTTCTTAGCAAATGCATCAAGGAAGCAAGTGTTATTGCCTATGACGATCTTGGAACAGAAGCAATTAGGAAGCTTTATGTTGAGGACCTCCCACTGGTAGTAATTATTGATTCTCTTGGCAATGACTATTATGAAATTTGTACAGAAAAGCAAGAATAACCCCTTCTTCTAGCGGCTCTAAAACAGGGCAAAAGATGAAAATATTGTGGTTAATATATATCCATACCACACGATATGGGTTGACTTTTTGCTAATTTAGTGTAGAATGGTTAGTGAGATGATACGAAGTGAGATGGAATCGTTTTTGTCGAATGTGGTGGTTATAGGTTATTGCTCAATAGCTTGTAACAATCTAAACAGTATTTGATCAGCTATGAATATTGAAAAGAGGACCATTTAGTCACTACCAGAACTTCTAATTGTTGAATCCCTTGAGTAACAGGTTTGACTACTAGATTTGATTAGAGGAAATCATAGTAAATAGGATTGGCGGAGATTATACTTAGAAACGAAACCGTGAACTGAACATGGAGTATGTATTTCTTTGTTGAAAAGATAAGAGGCACATATTGTGCAGCTTATCTTTTTTTTGCTTAAAAATCTACAAAATCTGTACATAAATCTTGTCTTCACCTTGCTTTACCATAGACCTTGTTTTATTATTAAATGGAGTAATCATATAAATAAGTAGGTAGCCCATGTTTGATGAATTGACTAAAAGCGACATTGAAAAGATGGAGAAGGAAATTGAACATAGAAAGCTGGTTCTCAGAAAGGAACTGATAGAGGCTGTTAAGGAAGCCAGAGCCCATGGAGACCTTTCCGAAAACTTTGAGTATTATGCGGCTAAACGTGAGAAGAACCAGAATGAGAGCAGAATTCGTTATCTTGAGAAGATGGTAAAAACCGCCAAGATCATCTCTGACGACTCCAAGGATGATGAGGTTGGTATTAACAATGGAGTTACCGTTTATATAGAGGAGGATGACGAGGAGGTAAACTATAGGATTATTACCACTATACGAGGAAATTCATTAATGAATCTCATCAGTATAGATTCACCTTTGGGAAAAGCCTTAATGGGTCACAAGGTTGGTGACAGGGTGGAGGTTATAGTTAATGAGTCTTATTCCTATTTTGTTGTAATTAGGGCTATTGATAAAACATTTGACGATTCTTTAGATGAAATCAGGAAATTTTAGCGAGGGTAACGGAATGATTGATTTAAGGAAAGATAAGAATAATAAAGAACAGGACCTTCTTAGAAATTACGAGTATGAGATTAACAGTGTAATAGTTAAGCTCATGTTCTTTGCGAGCTTCGTGGGACCAGCAATGCTGGCTTTTTCCCTTCTTGGAGTATTTAATATACCGGTTTTTATATCAGCTCTTTATACTGCACTTATTCTTGTAGCTGCCTCTATTATGCGGTATATGAACAACAATGAGAAGCTCTTTAAATATGCGCGAATTTATGGACTAATTATTCTTGAAATTATCATATGCCTCTGCGCTACCAGAGAATCAATTGGAACTTATATTACTCTGGCTTTTACTACCATGATAAGCTGCTTATATATCGATTTAAATTTCACTAGATTTATCTGCGTCATTAGTTACTTTGGTATGCTGGCATCATTATATTTTAGATCACATAATGCAGTGGAAATGGGAGTTACAACGGAGAGCTGGCAACAGCTATTCATGGGAAATGCCCTTGGTTTTTCCATTGAGTTTGTTATTTTATATGCAGTTACTTCTTCAATAGTTAAGTATGAAAACAGGCTTTTGAAGAATCAGGAAGAGCAAATTACAGAGAGAATGGCTGCCGAGGAGGAGAACAGAGCCAAATCTGACTTCCTGGCCCAGATGTCTCATGAAATCAGAACTCCAATCAATGCAGTAATGGGTATGGATGAGATGATTATGAGAGAATCAAATGAGCCAGCCATTCAGAATTATGCAAGAACTATTGATTCAGCCTGCCGTTCGCTTCTGACGATTGTTAATGACATTCTTGATTTTTCCAAGATACAGTCAGGCAAAATGGAAATTGTGCCAAGAGAGTTTAACACTACAGACTTCCTTAGGGACTTAATTGGTCTTTATGGTGTGCAGGCAGATAATAAGGGCCTTGATTTTGACTACGAGGTTTCTGAAGATTTGCCAACAATGCTTATTGGTGATGATTACAGATTAAAGCAGGCCGCGGGCAACCTTATTAGCAACGCAATTAAGTACACTTCATCTGGCTTTGTGCATGTTAGAGTGGAGTTTCATAAAGAGAGTCTTTCCAGCAATACCGGAAAATTTAATCTTGCTGTTGTGGATTCTGGTCTTGGAATCAAGACAGAGGATATACCAAAACTCTTTCAGAAGTTTGGAAGACTTGACCAGGTTAAGAATCGTTCCATTGAAGGAACAGGATTGGGACTTAGAATTACCAAACAGTTAATTGACATGATGGATGGTAATGTTGCTGTTCAGAGTGTGTACGGTGAAGGATCAATCTTCACAATGATTATTCCATTAACCATAGCCTCCTTTGAAACCGTTGGTGATTTCAGCGAGATGCTTAAAAAGCAGGAGGAGATTAAGAGCAGAGTAGACCATTCTGCAAAGGGGCTTACCTGCCCGGATGCAGAGATTCTGGTTGTTGACGACAATGAGATGAACCTGCAGGTTGTGTCATCTCTGCTAAAGAAGACCCAGTGTAATATTAAACTTTTATCTTCAGGAGAAGAGGCCTTAGAAGAGGTTAAGAAAAAAGATTATGATCTAATTCTTTTAGATCATATGATGCCAGGAATGGACGGTATTGAAACACTTCACGCCATGAGAAATCTAAGCCCCTCACTGCCTGAGCAGACAAGAGTTGTTGTTCTTACAGCCAATGCCATTTCTGGCGCCAAGGAACAGTACTTAAGCGAAGGATTTGACGATTATATCTCAAAACCAATTGTTATAGACGAGCTTGAAAGGATTCTTAAAGAGAATCTGCCAGCTGATAAAGTCTTCCTGGCTGAGGTGGAGGAAGATTCTGATGAAGATAGGGCAGATTTGGTTTTGCCTAACCTGGCACAATATGGAATAGATTCCAAGGCAGGGCTTGAACTAATGGATAACGAGCTGTCAATATACGCTGATATGGCAGGTGCTTTCGTTACAGATTATGAGAAGAAATTAGCTAAGCTTAATGAGGCGCTTCTGGCATCAGATATGCCTAATTATGCCATTTTAGTTCATGGTTTAAAGGGAAATGCAAGAACTCTTGGAGCCATTGAACTTGGAGATCACGCCTTTCTTGAGGAACAGAAGGCCAAGGCAGGTGATATTGACTTTATAAAGAGTGATTTACCTTGTCTAATTGAAAAATGGCAGAAGACCATAGAGGGAATGAAAATACTTGTGGAGAGTATTAATGGAGCGCCAGATGAAGACGTCCAATTAGATTATGATAACCTTCCGGAAATGTCGGAGAGTGACTTAAATGATGCTATTAATGTTATGATGACATATCTTGAGGAATTTCAGCAGGATGAAGCAATGGTTGCTATGGAAGAGGTGCTAAAACACGATATTCCAATGGAGACCAGAGTGGCAATCGAAAATGCCTGCTCACTTCTTAATGAGTTTAACTTCGAGGACGCTCAGCGCGCCTTGGAGCCATTAATTAAAGGGGAATAAGGAGATAAAATGGGAGAAGATACTAGAAAAGTATTATTAATTGCTACTGGAGGAACAATTGCTTCCACAGAGAGCGATGAGGGGTTAAAGCCAGGGATTAATTCTGATGAAATATTAAGATTTATTCCCGAGGCAAAGAACTATGCGGATATTGATACCTGCCAGCTATGCAGTATTGATTCAACTAACATGAAGCCGGAAATCTGGTGTTCTTTGGCAGAATTGATTAAGGAAAAGTATGACAGTTATGATGGGTTTGTAATCTCTCATGGTACTGATACCATGGCTTATACGGCTGCTGCCTTGTCATATCTTATTCAGTATTCGAATAAACCCATCGTACTTACTGGATCACAGAAGCCAATCGAGTTTGCGGATACAGATGGCAAGAGAAATCTTATTGATGCAATATGCTATGCCAGCAAGAGAAAATCTCAGGGCGTAGTAGTTGTATTTGATGGAAAGGTTATTGCGGGAACAAGGGCCAAGAAGATACGCTCTAAGAGCTTCAATGCATTTGATTCCATAGATTATCCTTTCCTTGCAATTATACAGGGTGGACAGGTAATGAGATACGTACCAATGCTGCCATACAACAGAGAAGTTGAATTCTACAATAAGCTTGACGAGAAGGTATTTCTTATGAAGCTTATTCCGGGACAGAAGATACATAATTTAGAGGAAATCTTTAAGTATTATGACGCTATTATAGTCGAGAGCTTTGGCGTTGGCGGAATTCCAGATTCAATATCCCAGGAATTCTATGCCATGGCAAAAGAGTATCCGGAAGTTTTGATTATTATGTCAACACAGGTTTCCCACGAGGGTTCGGATATGACGGTTTATGAGGTTGGAAAACAGATAAAGATTGACTGTCATTTTCTTGAATCCTACGATATGACCTTGGAAGCAGTTATTGCTAAAACAATGTGGTTACTCGGTAACAAGTCCTGGGACAAGGATAATCTTGAGGACTTGTTCTATCAGCATATAAATTTTGATTCGATTTTTGGAAAGAACAGACAGGCTAATTAATCCTGAACGAAAGGGCTATAATTTGTGTTAAAGATTAAACTCACAGCTGATAAAGATTATTTAAAAGAGATTATTAATGTAGATATAAGAAACGGCAGAATAATGATGGTTGTTATATCCACGATAGAGATTCTGATGCTTATTATCAGTATTTTATTTGCTGGTTCCTATGATGAGTATCTGCCTCATTACAGAGCCTGCTATATCGCCATGATATTACTTGGAGCAGCATCAATGGTTGCCTTTTATTTTATGGAAAAGTATAAGGACAAATACCCATTTCATTGTAGTTTCGGAATGGGCCTCATTAGTGCTCTTGCTGTGGCCTGGACGGAATGGATTTCTGTAATTGATTATTATCACTTTGGAGTTTTTTCTACAGTTCATTACATGACAATTTCTGCATCTCTTGTAATGTTTCTTGTAGTAGAGCCATCTTTCCTTTTTGCAATAACCCTTGTGTTTGGTATTATTTATGAATATTTAAACGTTTACTTTATGGGAGTTGATGCCCTTGCAACAGGAGTTAACGTTTTTATTTATATGACTGTTGCCTGTATAGCAGCTGTTGGCAAGTATGAGTTTAATAAGAGATTCTTTTATAATAGAGTAAATCTTGAGAAGAATAACGAGGAATTGAAGGCGGCTAACCAGAGAGTAAACGAGGCTAAGCTTGAAGCTGAGGAAGCAAACAGAACCAAGAGTTTATTCCTTGCCAATATGTCTCATGAAATCAGAACTCCTATTAATGCCATAATGGGTATGGATGAAATGATACTAAGGGAGACAAGTGATCCAGCTATTGTGACCTATGCTTCATCAATTGAGACTTCCGGCAGAAATCTGTTAACTCTTATAAATGAAATTCTTGATATTTCAAAAATCGAGTCAGGTAAGCTTGAGATTGTTCCAGAAAACTATGATCTGGTAGATGTGATTAATCTTATTATCACAGAGATGACAGCCAGAGCTGGAATGAAGTCAATAGCTGTTCAGTTTGAGGTTTCACCCAATGTTCCAAGCAAATTCTTTGGAGACCCTGTGAGATTAAAGCAGATTATTACCAACTTAATGACTAACGGAATTAAGTACACAGAGAAGGGTTCTGTAACACTTTACATAAACGGTATCAACATGGAAAGCGGATATCAGATGATGATTTCTGTTATTGATACTGGAATTGGAATAAAGGAGGAGGATCTTGAGAAGCTTTTCTTGAACTTCCAGAGACTTGACATTCATAAGAATCGCTCCATTGAGGGAACAGGCCTGGGACTGGCTCTTACTAAACAGCTTGTAGATATGATGAATGGAAGTATTGAGGTTCAGAGTATTTATGGAAAGGGATCTAACTTCTCTGTAACCCTCCCTCAGGCTGTTGTAGACTGGACTCCTATTGGAGACTACAGAGTGGCATATCAGAATTCTCTAAAGGTAAGAAAGCAGTATCAGGAAACCTTTGTTGCACCGACTGCAAGGATTCTTGTGGTTGATGACAATGATATGAACAGGATGGTGGTTAAGGGCCTGCTTAAAAAGACCAAAGTATCTATTGATGAGGCGGAGAATGGTCAGGATGCAATTGAACTTACCAGAGAAAATCAGTATCATCTTATTTTAATGGATCACCTTATGCCAGGAATGGACGGAATAGATACCCTTCACTTTATTAGGTCCGACATAGAAAACCTTAATAAGGCAACTCCGGTAGTTGTTTTAACTGCCAATGCTATTGGTGGTGTCAAGGAAAGCTATATAAGAGAAGGCTTTGCGGGATACTTAAGCAAACCGATTGAGGGACTTTTGCTTGAGAGAACGGTGGCAGAGTTCCTTCCAGAAGAGCTATATACCTATATCGATGATAATCTAAAGCAGGAGAAGGAAAGCGACCTAGAACTTCTTAAGGAAATAAGAAATGTACTTAAAGGCAAAAGTATAAATCTTGACCTTGCTTTAAGATACATGAATAACTCAGCGATCGAGTATCTTGAAATCGCTAAGGTTTATATAGCTACAGGCATCAAGCTAATGCCTGTTATGGATGAATACCTCGTAAATGACAACATAAACGATTTCAGAATTAAGATTCATTCAGTTAAGGGCAGTAGCAGAAATGTAGGTGCTGAGAAACTTGGTGATTTTGCTGAGGAGCTAGAAATATCCGCCAAAAACGGCAACATGGATTATATCAAAGAACGCTACAATAAGTTTAAGGAAGAGTGGAAGGATGTTATAGAAACCTTAAAAAAGCTTCCTGAAACAGAAAAAGAAACAGTTGATGAAGGAGAAAAGGTTGAGAATCCGCTTGAACTTAAAAGATTGTCAGCTGACATGGTTGAAGCTCTAAAGGAGTATGATCTTGAAAAGGCCGAGGAGTATTTAAATGAGATTAAACACATAAAAATGGAGCCTGAAAAAGAGGCTGCTCTTTTAAAGGCTCAGTCATTTATGGATGAATTTGATTATGATTCGGCAATTCTTTCTCTTGAAGAAATCGCTAAATAAAGACTAATCTAAAAGGATGGAGATTAATCTGTCATTATCTTCCTTCTTCATAAAGCAGAAGCGTATGTAACGCTCGTTTAAGAAGGTAAAGGATGAACAGTTTCTAATCATGCATCCTTTTTTGATGCATTTTTCGAAGAGACTGTCAGCATCCTCCTTCTCGTCGAGTATTTTGAGAAGGATGAAGTTTGCATATGGTCTGTAAGCTTTAAACTTGTCAGACTCTTTAAATATGTTATAGATTCTATCCTGCTCAGACAGCATGAAAGAAGTGGTGTTGTTGATATAGTCAGTATCACTGTACATATATATTCCAGCGCGTTCAGCGAATACATTAACGCTCCATGGGTCTTGTTCCTTATGTATTGTGTCTAATAGACCAGCATTGGATGTGATTGCATAGCCAAGACGAAGACCAGGCGCGGCATAAAACTTTGATACACCTCTTAAAACAATAAAATTCTGGTATTTATCACTTAATCTTACGCAGGAGTATTTATTGAGATCCCCAGTGAATTCAATGTAGGTTTCATCAACCATAACAAAGGTTTTAGCATCTTCACATAGTTTGAAGAGCTTCTCCATTTCATTACAGGTAAGCACTGAGGAGGTTGGGTTGTTAGGATTACATATAACCAGCAGATCATAATTATTCTCAAGTTTTATTCTTAACTCCTCAAAATTTAAGGAAAAATCATCTTCCTCTCTAAGCTCAAAATATTCGACTCCACCACCGCTTAATCCGATTTCTCGCTGGTATTCGGAATATGTTGGCCCAATAATTAATGCATTTTTAGGCTTTAGAAATTTAGCCATATCGGAGATTAATTCTGTAGAACCATTTCCTACAACAACATTGTCTTTGGAT
Organism: Lachnospiraceae bacterium; assembly: GCA_045627425.1. Classification (GTDB taxonomy): domain Bacteria; phylum Bacillota; class Clostridia; order Lachnospirales; family Lachnospiraceae; genus XBB1006. Next base: position 55,708 of record JAZQNS010000018.1, on the reverse strand, counting down.
ACTCCAGAGTAGTCTGCAATTGAGCTTCTTAAAGCAACATAATCCCTGTCCGGATATGCGGAGATAATATCAATATTGTTCTTTAATTCCTCTCGCAATAAATTGGATATTCCAAAGGGATTAACATTGGCCGCAAAATTGACTATATCTTCTTTCTTTATGTTGAATGCCTCTGATATTTTTTCTAAATCACTTCCGTGAAAACTAGTCTTTTTATTCATTTTTACCTTCCACTATTCGGTTGAAAGACCTTCTTTTTTTTTATATAATTATTATATCAAGAGCCATTAAAAAAGCAAATGTAAGGACTCAAGATGAAGAAGAGAATGCAGGAGCTCGCTGCAGGTGTTTTCGAATACGAGGGACCAAGAATAAAGCTTTCCAATCAAAGTCTTGAACTCTCTGTTACAGAGGGGGAGAGGCTTAAGGGAACCTTCTCAATTGAAAGTGAGAATGAAATCCTGATGAAAGGAATAATATATTCCAATAATCCACGAATGGTTCTGACTGAACCACAGTTTTCCGGAATAAATGCAGTGCTCGAATACGAGTTTAATACAGAGGGTCTTGTAGACGGCGACATCCAGAAGGGTGAATTCTTTATTGTCAGCAATAAGAATGAGTACACCCTTCCTTTTGTTGTGCAAATAAGCAGAGAACTCTTTGTATATGAGGGTGAAGAAGTTGATTCCCTTCAGAAATTCACTTCTCTTGCAAAAAAGGATTACAGAAAGGCCTATGCTCTTTTTGCATCAGATTCCTTTAGGACTGTTATCATGAATGAGAGGGAGTCAGTTGTTTTTGCTGCTAAGCTACTTGCTTATGAAGGCGCTCCTATGTCCAATATGGAGGAATTTCTTGTAACTGCGGCGGGCAAGGAGAGAACTGAGATTTCATGTGATTTTACGGATTTATTCTATGATGGCCTTACTGAAGATATAAGAGAGACAATCAATGTTATTAAATCAAGCTTTGGTTTTATTGAAGTTTTGGTAAGTACGGATGCACCTTTTGTTCTTCTTAAGAAGTCTTGCTATAGCGTTGATGATTTTATTGGTAATGAGTGCAGAATTCCTTTCTATGTTTCAACCCACAACTTACATGCAGGACTTAACTATGGTTCGGTATCCATTTCCACGGGTTTACAGACATTTACCTACAAAATTACGGTGAAGAATCCCTATGAGGCTGTTGGCAAGGATAAATTCCATGATGACATAAGACATACCAGATATGACCTTTGCAAGTCATATATTGATTATAGATGTAGCAAAATAACTTCAGCGCTCTGGGCACAGGAGACTCTGGTTAAGCTTGATCATATGCTTGGAATCAGTCCTGACAACAACTTCCTCTGGTTATGTAAGGCTCTTACCCTAATAATGAGTAATCGTATACAGGAAGCCCAGTGGATTTTAGATAAAACCAAGAAGTTTATAGACAGTAAAACGGATGATAATTTTGCCTTTTATCTCTATATAACAACGTTTTTAAATACTGAGAGATCTCACGTGAAGAAGGTTTCTCAGAAGATAAGTGAAATATACAAGTACTCCGACAGAGAAGATTTTCTTTTCTGGCTTCTCATTCATATTGGAGAGGAGTTTGAAAACAGCAGGATTAGAAAATACCGGGCAATAAAGGAGCGCTTTATTGACGGCTGTGCCAGCCCATTTTTCTATGTGGAAGCATATGGTCTTTTAAAGGAGTATCCGGATTTATTAACAGAGGCTGGAAGCTTTGAGGAGAAGCTCTTTTTATGGGCCGATAAGCAGGAAATTCTTGACAGGGAGCTTGTATTCAGACTCGCTGAAATACTGAATTCTTCTAACAGCTACAGGAAGTTCTTCCCTAGAATTCTTAAAAAAGTTTATGACGAAACAGAAGACAATGAAGTCCTGACTGCATATTGTAAGCATGTAATCCTCGGAAATGCCTACGATGCATCTGACTACCCATATTTCAGCCTTGCTGTGGAGAATGAGCTTAGAATTGAGGGCTTATATGAAGCCTTTATTGTCTGTGCATCCCAAAAGGGGGAGATTGTGTTCCCTAAGGTTGTACAGTATTACTTCCAGTTTAAGAATAAGCTTTCTTATAAGTACAAGGCTATTGTATATGCGGGAATCGTAAAGAATAAAGCAGAGCAGGCCAGTCTTTATTTGAAATGTCAGACAGAGATGGAGAGTTTCTGCCTAGAGCAGATTTATGCAGGTCATCTTGATGAGAATCTAGCCGTTATATACGAAGATTTTCTTAAGGATATTACTGTTACCAGAGAACTTGCAAGAGGTTTTGCCCCATTGTTATATATACACAAGCTGTCAACAGACAATAGGGATGTTAGAAGGGTAATTGTTACTCACAAGCAGTTAAACAAAACCTTTACCTATCAGATAATGGGCGGCCTTGCCTTCTTCCCTATTTATACCAAGGACCACTATATTGCCTTTGAGGATGATTATGGCAGGAGGTATATGGCCTCTGTTGACTTTGACCTTCAGGTGCTTTTACGTGGGGATTACCTGACGAAGAAGTTTATTGATAAGGCTCCAGAGCAGATGTCCTATCTCATACATTACTTTGATATGAGATGGTCCCATAATCCCGGCAATATTGATTTCTCTGAAAATGAGCTTCAGTACCTGGATATACTGCTTTCATCCGATGTTGTTTCAACTGAGTATAAAGCAGTGCTTAGACCTCAGATAATTGATTTTTATTATAGAACAGAAAGGGTAGAACTTCTTGATGAGTATTTAAAGAGTCTTGATTTCAAGGGACTTGATCAGCAGATTAGACTTCTTGGCGTAGAACTCTTAATCAGTAGGGGCTTTTACAGAAAGGCCTATGAAGTTATTGTTTCCTATGGCTGTACTCAGATTGCACCTTCCCTTATGTTACATTTATGTAAGTGCTTAATTGAGGAGACATCCTTTGAAGCTGATGACTATTTGATTGGCTTATGCAGCCAGGCCTTTAGAAGAGGCAAGTACAATGAGGAACTGTTAGACTATCTGTGCAGATACATGTATGGATCTACGCGTGAACTCTATGAGCTTTGGATAGCAGCAAGGGACTTTAAGGTTAAGACATTTGCTCTCGAGGAAAGACTCTTGGTTCAGATGCTATATTCTGAAAAATGGCTTCCAAGGTCAGAGGAGATACTCACTTCCTACATAGAGGAGGGAGGCAAAAAGCTTGTTTTAGATGCTTATCTATCATATTTTGCCTACCAGTATTTTGTGAGAGAAGCAGAGCCTAACCATCTTGTAATGGACCAGCTTTTAGGCATGGCCAAGGCTAAACAAAGACTTAATAAGTGTCAGGTATTTGCATTGTTTAAGTATTTGACTGAGTCCTCGTCAAGCGAATACAAACTCATGAGAGAACTGTATCATGAGCTCCTACTTAAGGGATATGTTTTTGCCTTCTACGAGAAGCTGCCAAATGCTGTTACAGTGGATATGCCAAGAATGGGTAAAAAAGTTTTAGAGTACAGAAGTAACCCTAAGAGTCTTGTTTATCTAAGATACAGAAAGGAAGGATATGGCGATGATGAAGCTAATGATTTCCTTTCATGTCAGATGGAACAGATGTATGAGGGAATATTTGTAAAGGAATTTACCATGTTTTATGGAGATTCAGTTCAGTATTACATATGCGAGGGCGACCACAAGAATCAGGAGATTAAACTAAGTGGAGAGCTTAACAATATGGAGATTCAGCAAAAGCTTAACAGAAACCGATATGAGCAGATAAACAATATGGTTATTTCAGAGCAGTTAGGTGAGCACAATCAGACTGAATTCATAATAAAGAATTATGATGAACAGCTGTCCTTAATCAAGGATAATCTTAACCGAATGTAGAGGATTTATGAGAGAGAGAACCTATTTTGGATTCGATTTGGGACAATTTTATAGTCAGTTAAGCTATTACAGGGATTCTATGGAGGAGCCGGTTACCATTTCATCAAGGGTTGGCACTGAGGAGTATCTTATAAGAACCCTTGTAGGCAAAAGGCCGGGTCATAGTCAGTGGTTTATTGGCCAGGATGCTGAAAACATGGACATTTCAGTTGACAACCTTTTAAGCAGGGCCAGCAAAAGAGAAATGGTCAGGATTGAAGATAATGACATAGCTGCCCTGGACCTCCTAACTCTATTTGTAAGAAGGGTTTTCTCAATGCTTGGTCCGATGGATATCAATAAGGAAGAGGATATGTTTGTCTTTACCGTATTGCATGCATCCTCCTCAATAATTGATGCTATGTTAGAGGTATGTGACAGACTTGAGATTAAGAGGGAATGTGTCAGAATCTGTTCACGACAGGAAGCTTTATGTTATTACTGCTTAAAGCAGGATAAGTCTTTGCACCTTAATGAGGTAATGCTCATGGATTACTGGAAGGATTCCTTTAGAATCTATGAGCTAAAAAAGGATTATTCTGTTACTCCTGTAGTAGTGACTGTATCAGAACTTAAGTTACCTGATTTAAAGGATTTAAATGAAACCAGGGGACTTACAAAAGAAGAGATTATGGAGCATAAAGACAGGGTCTTATATGATAATCTTGATTCCATTCTTAAGGGCAAAATGATTTCTTCCATTTATCTTGTGGGAGATGGATTTACAGGTGAGTGGATGAAAAAGTCCCTTGCGAGATTATGCGCAGGCAGAAGAGTGTTCTACGGTATGAACTTGTATACAAAGGGGGCCTGCTATTATGGTTACACAAGTGAGAATCGACTGATAAAGGATCCTGGTTTTGTATATCTTGGTGGTGGAAATATGGTTCATAATGTCTGCCTTAAGGTTTTAGACAAAAATGAAACCAGATATCATGTGCTTGTTCCTGCGGGATTAAACTTCCAGGATGCCAAGGGCTCATGTGACCTAATGCTTTCAGGTCAGGGACCATTTGACATTACTATCTATGTGAGATCAGTTAAGGGTAACAATGAGGCAAGCTACGAACTTGCACTTGATGGTCTTATATCTGATGAGAAGCACCCTAACAGGATTAGAATCACGGGAGAGGCTATCTCAAAGGACAGGGTCAGGATTTTTGTAAAGGAGCTTGGTTTTGGCGATATTTATCCAGGCCGAAACCAGAAATGGGAAAAGGAAATTAAACTAACCTTTTAGAGGTAAAAATGACAGAATTAATATTTTGCCCTATTAGAAGGGCAGAGAATCCTTATCATTTAAAAAGTGTAGATATGAATTTCTATTCCATAGAGGAGATACTCTGGTATTATCGTGAGCATAGAATACTTGCAGATAATACTATTATGGAGGAGGATTTTATCTTTTGGCTTGAGGAACAGGGCTTAGATTCTCTTGCGAACAGGTTACATCAGATGATCGGTTCTAAAGCACCAATTACTATGTTTATGGCTGCAATTATCGATGCTGTTAACTTCTTTGACAAAGAGGAGCGGGATGACTTTCTTAAGAGTCTTCAGGAAATGCAGGATAAAAATGAGATGGCAAGAAGAAAGACTCTCGGTGATCAGCTTTTTGACAGAGGAAGGTATGAATCGGCAATACTTGAGTATTTGAGAGTTCTTGACGGTTCAACTGTAAGGCTTGGAATGGAGGAATTCTTAGCTAAGGTACACTTTAATCTTGGTCTTTGTTACGCCAATCTGTTACTCTATGACCAGGCTCTTGATGAGCTTAGAACCGCATTCAGTTTAAAGGATATTGATGAGATTCATGAGGCTGTTTCGGTTATCAATAAGGCTATGGAGATTTCCAATGATGAGCCTGAATATGCAGAGGACAATATTCTTCATCTTATAGAGAGCGGAAGAGGTCAGGCTCATGACAGAAGATGGAAGCAGATATCAGGCAAAATGCAGGAGTATTTAAGGAGTACTACCTAATGGGATTATTTAGTTTTATTAAGAGAAGACATAAGAATAAAGAGCTTATGGAGGTGTCTCGAAGATACGAGGGAGAGGTTCTCTTTGAAGAACAGAAAAGGAATTCTTCTGATGTTAAGAGATATCTTGTGGATCAGTGCGAGCAGCTGACAGATGCAGCAACTGAGCTTTCTAATGCTAAAAAAGAGTACAAGAATATCACCAGCTATTTAACTGATATTCAGACTATAGAATTAATTGAAGGACAGGACAGGTCTAAAATTCTTGATTCTGCTAATGCCATAGTTAATCTTACTGATGCAAGAAATTCCATGCAAAAGAAAGTTGAGAGACTGCCAGATTCTCAGTTTTATGCCATGGATGCCATGAAGGACGAGATTTTAAAAGGAGCTAAGCTTTTAAAGGAAAATGAGAAGACTCAGGCTACCATAAAAAAGGATTTGGATTACCTTGAGGGCGAGAAGGTTGAGTGGTCATACGAGAAGCTTGCCATAAAAGACGAACAGAAGGCTTTGACTACTGTGATAAAAGGCTTTACGGGCTCCATTTTTGCCCTGCTTATACTCTTTATATATCTGTCATTAAATGACTATTCCAAGGCTGAAAATGTGGTAATAGTTATTATGCTTATTCTGGCAGCATTAATCCTTGTCTGTATTATCAGAATGCAGAACAATAAGATGGATATTAAACAGTGTACCATCAACTATAACCATGCAGTCGAAATTCAGAATTCAATAAAGCTAAAATATGTGCTTATAACAAATGCGGTGGATTATGCCCATGAGAGATATCATGTGAACAATGCAGAGGAGTTAGAGCATGATTATCAGATGTACCTTGAGGCAGTTAAGGAGCGCGAGAAACTTAGGGAGACTGATGACGATCTTAACTATTACAGGGCTTCCCTTGTAAAGACCCTAAGATTATACAGGCTTTATGATGCTGCCATTTGGCCATATCAGGCAGAGGCACTAATTAATCCTAAGGAGATGGTTGAGGTTAAGCATACCTTGCTTGAGAGAAGGCAAAAGCTTAGAAATCGTATGGACGGACTTAACCAGACTGTTATTGACACCAGAAAACAGGTTATTTCCCTTTCCAAAGACCACCACATTTACGAGAATGAACTGACAGGAATTCTTGACTCTGTAGATAAGATACTAGGTTCAGAGACATAATTCTTGAGTTATACACAATAATGTGCTAATATCCCTATCGGATGGTATTCATTATGAAACTATACCGGATTATAACAACCTAAAGATACAGATTTTATGGTCCCGCTTTACCTATATGGAAGGCAGGGTGATTACATGAAATTTGGATTTATTGGAGCCGGCAGAGCAGGGTGTTCTCTTGCAAGTCATTTTCATAATAATGGTCTTGAAATTGTCGGCGTTTACAACAGAAGTTTTGACAAGGCAGCTATTTTAGCAGATAGGCTTTCAATTAAGCCCTTCAACAGTGTTTGTGATTTAATTGATTCCTGCGAGGCCATTGTATTTTCTGTATCTGACAAGAGTATTAAGCTCCTGTATGACCAGGCTAAAAAGACTGATTTATCAGGAAAAATACTGATTAATTTAAGTGGTTTTTATGATTCCGGCATCTTTACAGATGCTTTTTTTATTGGCGCGGAAGCCTATTCACTACATCCTATGGCGGCTATGCCAGAATGTTTTTCGGATACTGACTTCTTAAAGGATGCAGTTTTTACCCTTGAAGGAGAGGGACCACACAGGGAGGAATTGAAATCTTTAGTCTTATCCTGTGGCAATCCCTGCATTGATCTAGATAGAGATAGTAAGGCAAAATATCACGCCTCCTGTGTTATGGCGTCTAACCTTACCCTGTCTCTTTTGTTAAGTGCGGTAGAAGAGCTTAAGTCCATTGGCTTTTCTGAGGAAGAGGCATTAAAGGCTTTAAAGCCGCTTATGCTTAACAATCTAAATAATGCATTCGATAATGGCCTTGTAAAGGCATTAACAGGCCCTGTAGACAGAAATGATATAAGTCTTATAGATGGACATCTTAAGGCGATTTTGCCTGAACACAGAGCTATGTACAGAGAGTTAAGCTTAGTATTAACCGATCTTGCGGCTATTAAAAATCCTGATAGGGATTATAGTGCAATGAAAGGTTATTTACACAAAGAGGAATAATGATGAAACAGACAGTATCAACTATTCAGAAGTTAAAGGATAATAAAGAGAAGATTACCATGTTAACCTGCTATGATTATTCAACCGCCAAGCTTATTGATGAAGCTGGTATTGAGACAGTTCTTGTAGGGGATTCCCTTGGACAGGTGGTTCTTGGCTACGATGATACATTAGAGGTTACATTAGAGGATATGATACATCATTCAAAAGCAGTAAGCAGAGGCTTAAAGGAAGCCATGCTCATAGTCGATATGCCATTTATGACTTATCAGACGGGAGTGAGGGATGCTCTTATCAATGCTGGAAGGCTTGTGAAGGAAGGACATGCCAAGGCCGTTAAACTTGAAGGAGGTCTAAGAACCTGCCCTCAGATTAAGGCCCTTGTTGAAGCAGGAATACCTGTGTGTGCCCATATTGGTCTTACGCCACAGTCCGTAAATGCCTTGGGAGGATTTAAGGTTAGCGGAAGAAGTAAAGAAGCAGCAGAGGAGCTCTTAAGAGATGCTCTGTTGGTAGAGGAAGCGGGAGCCTTTATGGTGGTTCTTGAGTGCGTTCCAGAGAAGCTTGCCACACTTATTTCAGAAAAACTTACCATACCAACTATAGGAATAGGTTCTGGTAAGGGCTGCGATGGGCAGGTGCTTGTATATCAGGATATGTTAGGTATGTTTAATGATTTTGTACCTAGGTTCGTTAAGCATTTTGCCTCTATGGGAGACATAATGACTAAGGCCTTTACAGATTATAAGAACGAAGTTAAGAGTGGTGCCTTCCCTACAGAGGAACACACCTACACAATAAAAGAGGACTATTTAGATAAATTATATTAAGGAGAGGGAATATGAAAATCGTAAAAACAATTGATCAGGTAAGAAGTGAGATTAAGGCAGCAAAGCTTGAGGGAAAAAATGTAGGTTATGTTCCTACAATGGGTTACCTTCATGATGGTCATGGAAGTCTTATAAAGGAAGCAAGAAAGAATAATGATTATGTTGTAGTTTCAATATTTGTAAATCCTATGCAGTTCGGACCAACAGAGGATTTAGCCTCCTATCCTAGAGATTTGGACAAGGATGCAGCATTATGCGAGAGCCTAGGAGTAGATTTAATCTTTAATCCTGAGCCAGAGGAAATGTATGACGAATCCTTTACTTCTTATGTAGACATTAATGGCCTGTCAGATCATTTATGCGGCTTGTCAAGACCTGTTCACTTTAGAGGAGTTTGCACAGTACTAGCTAAGTTCTTTAATATTATACAGCCAGACAGAGCTTATTTTGGTCAGAAGGATGCACAGCAGGCTGCTATAGTTAAGCAGTTTGTAAAGGATATAAACTTCCCTGTTGAGATTGTAAGATGTCCAATTATCAGAGAGGCTGATGGACTCGCCATGAGTTCAAGAAACACCTATTTAAGCCCTGAGGAAAGACAGGCTGCTCTTATTTTAAGTAAGGCCATTTTCCTTGGACAGGATATGGTTAAGTCTGGTGAAAAGGACGCAGCAGTAGTAATTAATAAGATGACCTTGCTTATTAAAACAGAAAAACTTGCGGACATTGAGTATGTAAAGGCTGTAAATGGACTTACCATGGAAGACGTAGATACAATTGAGAGCCCATGTCTTGTTGCAATGGCTGTAAGAATTGGCAAAACTCGTCTGATTGATAATTTCGTAGTTGACTAGGAGAGAATATGTTAAAGGGTAAGACTGTATGCCTTGGAGTCACAGGCTCCATCGCAGCTTATAAAATAGCATCACTTGCCTCCATGCTTGTTAAGCTTGAGGCAGATGTTCATGTGATTATGACTAAGAATGCTACCAACTTCATTAATCCAATCACCTTTGAGACACTGACAAGAAATAAATGCCTTGTCGACACCTTTGATCGTGATTTTGAGTTTAATGTGGAACATGTTTCCTTAGCAAAGAAGGCTGATGTATTTATGATTGCGCCAGCCTCAGCTAATGTTATTGGAAAGATTGCTAATGGTATAGCTGATGATATGCTTACCACTACAGTTATGGCAACCAAGGCACCTGTTTACATTTCGCCTACAATGAATACCGGAATGTATGAAAACCCTATTCTACAGGATAATCTTAAAAAGCTTAAGAGCTATGGGTACAACATAATTGATCCGGCTACTGGTTTTTTGGCCTGCAGAGACTTGGGAGCGGGCAAAATGCCAGAGCCTGAAAGACTTTTAAGCTATATACTTAAAGAGATTGCCTGCACAAAGGATTTATCTGGAAAGAAAATTCTGGTATCGGCTGGTCCTACTGAGGAATCCTTTGATCCTGTGAGATTTATTACCAATCATTCTACAGGCAAAATGGGTTACGCTATTGCCAGGGCAGCAATGCTTAGAGGAGCCTCTGTGACACTGGTTTCCGGACCAACTAATATAGAGGCACCACCTTTTGTTCATGTTGTAAATGTAAAATCTGCAGAAGAGATGGCCAATGCTGTTTTATCAAAGGCTGAGGATATGGATGCTTTTTTCCTCACAGCTGCAGTTGCAGATTATAGTCCTGATGTTAAGAGCAATCAGAAAATAAAGAAGATGAATGATGATCTTACCATCAGCCTTAAGCCCACAAGGGATATTCTAAAGACCCTTGGGGAAGAGAAGAGAGAAGAACAGTTTTTATGCGGCTTCTGTATGGAGACTGAGGATCTTGCAGAAAGGGCTAAGGGTAAGCTAAAAAAGAAAAACGCCGATATGATAGTGGCAAATTCCCTAAATACTGAGGGGGCTGGCTTTGGCACAGACACTAATGTTGTGACAATAGTAACCAGAGGCAAGGATGTGAATCTTCCTATTTTGCCTAAGGAAGAATTGGCACATAAAATAATTGACAAATATTTAGAATTATATAACTAGTTCATTAGAAGGTTAGGAGACATTTTCCTAACCTTCTTTTTATCATCACCTGTCAATCACAATGGATTTTTAATATAAATACTGTGAAGAGCAAAGGAGAAAACTTATGGCACAATCGGTCTTTAAGAGAGTTGAAAAGAAGTTCATGCTTTCAAGAGAACAGTATGAAATGCTTAGAAAAGAAATTGCACCCTATATTACCGAAGATAAGTATTCTAACTACACCATTAGAAACCTTTACTTCGATACAGATAACTATGAGCTGATTAGAAAGTCACTAGAAAAGCCTGTATATAAAGAGAAGGTCAGACTTCGCTGTTATAATCAGCCAGATAGCGATACACAGGTTTTTTTAGAGATTAAAAAGAAGTATGAGGGTGTTGTTAACAAGAGAAGAATAACTCTGTCACTGGAAGATGCGGAGAAATTTCTTGCCGGCAAAGATGTTTCTAACATAAATCCTCAGATTTCGGAAGAACTAAGATTCTGTTTACAAAAATATGATCTTAAACCTAAGCTGTACCTTGCTTACGACAGGTTGGCTTTTAGCGGAATTGATGACAAGGAATTGCGAATAACCTTTGATTACAATATTAGAAGCAGAGAAAATAACCTGACTTTAAGGTCAGATGATGATACATTAAAGCTTTTAAACAGTGACTATATCCTTATGGAGGTTAAGTTCCAGAATGCTATGCCTTACTGGTTTGTAAGCATTCTATCCAAATTAAAAATTAGAAACATATCTTTTTCTAAATATGGATCTATCTATAAAGAGAAAGTACTGGCTAAGAGAACTAGTAATCCGGTTTCTGTTAGAACTTATGAGAATAAAGAGCCGAATCCGGCCTATTTAAACAGAGACTTTGGACGTAAATTGATATTACAGATGGAGGCATAGAATGGAGAGCATATTAAACGCACTTAGCGGCACAACAACAGAGATTACATTTATGACAGCTTTTTTATACACACTTATGGCAGGTCTTTTGGGCCTTTTGGTTTCAGTTACCTACCAGAAGACCAGCAAAGACCAGGTACCATCAGTTAATTTTGCCAGGTCACTCATTGTATTACCAATGCTTGTCTGCATAGTAATGACCATGGTTAATGGAAACCTCGGCACTTCGGTTGCAATAGTTGGTGCCTTTTCTTTAATCAGATTCAGATCCCTTCAGGGAAGCAGCAGAGATATTACCTATGTATTTTTTGTAATGGCAATTGGTCTTACTCTAAGCGTGGGTTATCTTGGCTATGCTGTACTAATAACCTTAGTAATCTGTTTAATTCTATTACTTTTATCAGGAATGGGATATGGTGAGGCAAAAAGCAATTTGAAGCACCTCAAGATTACTCTTCCTGAGGATCTTGATTACTCTGACATATTTAATGACATCTTTGAAAAATATGCCAAGGACTACCGTCTTTACAAGGTAAAGACAACCAATATGGGTTCCCTGTACGAGCTTAGTTATTCACTGATTCTAAAGGATGCAGCGGAAGAGAAGGCTTTTATTGATGCCATTAGAGTTAGAAATGGCAATTTGAATGTTACCCTGGGTGAAACCAACAGAGGGGAAGAACTATAATTTGTAATAACCTTGATTTTCAGTTTTCATAATTTTCCTGGAATAGGCCCTAAAGAGTTTTCTCTTTGGGGCTTATTCATGTTAAAATAGGTATATATGGAGGCTTATATGAAAGACGATAATCTATCACGCATAATAGAATTAAGACATGAGTTGCACAGACATCCTGAATTGTCCCTTAATGAGAGAGAGACTAAAAGGATTTTAATGGAATTCATAAAGAAGAATACTAAAGGCATTTCGCTTACTGATAAGGGAACTTATTTTTACTGCTGCAGAAAATCACAGAATCCACTTAAAAGACCAATTCTCTTTAGGGCTGATTTTGATGCTGTAGCTATTAATGAAAGCTGCCAGCTTGATTACCTCTCTGAAAATCCAGGCATAGGTCATAAATGTGGTCATGATGGTCATTCGGCTACACTTTGTGGTTTGATTCTGGAAACCATGGACAAAGAATATGACAGAGATATCTACTATCTATTTCAGCATGGTGAGGAGATTGGTGCAGGTGGTAAAGAATGCGCCTCTCTCATCAAGGAGAAAGGTATAGAGATGGCTTTTGCCTTCCACAACAGGTCGGAATTTCCTGAGGGAGCCCTTGTTTACAGAAGAGGTCTCACCCAGTGCGCATCAAAAGGCTTAACCATTAAGTTTTTAGGAAGTGAAGCCCATGCAAGTCAGCCAGAGAATGGAAAGAATCCCGCTTTTGCTATTGGCGAGATAATACATTCTCTTAATGATCTGCTTTTAGGATGCGACTTTAAAGAGATGGTGCTAGCTACCATAATTGATGTAAGAGTGGGGGACAGAAACTTCGGCATTGCTCCTGGTTATGGAGAGATTTCCTTTACCTTAAGAGCTAACAGAGAAGATGAACTCCTGCAAATAGACAGGGAATTAAGAACCCTTGCAGACACCTTATCCATTAAATATGGACTGAAAGTATGTTTCACAGAATCAGACCCATTTCCGGAGACGAGAAATACAGACAGGGGAATTGATGAGGTGATTAGAGTGGCAAAAGAAATGTCGCTAGAATTAATTGAAATGGAAGAACCCTGGAGGGCGTCTGAGGATTTTGGATATTACCTAAAGGAGTGCGACGGAGCTATGTTTTATGTTGGAAATGGTCTTTCATATCCCAATGTACATACTCCGGAATATGATTTTAACGATCGAATAATACCAGTTGTTACTGAAATTTTTGAGAGATTAATATAGTGAGGTGTTTTATGGAAAAATATGTAATGGCACTGGATCAGGGAACTACCAGTTCCCGTTGTATTCTTTTTAACAAAAAAGGAGAGATAAAGAGTGTGGCTCAGAAGGAGTTCTCTCAGATTTATCCTACTCCCGGATGGGTTGAACATAATCCAAAGGAAATCTGGGTTTCGATTTTGTCTGTTATTATGGAGGCCATGGCACAGATAAATGTTACAGCTGAACAGATTGATTCCATTGGAATTACTAACCAGAGAGAGACTACTATAGTCTGGGACAAGAATACTGGAGAACCTGTTTACAATGCTATTGTATGGCAGTGTAGACGTACATCAGACCGTATTGAACGTGTAAAGGAAGATAATATGGAAGAGCTTATTAGGGAAAGAACTGGTCTTATCCCTGATCCATATTTCTCTGCAAGTAAGATTGAGTGGATTCTTGATAATGTGAAAGGTGCCAGAGAAAAGGCCATGGCAGGAGATTTAATATTTGGAACCGTGGACACCTGGCTGGTATATAATCTAACAGAGGGTAACGTTCATGTCACTGATTACACAAATGCCTCAAGAACCATGTTGTTTGATATTCATAACTTAAAGTGGGATCAGGAACTTTTGGATTATTTTAATATTCCAGCGTCAATGCTTCCAGAAGTTCATGCATCAAGTTTTGATTTTGGTCTGACAGAAAACGCTTACATTGGTAGAGGTATTCCTATCAGAGGAATTGCAGGCGATCAGCAGGCGGCCTTATTTGGACAGTGCTGCTTTAATGAGGGAGATGTAAAGAATACATATGGAACAGGATGTTTTCTTCTCATGAACACAGGAGATAAGGCTATTAATTCTAAGGCTGGACTGGTAACAACAATTGCGGCATCAATAGAGGAGGGCCAGGCAAAATATGCTCTTGAGGGCTCTGTTTTTGTTGCAGGTGCTGCAATCCAGTGGCTTAGAGACTCTCTTAGAATGTTTAAGGAAGCCCCAATGTCTGAGGAATATGCAAGCAGAGTTCCGGATTCTGCTGAAGTTTATGTAGTGCCAACCTTTGCGGGCTTTGGAGCTCCATACTGGAATCCATATGGAAGAGGAGCGATTTTTGGTCTTACAAGAGGCTGTGAAAAGGAGCATTTTATAAGGGCAACCTTAGAGTCCCTGGCATATCAGACTTTAGACCTTATTAAGGCTATGGAACAGGATGCTGGCTTAAGCATTAATTCGCTTAAGGTAGATGGAGGAGCATCTGCAAATGAGATGCTTATGCAGTTTCAGGCAAGCATTTTGTCTACCGAGGTACATAGACCGAAATGTATTGAAACTACTGCATTAGGTGCTGCATATCTTGCCGGTTTATCAACAGGATATTGGAAGGACTTTGATGAGGTTAAGGCTAATTGGCAGCTTGATAAGGTTTATATGTCCAACATGCCTAATGAGACAAGAATTAGACTTATTAAAGGATGGAAGAGAGCTGTTAAGGCCGCTCTTGTGTGGGCTGAGGATTACGAGGAAGATTCCCTTTAATTTCTTGAATATAGGTAAGTTCCGTTATATAATATATTTTGTTTTATTCAGTAAGATTTTTGTTTTAGGAAGGTAAATATATATGAAAATTCGTACCAGATACGCACCAAGTCCAACGGGTAGAATGCATGTTGGAAATCTTAGATCTGCTCTCTATGAGTTTCTCATTGCAAAGCATGATGGAGGAGATTTCATGCTTAGAATTGAGGACACAGATCAGGAAAGATTTGTTGAAGGTGCCATTGAGATTATCTATCACACCTTGGAGGAAACTGGACTCGTGCATGACGAGGGTCCTGACAAGGATGGAGGCTATGGACCTTATGTTCAGTCTGAGAGAATGAAGACTGGTATTTATTTAAAATATGCCCAGGAGTTAGTTGAAAAGGGAGAAGCGTATTATTGTTTCTGTGACAAGGAAAGACTAGATTCCCTTAAGTCCTCTGTTGTGGACGGTAAGGAAATTACTGTATATGATAAACACTGCTTAAACCTTAGCAAGGAAGAGGTTGAAGCTAATTTAAAGGCAGGTAAGCCATATGTTATCAGACAGAACAATCCTACAACAGGAACGACAAGCTTCCATGATGAGTTATACGGTGATATTTCTGTTGATAATGCCGAGTTAGATGATATGATCTTAATTAAGTCTGACGGATATCCAACTTATAATTTTGCTAACGTAATTGATGATCATACTATGAATATTACTCACGTTGTAAGAGGTAATGAGTATCTGTCTTCCACACCTAAGTACAATAGATTATATCAGGCCTTTGGCTGGGAGATTCCAACATATGTACATCTTCCATTGATTACTGATGAGAATCATAAAAAACTCAGCAAGAGATCAGGACATGCTTCTTTTGAAGATTTATTAGAGCAGGGCTTTTTGTCTGAGGCTGTAGTTAACTACATAGCACTTCTTGGATGGAGTCCAGAGGATAATAGAGAAATATTCTCTCTTGATGAATTAATTAAGGAGTTTGATTTCCATAGAATTAGTAAGTCACCAGCAGTATTCGACATGCAGAAACTTCGTTGGATGAATAGCGAGTATTTCAAAGCTATGGATCCTGACAGATTCTATGAAATGGCGCTACCATTCATTAAGGAAGTTGTTAAGAAGGATATGGACTATAAGAAGATTGCATCTATGGTTCAGAGTAGAATTGAGACCTTCTTAGACATTAAGGATCATATTGACTTCTTGGAAGAATTACCTTCATATGATACAGAGATGTATACTCATAAGAAGATGAAGACCAATGAGGAGACATCTCTTACAGTGTTAAAAGAGGTGCTTCCATTACTTGAGGCACACGAGGATTATAGTAATGACAGCCTCTATGAAATGTTGTCACAGTTTGTGACAGAGAAAGAGTACAAGAATGGCTATGTTATGTGGCCAATACGTACAGCAGTTTCTGGTAAGCAGATGACTCCTGGAGGAGCTACTGAATTAATGGCTTTACTTGGCAAAGAAGAGTCTATTGCCAGAATCAAAAAGGGCATTTCTTTATTAGAAAAATAATGGAGTAAAAATATGAACGAAGAACAGAATAGGGCCATTCATCATAAGGATGGCCCCATGCTGGTCTTGGCAGGACCGGGAAGTGGTAAGACCTACACTTTGATCCGGAGGGTAAGGAATCTGACAAAGAATCATTTTATTCCTCCAGAGAAAATACTCGTAATCACCTTCACAAAGGCGGCTGCCGAGTCCATGAAATCACGGTATCTTAGTTTAATGGGGACTATCGATAGTCCAGTAAACTTTGGTACAATTCATTCTTTATGTTATTCAATTCTTTTGGACATTAAGGGAGGTTCCTCTCTTAATATGATTTCCAACAACCAACAATTTAGTATTATTAGAAGCATTTATACAGGTATGTATCCTGACAAAAGACCTTCATTTGAGGATGTTAGAGATATCTATGCCCTGATTTCTTATGTCTCGTCTCAGATGGACAATAAAATCGACGAGGAGGGATTAATGGATTTTTCAGGTCTGTTTAATTGTATAGGAGATTTTAAATCCTTTTATGAGGCATATACTGCTTATAAAGAGGATAAAAGCCTATATGATTATGATGATTTGATAAAACAAAGCTATTATAGGCTGTCAAATAATCCAGTTAAGCGTAAAGAATGGCAGGACAGGTTTAATTACATTATGGTTGACGAATTTCAGGACACGTCCGAAATGCAGTTTGAGATAATCAGAATGTTGACGGGAAAGAAGAATAATATTTTCGTAGTTGGAGATGATGACCAGTCTATTTATGCCTTCAGGGGAGCAAAACCAGAAATACTTAAGAAATTTGAAAAGGTTTATCCTGAGAGATGTGTTGTTAATCTGTTCGAAAACTATAGGTCAGAGGATCAGATAATTAAGATTTCGAGAAAACTAATATCAAAGAATAAAGAGAGATATGAAAAAGCAATTTATGGTAAAGGGAATAATAAGGGCTGGGTATATAATCAGTGCTTTTCTTCAGAAGATTCTCAATATCGGGCAATACTTAAAGATATTAAGAGAAGAAGAGAAAGTGGAGAAAACATAAATGACATAGCAGTTCTGTTTAGAACAAACCTTCAGGCAGACATTTTTGCCTCAATGGCAGGAGTATATGGAATTAGAAATAGAATGGCTAAAAATAAAAGAAATTATAATAAGTTTTTTCAGGATTTAATAAATTATTTTGGCTATGCAGCAGATGTTAAATCACTAAGGGATATTATTAGTATAGTAAACAGGCCAGATAGGGGCTTTTCGACCGCATATTTAGAAAATTCAAATTTGAATTTTGGTATTTGGAAAGAAAAGTGTTACAGGTGTAATGACAGGAAAGAGTATGAAAAAATACTAATCTTTCAGAGGGAGCTTGAAAACATAAGAATATATGGCCCATCCCTGGGTATGAGGTACCTGTTAAAGGGTATTGGCTATGAGAAAGTTATTGCAAAGGATGATTTTGCCATGAAAGTATATGAGAGAATACAATGTATGGCTGATGAGTTTAATAACTGGAAGGATTTTTATGAAAGATTACTTGTTGAATTGTCTGCAATTGAAGAAAATACCAAAAATGGAATTAATATATTAACTCTTCATGGCTGTAAAGGCTTAGAATTTGATACGGTTTATATTCCTGATTTAAATGAGGGTATTATTCCAATGAAAAAAGCGAATAAAGAAAGAGAAGTAGAGGAGGAGAGAAGGCTGCTATATGTTGGAATGACCAGAGCTAAAACCAATCTAATTCTGACTAATGTTAAAGAGAGAAATAACAGGGAGAGCAAACCATCTCCATTTTTAAAGGATATTTATGATAAAGACTAGTTAGTAAACGAAGCCTTTTAAAATAATAGAAATGTCTGGAACTTTCATAAAAAGGAAGGTGTCAAATATCCAAACATAAAAGGGACCATGAGGTCCCTTTTAACAAACTACATATTATCATACATTGCAGCATCCATAAGTTCATCCAAAGCTTCTGAGACTGCCTCATATTCCTCATCAGAATCAATATTCTCTAATCTGTAGGAATCACCTTCTTCAAAATAACGATATACATAAATATCAGCTTCATCGCAATCTGGATCATTGTAGGTCTCTTCTGGCTCTACCACAATATAATTCTGACTGTTAAGTTCAAATACTGTTAGTATTTCGCATGAAACGGTCTGGCCATTATCTAATTCGATAGTAACCATTACATCATCATCAAATACTTCGTTGTTATTCTCCATTTTTCACCTCTAAATAATTGCCTGAATATATAATTCAGGGTGCTTGGCCAAATCAAGAAATTCCCTGCTGGGAAGGAAGAGAGTGGGTCTTGCAAGGTATTCCTTATTCTTCCATATGATCTGACCTTTGTTGCCGTTATTTAATAATACTTGGTTATTCATATAGGTGTCAACAATGTGGTTTAAGAAAACTGATATATAGTTTTTGTTATATTTTTCAAAGCCTTCTTTTTCAAAGGTTGCAATAACCTCGAAGGGGCAAATAGCATCTCTATAGCATCGCGACGTAGTCATTGCGTCATAAACATCGGCTATTGAAACAATAACTGCAAAGGAATCAATATCTTCGCGGACGAGACCAAGAGGATAACCAGATCCGTCGCAACGCTCATGATGCATAAGAGCAGCACGCTTGATTCTAGGATCCAATTCCTGATTCTTTAGTATTTCATAACCATTAACAGAATGCCTTTTGATTATCGCATATTCTTCGGTGGATAATTTTCCGGGTTTTTGGAGGATATTTCGTGGAGTTTTGCACTTTCCAACATCGTGAAGAAGTCCACAAAGAGTAAGTACATCTACATCATCTTCGGAAAAACCAAGCCATTGTCCCATAAGCCTGCATATAATGGCAACGTTAACACTGTGAGCATAGGTTGAATCGTCGATTTTTCTAATGCAATGAAGCATATCAAAAATGTTTACTTTGTCATTAAGAGAATCAAAAAGTGCCAAGGTCTGGTTTAAAAGAATTGAACCATGGGTTTCATCAGATTTTATAATTATATCGTTTATATAATTCCTTAGGTTTTCTACATTCTCAATAAATGTCTGCTCGAAATGCTTATATTCTATGCTGTCGCGAACTCTTTGCTCATATGAAATGGCTTCCTTGTTCTCAATAGATGGAGTCAGATCAGATATAGTAGCTGGAGATTCAGAAACAGACGCTTTTTTAACATTATAAAAGCTCAGATGATTAATCATCTGAGTTGTAAGCGAGGTTCCCGCCTTAACTATCAATTGTCCACTGGGAGTAATAACAGGCTGATCAATAACCATTCCGGCTTTTAACTCTCCAACAGATAAAACACCCATTGATATTAGTTCCTTTCAAAGAATACACCACACAATATTTAGTATATGTGAATAAAGTGTGAAAGTCAACATATTGTGCTTCCATATGAATAAAGATTAAAAATATAAGTAATATGAATATTCCGCTTCAAGTTTTTTGCAGCAAGAAACAAATAATTAATCCTAGAATTAATTATAAGCCTGAAAGTTGATGGGTAAATATTTTGTTTTGTTAATAAATTAACTTGATATATGCGCTGTAGTTTAATATTATATAAATGGTCTGCAGATGATTTGATAAAGGATAAGATTTGATTACTATATATTGTGATTATTTCTTTTTATCATTAATTTTATCGGTCTCTCGTAAACCACAATTTATAGTGTAAGGGTAAAATCGTGAATTTCTTTAGACATTTAAAAACAATTAATCATCATAAATGGCTTGTTATGAAGAAGTGTTTTAAGCTTGGAATGTATAAGCAGGGACTTCTTCATGATTTATCTAAATATTCACCATCTGAGTTTTTTGAGGGGTGTAAGTATTATTGTGGTTATATGAGCCCTCACAATAATGCAAGAAGTGATATTGGACTGTCATATGCCTGGCTCCATCACAAGGGTCGTAATAAACATCATTTTGAATATTGGTTTGATTATAAGAAAACCGACGAGGGGATGGTTCTTTCTGGTATGAAAATGCCAACAAAGTACGTTGTTGAAATGTTCGTAGACAGATTGTCTGCCAGCATGAATTATGAGGGAGATGCTTACACAGATTCTTCGGCTTTGAATTATTATAACAAGGGTAAGAATCATTATATTATTCACGATGAATCCAGGGCTCTTTTAGAAGAACTACTAATAATGCTTTCTGAAAAAGGAGAGGAGTATACTTTTAAGTACATTAAAGAGAAGGTTCTTTAAGGATTTTATTTTTTTTTAATAATTATATGCATTCCTTCTTAAGATTTTTTGTGTTAGGATGAGAATGCATTATTCTTATGCAGCATTTCGCTGTTATTTCCCAAATTTTAAAATTAAATATCAGGAGGTTTTATGTTAGGAAGGGCTAAAACTACCCTTTTAACTGGTTTAGACTGCCGTGACATTCTAGTTGAATGTGATGTCTCGGATGGGTTACCTATGTTTAATATGGTAGGATATTTGAGTTCTGAAGTTAGAGAGGCTAAGGAAAGAGTAACATCTGCCATTAAGAATTCTGGTTATAGGATGGAAGCAAAGAAGATTATTCTTAATATGTCTCCGGCATATCTTTATAAAAGTGGTACAAGTTTTGATTTTCCGTCAGCAATTGCACTTATGCAGGCCTTCGGCTATTTGAAGGAAATTAAAATTGAAGACTTGCTAATTGTTGGAGAACTTGGGCTTAATGGCGAGATAAAGCCTGTCCTTGGAATTTTACCTATGCTTTTATATGCTGCAAAAAACAATATCAAATACTGTTTTATACCCTTTGATAATCTAAATGAGGCGGAATTAATAACCTCGGTGAAAACATTCGGAATAAAGAGTCTTTTGGATGCAATCTTTTATTTATCTTTTAAAAATCTTGATGAAGCCTTCGCTTCTTATAAAACCCGATTTCAAAACGAAGAAATAAATATAAATGTAAAAGAATTATCAGATAAACCACTTGTGGATTTTCGGGATATTCATGGTCAGGAAGCGTTAAAAAGGGCCTGCGAGATATCTGCGTCTGGCATGCATAACATACTTATGGTTGGAAAGCCGGGAGCGGGTAAATCCATGATAGCAAAAGCTATGGCGGGGATTTTGCCTGATTTAAGTCTTAATGAAATGTTGGAAGTAACGTCGGTATATTCTATTTGTGGAATGATTAGTCCTGATCAGGGGATTATAAAGAGCAGACCCTTTAGATCGCCTCATCATTCAATTTCATCTAAGGGACTTGTTGGAGGAGGAAATCCTATTAGACCAGGGGAGGTTAGTTTGGCTAATAAAGGAATTCTATTTCTGGATGAGTTACCTGAATTTAACAGGGGAACTTTGGAAGTTTTAAGACAGCCTATGGAGGATGGTAAAATAACGATTTCAAGGGCAAAAGGAAGCTTTGTTTTTCCATCTAAATTTTCACTTGTTGCGGCAATGAATCCCTGCCCTTGCGGGTATTTTCCGGATTTGAAACGATGTCACTGTACAGAGGTTCAGATTAAAAAATATTTAAATAAAATAAGCGGTCCACTTTTAGACAGAATTGATATGTGTGCTGATGTGCCTGAGATATCTTATTACGATGTTAGTGCAGGAACAAAATCTGAATCTAGCAGTGAAATTCGTAAGAGAGTGACTAAAGCTCATGCTGTTCAGACAAAAAGGTTCAAAGATGAGGGGATAAACTTTAATTCAGAAATGACTTCGGAACAGGTGGAGAGATTCTGTAAGCTTGAAAATGATTTATCTAATTATATGAAAGAAAGGTTCGAAAAGCAGTCTCTTAGCATCAGAGCCTACTACAGGATATTAAGGGTTTCAAGGACTATTGCAGATATAGAAGGCCATGACGATATTAAAATGTGCGATTTACAGGAGGCGTTTATGTATAGAGGAGGTTTTGATGCATACTGGGGAGAATAATTTTTGGTATTATGTATTGGTTACTTTAAAGAGAATATCATTATCTAAAAAGAACAGGTGGCTAAATGATTTTGGCGGTCCCAAAGAACTAATTCTCTTAAGCGAAGAAGATATTCATGGAATCGAAGGAATAGAGGAAAAAGAGATTGATGACCTATTATTATATAGAAGAAATCCTTGTTACTTTCAAAATAAATATAACGAATTACAGAATAATGATATTAAGTTTTTGTCCAGGGAAGATGACTTGTTTCCAGAGAATCTTCTATATATAAATAGTCCTCCGCTTGGTATTTTTTATAAGGGGAATCTGCCAAACCCTATGAGAAAGAAAGTCGCCATGGTTGGTGCGAGGGCTTGCTCGCCATACGGTAAATCCATAGCTAAGGAAATGGCAAAAGCATTAGCTTACAGTGATGTTGAAGTAATCAGTGGGCTTGCCAGAGGAATCGATGGTTATTCCCATAGAGGCGCACTTGATGGAGGTGGAGCTACGTTTGCGGTTTTAGCAGGAGGAGTTGATGTAATATATCCAAGGGAAAATACACTCCTTTATGATGAAATTCTAAGAAATGATGGAGGAATAATAAGCGAATATCCTCCGGGAACAGTTCCTATAAACTATATGTTTCCGGAAAGAAACAGACTGATTAGTGCCTTGTCAGATGCTGTTATTATTGTTGAAGCAAGGGAGAAGTCAGGTTCACTTATAACTGGAGACAGAGCACTAGAACAGGGGAAGGAGATCTTCCTCGTTCCAGGAAGATTAAATGATCCACTAAGCAAAGGGGCAAATGAATTTATAAGACAGGGAGGACAGATTATTACTGGAATACCAGAACTCCTAGAGGATCTTCATGTAGTTAATGAGAACAGACACTGCTTAAAACCAAAAAGAAAATTGATTCTTGAAAAAGAAGAATCTTTGGTGTATAGTTGTCTACGACTTACGCCCAAGGGGCTTGATGAGCTTATGCTTGAATCCAAGCTTTCCTTAAATACTGTTATTTACACTGTGTCAAAGCTTGTAGATAAGGGGCTGGCGGAAGAATACTATATAAATCAATTCATCAGGAGTTAATGAAAAGTGGCTAAAAATCTTGTAATCGTTGAGTCCCCTGCGAAGGTTAAGACTATAAAGAAATTTCTTGGTTCGTCATATGAAGTTACTGCATCTAACGGACATGTAAGAGATCTTCCTAAGTCAAGTTTGGGAATCGATGTGGATAATGATTATGATCCTAAATATATAACAATCAGAGGTAAGGGTGAGGTTCTTTCCAAACTTAGAAAAGAAGTAAAAAAGGCAGATGTAATTTATCTCGCAACTGACCCTGACCGCGAGGGAGAGGCTATATCCTGGCATCTATATTTTGCCCTTAAGCTGCAGGATAAAAAGGTTTACAGGATAAGCTTTAATGAAATTACAAAGCAGGCTGTAAAAGAGTCTTTAAAGAATCCTAGAGAAATAGATATGAATCTTGTTGACGCACAGCAGGCAAGACGTATTCTTGACAGAATTGTTGGTTACAAGATTAGTCCCGTTCTATGGGCAAAGGTAAAGAGAGGACTTTCTGCAGGTCGTGTTCAGTCTGTTGCATTATCTATGGTAAGAGACCGCGAGGAAGAGATAGCTGCCTTTATTCCAGAAGAGTACTGGACTGTTGACCTTTCCTTGAATGCTGATAAAAAGAAGTTTAACGCAAAGCTTTCAACCAAAGATGGTAAAACATTAGAGATTAAGTCTGAGACTGAAGCAAATGCAATAGTAAAAGATTTAAGCAAAGCCAAGATTATTGTTGATGATGTTAAGAAGGGTGAGAGAGTAAAGAAAGCACCAGTTCCTTTCACTACATCTACACTACAGCAGGAAGCAGTAAAGGTTCTTAATTTTACTACTCAGAAGACCATGAGAGTTGCGCAGCAGTTATATGAAGGCGTAGATATAAAGGGTGAGGGAACAGTAGGTTTAATCACTTATTTGAGAACTGATTCCACCAGAATTTCAGAGGAGGCAGAAAAGTCTGCTAACGAGTTCATTGTCAATGAATATGGTCAGGAATTCGCTGGAAAGACGGTTACAGGAAGCAAGCAGAAAGGGAAGATTCAGGATGCCCACGAGGCCATCAGACCTTCTGATGTAAATAGAAAGCCATCTCTCGTTAAGGATTCTCTTAGCAGAGAACAGTATAGATTATATCAGTTGATATACAATAGATTCCTGGCAAGTCAGATGTCAGAAGCTGTATATGAGACTGTATCCTGCAAGATATCAGCAGACAAATACGGCCTTAACGCTTCTACATCCAAGATTAAGTTCCCGGGTTTTATGGAGGTATATACCTCTGACTCAGACGAGAAGGATGAGAAGAAGAGTGCAGTATCTGATCTTGTAAATGGTCAAGAATTAACTATATCAGAGATAATTCCTAAACAGCATTTTACTGAATCAGCACCTCATTACACTGAGGCCTCACTTGTTCGAGCTCTTGAGGAGAGAGGTATTGGAAGACCATCTACATATGCGCCAACAATTTCTACTATTTTAAAGAGAAGATATATTTCCAAAGAGGGCAAAAACATCTTCGTTACTGAACTTGGAGAAGCTGTTGATGATATTATGAAGGAAGCTTTCCCTGATGTTGTAAATGAAGCATTTACAGCCAACATGGAGGAAGAGCTTGATAAGGTAGCTGAAGGTAATCTTGAATGGAAGAAAATCCTAAGAGACTTCTATCCAGAGTTCCAGAAGGAAGTTCTGCTTGCAGAAAAAGAACTTGAAAAGATTACTATTGCAGATGAGCTTTCAGAAGAATTCTGCGATGTTTGTGGCAGACAGCTTGTTATTAAGTATGGCCCACATGGCAAATTTCAGGCTTGCCCAGGATTTCCTGAATGCAGATTCACCAAGCCTTATCTTGAAAAGATTGGCGTTTCATGCCCTAAGTGTGGCAAGGATATTGTCATTAGAAAGACTGCAAAAGGCCGTAAATTCTATGGTTGCGAAGACTACGAGAACTGTGGCTTCTCTACATGGCAGCGTCCTGGTAAGGAAAAGTGTCCACAGTGTGGTGGCTTAATGCTCGAAAAAGGCAACAAATTAGTTTGCGCTGATGAAAAATGTGGATTTATTATGGAAAATAATACAAAATAAACCATAATTTGTTTAATTGTGTGAAAAGTCTTGAATTATATTATAAACCGTGCTAATATTTAACTTGTCTTTTGGGGCAAAGGAGGGTATTTCATGAGTGTTCAGCTGCTAGATAAAACACGTAAGATTAATAAGCTATTACATAACAACAATTCATCAAAGGTTGTATTTAGCGATATCTGTAGTGTTTTAACTGAGATTCTTAATTCTAATGCACTTGTTATCAGCAAGAAGGGCAAGGTTTTAGGCACTAGTGTATGTCCTGGAACTGAGGAGATAAAAGAGCTTATTGCAGATGAGGTGGGTGGTTTCATTGATCCATTGTTAAATGAGCGTCTTCTTGGAATTCTTTCCACAAAGGAGAATGTTAATCTTCAGACTCTTGGCTTTGAGGATAATGATATTTCCAGTTATTGTGCAATTATTACACCTATTGATATTGCAGGAGAGAGATTAGGAACTTTATTCTTATATAAGCAGAATAGAAGCTATGATATTGATGATATTATCTTAAGCGAATATGGAACAACTGTAGTTGGTCTTGAGATGATGAGATCCGTAAATGAAGAAAATGCTGAGGAGTCCAGAAAGATTCAGGTTGTTAAATCAGCAGTTTCCACTTTGTCTTTTTCAGAGTTAGAAGCTATCATTCATATATTTAGAGAGCTTGATGGTACTGAAGGCATTTTAGTTGCCAGCAAGATTGCTGACAGAGTTGGAATTACAAGATCTGTAATTGTTAATGCTCTTCGTAAATTCGAGAGTGCAGGTGTTATTGAATCAAGATCTTCAGGAATGAAGGGAACATATATCAAGGTTCTTAATGATTATATTTTTGAGGAGCTTGAAGGAATATCTAAACAGGGAAAATAAATTAAGATTTGTTTTTCATATGGAAGTGATTAAATAAAAGGATTTATAGAGCAATCTATAAATCCTTTTTTGTTTTTTATTGCAATAGACAGGAGCGAAATTCAGGTGATATATCTTGTGCTTTTGGCAAAATGAACCCACTACATTTTGTAAAAAAATAAAGAAAAAGTCTTGTCTTTTTAAACATATTATATATAATTAAGTACTAAGAGATACTATATCTTGTGGTGAAAGGAGTGGTAGAATGATAAATACGGGAATTTACGATTATATAAACGTTTTAGGCAAGGCTGCTGATGCCAGCTACCTTAGAAATGAAGCCATTTCCAATAATATTGCCAATGTGGACACGCCAGGATACAAGAGAGAGGATGTTGAGTTTGAATCTGTCCTTCTTCACGAACTAGGCAGGTCTAAATATACAACTTTAGACGATAAGATTAAGGACGTTAATATGTCTCATTTAAATGTTTCTGCAGCCAAGGATGCGTCTGCATACGGTTTTTCCTATCGTCTAGATGGAAATAATGTTGATATTGATACTGAGAACGTTGAACTTGCGTCCAATCAGATAGTCTATCAGGGCCTTGTAGATTCAATCGGTCAGGAATTTGACAGAATAAAGAGTGCAATTAAGTAAGGAGTTAAATTATGTCTGTTTTTCAGTCTTTAAATATTTCTGCGTCTGGTCTTACTGCTCAGCGCTTTAGAACAGATGTTATTGCCGAAAATATTGCTAATGTTAACACAACAAGAACGCAGGATGGAACACCATACAGGCGTCAGGTTGTTACTTTTGCCGAAAAGGGAGTTACCGATTTTAGTAATGTCTTAAACCATACCAGAAATGCAGCAGTAG
Source organism: Lachnospiraceae bacterium (assembly GCA_045627425.1). GTDB lineage: Bacteria > Bacillota > Clostridia > Lachnospirales > Lachnospiraceae > XBB1006. The sequence goes on along the minus strand of JAZQNS010000018.1, from coordinate 28,080 downwards.
GAAATGGTGTAAAGGTGTATTCTCTCACAGAAGATTATGATACAGAGTTTACTATGAGCTATGACCCATCTCATCCTGATGCGGATGAAAATGGTTATGTTACCTATCCAAATGTAAATATCGTAACTGAAATGACAAACCTTATTGATGCCAGCAGGTCTTACGAGGCAAATGCAACTGCATTCGAGGCCAGCAAAAACATACTTAGCCAGGGCCTTAACCTTGGTAGAAGCTAAGGAGTAGCTAATGGATACTATTTCAATGATAAATAACGTCAATGCCTATTATGATAAGCTTGCAAGTAATAAACAGGTTACTAGCAGAGACAATGGGTTTGACTCTGTTTTCCAGTCGGCCTTAAATATGCTTCAGGAAACTTCTGATCTTCAGAACAAGGCTGAGGCGGAGGAAATAAGGTTCGCATTAGGCGAGGCTGATAATACACATGATCTTCAGATAGCCCAGGAGAAGGCTAATGTAGCCCTTCAGTATACAGTTGCTGTCAGAGATAAGGTGTTAGATGCTTATAAAGAAATAATGAATATGTCTATCTAAATGGAATTTGTTTAAAAGGACAATAGGAGCAAAGGATTATGCAGGAACGTTTGCAGCAGATTATTAACAGAATTATTGAATGGTGGAAGAAATTCACCCTGAGACAGAAGATTGTTATCTCCGGTGTCTCAGCATCAGTGGTTATTGCACTGGTTATTCTAGGCCTGGTTATTTCCAAGCCTTCTTATGTTACCCTTGTGGTGGCAGAGAATATTACTGAGGCCAATTCAATAAAGGAATTATTAGATTCAGACTCTTCTATTGATTATCAGATTGGTGATGATAATCTTACTTTTAAAGTAAATACTAAAAATGAAACTGCAGCTACATACCTTTTAGGCTCCAATAGTATTAAGACAGACAATTATACTATCAATGATGTTTTGGACGGAAGCTTTTCCACAACAGAAGCAGATAAAACCAAAAAGTATCAGATTTATCTTGAAAAACAGTTGGAGGAAGATCTTGAGTCCCTTGATTCTATAAAGAATGCGACAGTAAATCTTTCTATTCCTGTAGATGATGGTACCATTCTTTCAAGAAATGAGCTTACATATGCATCCGTTACTTTGGAACTTAACTCATCATTAGATGAAGAGCAGGCTGCAGGCCTGGCAAAATTTATTGCAACAGCTGTTGGTGATGATACCACTGAGGCAATTACAATTCTTGATACCGCCACTAATGTGCTTTATTCTGGCGGTGACGAATCTTCTACAGCAGGAACTATTTCTTCTCAGCTTTCTACTAAGAATTCTGAGGAGACCCGCATTAAGGGAGAAATTCGTTCCGTTATGCTTGGCACTAATGTTTTCGACAATGTTGAGGTTGGACTTAACCTCAATATGGATTTTACTACAAAAACAATTCAGGACACTGAGTATTCCGTTGCTGATGGTAGAGATGAAGGATATTTAACCAGCAGAGATGCATATGAATCTGAGTCTACAGGCGGAGCAGCAGCGGTACCTGGAACAGATTCAAATGATGAGGATACAACATATGTAATCTCAGATGGCAATACAACATCGTCTACTATCTCGGATGTATCTGAACAGTATGCATTAAACTCAACTGTAACAGAAACCATGGATCTTGGTGGAACGATAAATTACAATGAGTCCTCTGCATCGGTAGTGGCAATTTCATATGTTTTCTATGATGAGGATGCACTTAAGGCGTCAGGTGAACTTGATAATATGACCTTTGATGAGTTTGTTAAGGAACATAACGAGAGAACTCTTGTTGAGGTTCCTGACACATATTATTCCATGGTAGCTAATGCAACTGGTTTTACCCGGGAGAACATTACCATCATGGCCTATGAGGTTCCATACTTCCAGTATTCTACAAGTTCCGGACGTTCTTTTACGGATTATGTGGAGATAGCTCTTGCAGTACTTATTTTTGCCTTACTTGGATATGTCGTATTCAGAGCTACAAGACCAGACAAGCAGGAAGAGTTAGAACCAGAGCTTTCTGTTGAGAGCTTATTAGAGTCTACAAAGGTTGAAGAGCCACTTGAGGATATTGGTTATTCTGAGAAATCTGAGACTCGACTACTTATTGAGAAATTCGTTGAAGAAAAACCTGAAGCCGCAGCTAATTTACTTAGAAACTGGCTTGAGGAGGATTGGGGTTAATTATGGCTGATTCAGAATTATCAAGTGTTCAAAAAGCAGCGATCCTGCTCATAGCCTTAGGCCCAGAGAAATCTTCTTTGATTTTTAAGCATTTGAAGGAAGAGGAGATAGAGACTCTGACTCTTGAGATTGCTAATACAAGATCTGTATCACCACAGGTCAAGGAGGACGTGCTCCAGGAGTTTTATCAGGTATGTCTTGCTCAGCAGTATATTGCAGAAGGTGGTATTGGTTATGCTAAGAGCCTTCTTGAACAGGCTCTCGGCGATGAGGAGGCACAGGCAGTTATTACAAGACTTACAGCTTCCTTACAGGTTCGTCCTTTCGAGTTTGTAAGAAAGGCAGATGCTTCACAGGTATTAAACTTTATTCAGGATGAGCATCCTCAGACTGTAGCTATGATTTTGTCTTACCTGTCACCAAACCAGGCTTCTATGATTCTTTCTGCATTGCCACCAGAAAAGCAGTCTGATGTTGCTAAGCGTATTGCCTTAATGGATAGAACAAGCCCTGATATTATCAAAGAGGTTGAGCAGGTATTGGAGAGAAAGCTTGCTTCCCTTATCAATCAGGATTACACCATTGTCGGAGGAGTTGATGCTATCGTTGGCATCTTAAATACTGTAGACCGTGGTACAGAGAAGCATATTATGGAAACTCTGGAAATTGAAGAGCCAGAGCTTGCAGATGAGATTCGTAAGAAGATGTTCGTATTCGAGGATATTCTTCTCCTTGATGACAGAGCAATTCAGCGAGTGCTCAGAGATGTTGATAATAAGGATCTTGGTATCGCTCTTAAGGTTGCTAATGATGAGGTTAAGGGTGCTGTATTTAAGAACCTTTCAAAGCGTCTTGCAGCCATGATTCAGGAAGAAATGGAATACATGGGTCCTGTTCGTATGAAGGATGTTGAGGAAGCTCAGCAGAAGATTGTAGGTATTATTAGAAAGTTAGAGGATAGCGGTGAAATCGTTATTTCCCGTGGTGGAGGTGACGAGATAGTTGTCTAATCTTGTTAAACAGCGTTTTATAGTTAGCAAAGAGCAAACTACCAGGGTTATTGATTCAAATGAAAAGTTTCAGAGACTTATGAACCGTGACGATGGTTTTCGTAAAGGACTTAGTGTTGAATACCTGGGTGTCTCTGATGAAGCCTTTACGGAAGAATCTGATGGTCTTGAAGGAATTCTTGAGGATCGTGATGGGCAGGAAACTAGTTATGAGGATGGTCTGGAGTATAATGAAACTTTTGAACCCTTATATGATAATCCTGAAGAAGTTTTGGAAGAAGCAAGTCCGGACGCCTTTGTTCCTAATCCGGATTTGATTTTAGAGAATGCAACTATAGAAGCAAATGAAATAATTGCTAATGCCAAGACTGAAGCAGCTAGTATTTTTGAAGAGGCCAAGTCTAAGGGATATCAGGATGGAATTGATGCTGCCAATGCAGAGATTGAATCCATGAAGAGTGACATGTCTCTTGACTATGAGAACAAGCTGTCAGCACTTGATGAATCTAGAAATCAGATGGAGGAGGAGCTAATTGAAGCTCTGATTCCTGTTTTTGAAGATGTTCTTTCTGTTGAGATAGACTCCTACAGAGACATTATGTTATCCATACTTAGAAGGACTTTATCTCGTATGGATAGTAATAAGAGTATTACAATTCAGGCATCAGGTGAAACCTATGATGCTATTAAGGATTCCATGGATAGTCTTACTGAAATCGTTGGTCAAGACACATCCCTATCAATCTCTAAATCTGACATTCTTACAGATAAGGATTTAAAAATCGAGACAGACTATGGTATTTTTGACTGCTCATTTGATACGGAAATGAGGAATCTGACTAAAAAGATAAGATTGCTTAGCGAGCTTTAAAGCTAGGAGATTATTGTGATTGCAGATAAGTATGGAACTCTGTTAAATGAGACATACGAGGATCGTCTCGGCAAGGTTGTTGAGGTTGTTGGACTGACGGTTGAATCTGTTGGGCCTGAAGCTAAGTTAAACGACCTATGTTTGATCAGAACAGGCGGTGATAAGGAGGAGACCATTTCCTGTGAAGTGGTGGGCTTCCGTGACAACCGCCTTATTCTTATGCCCTTTGAATCAACTGAAGGCATTGGAATTGGTGCCGTTGTTGAGAATACAGGACATCCTCTGCAGGTTACAGTTTCGGATGACTTGCTAGGACATACTCTTGATGGATTAGGCCGAGTTACGGATATTGATGGCCTTGAGATTAAGGGCAAAGCTGTAAATGTTGAAGCTCCTCCACCTGATCCGATGAAGAGAAAGATTATCGATGAAGTTTTACAGCTTGGTGTGAAGGCTGTGGATGGACTTATCACAGTTGGAAAAGGTCAGAGAATTGGTATTTTTGCCGGCTCCGGTGTAGGTAAGTCTACTCTAATGGGTATGTTTGCTAGAAATACCAAGGCTGATATAAATGTTATTGCCCTTATTGGAGAGCGAGGCAGGGAAGTTAGAGAGTTTATTGAGAGAGATCTTGGCGAAGAAGGTATGAAGAGATCTGTAGTCATTGTTGCCACCTCGGATAAACCAGCTTTAATTAGAAATAAGGCGGCTAAAACTGCTACAGCTATTGCTGAATACTTTAGAAGTCAGGGCAAGGATGTTCTTCTTATGATGGATTCCCTTACTCGTTTTTCCATGGCTCAGAGAGAAATCGGTCTTGCATCAGGAGAACCTCCAGTTACAAGAGGATACCCGCCTTCAGTTTATGCAGAGATGCCAAAACTACTTGAAAGGTCTGGTACAGATGAATACGGTTCCATAACAGGTCTTTACACCGTCCTTGTTGATGGTGATGATTTCAACGAACCAATCACTGATACAGCCAGAGGTATTCTTGATGGACATATTCTTTTGTCCAGAAAGCTTGCTGAAAGAAACCAGTATCCTGCGATAGATGTGCTTGGAAGTATTTCCCGAGTTATGAGTTCGATTGTAAGTAAAGAACAGAAGAAGGCTGCGAGAGAGTTTAAAAATATGCTTTCCACATATAATGAAGCTGAAGATCTAATAAACATCGGCGCTTATAAGAGGGGCTCAAATCCTGAAATTGATAAATCTATAGACAAAATATCAGCAATAAAGGGATTTATTATGCAGGATGTTAATGATAGATTTGAGTTTGAAGAAGAGCTTTCTATGCTTTACCAGATTTTTCCTGTAGAGGAGTAAATGGAGGTTTTTTCTATGAAAAAATTTGAGTTTTCTCTTCAGAGTATACTTGACCTTCAGTATCAGTTGGAAGAACAGCAGAAGCAGAACTTTAGAGAAGCTACAGATAAGCTTCACAGGGAGGAAGAACTGCTTAAGCAGTTAATCAACCAGATGACTGGCTATCAGGATGAAATGAAAGCCAACATGGAAGGCAATATTGATTTAAAGAAAATAAAAGAACTAAAACATTCTATTGACATAATGAAGTCAAGGGTACGAACTCAGATGCTTAGAGTGCACGTTGAGGAAAAGAATGTAGAAGCTGCCAGAATAAAGCTTCAGGAGGCTATGATTTCCCGCAAGACTTATGAGAAGATGCGAGAGAAGGCCTTTGACGAATACAAACTTTTGGTTCAGGCAGAGGAGAACAAAGAAATTGATCAGTTGGTGAGCTTCACCCACGGAAAGAGATAGGTTAGGCTATGGCAGACGAGAGAGAAGAAGGACAGGAGTTGGATCCTAAGGCTTTGAAGAAGGCTGAAAAAGAAAGAAAAAAAGAAGAAAAACGTCTTAAAAAGATGGAAGAAGATAACCAGGATTATGAAGAAGAAGAAACTGCTGGAGGCAAAATTGTTATCGCCTTAGTTTCAATTATAATCGTGGTAATTTGGCTTGGCATTTTTGCCCTCCTTGTCAAATGGGATGTGGGTGGTTTTGGTTCTAGTATCCTTTATCCAATATTCAAGGATGTGCCATATGTTAATATGATACTTCCTGATGTTGTTGATGAGTCAGCGGATGATCCATATGCCTTTGATTCTATGGATGATGCTATTGCGAGAATTAAAGAGCTCGAGACAGAGCTTGCTCTATATAAAGATGGAGCTGGCACGGATTCTGATACTATTACTGAACTTCAGAATGAAATAGCAAGACTTCAGGTTTATGAGAAAGAACAGGCTAGCTTTGAAGAAATTAGAAATAAATTTTATCAAGAGGTTGTTTTTGGAGATCAGGCACCCGATATAAATGAGTATAAGACTTATTATGAGAGTATAGATTCTGAAAACGCAGCCCTTCTTTACAAGCAGGTTGTGGGGCAGGTGGTTGAGGATGAAAAGATTTCAGACTATGTGAAAGCATACTCATCAATGAAGCCTAAAGCCGCTGCAGGCATTCTCGAGGAGATGACTGATGACTTGCCGCTTGTGGCTAAGATTTTATCCAATATGAAAGCCGATGCTAGAGGTGATATTCTGGCAGCCATGGATGCTTCGGTTGCAGCTTCTGTAACTAAGCTTATGGAGCCATAATATAAAGAATTTTTTGCAGCTTGATAACTGAATAGGAAGGAGGAAGTCATATGACAGATGCAAACCTTGGATTATTTGTTTCTATGATGGCTAATCAGACAGCCAATCAGGAAAGAATAATTCAGAATGTATCCAAGCATGAACTTTTTAATCAGACTGAGGAATTGATTAATTTTGATGATTGTTTAAGAAGTGTAGCGAAAACTGATTTCGTTTCATCAATGGATACAAAGACCGAGTTATCTGATGATACAAGAATAGAAAGTAATGTATCTAAAGATAATGAGCAAACCAAAGCTGTTAACAGTGACGAGAATGGCAAGGAAGTTTCAAATGAAGCAGAGAGTGTTAATTCTAACAAGGTTGAAGAAAGTGAAAAGACCGAAGAAACAGTACCTGTTTCAGAGGAAGAGCCTTCTAACGACTTAGAAGGAATTGAGGAAGCAATTGTTGCTTTTGCCGCATCTCTTGTAGAAATTGTCAGTGAAAACTTCGACATTGAAGTACCAGAGATTATGGATAATCTTGAGGCTATGGACATGGAAGTTTCAGATCTTATGGAAACATCAAGTTTGGCAAGCTTTGTAGCTGAATTTTCTGAGGATACAAGCCCAATAGATCTTCTTAAGAGTCCTGAATTCACTGATGCCTTGGTCGCCATCAACGACTTAACCAATGAGACATTGGAAGAACTTGGTATCACCTATGATGAACTTGTTAAAGCAGTTTCCTTAGTTGATAACAAAGCTAATGTGGATGAAGTAATCTTAGAGGAGACAGAAGACCAGTTAATGATCAAGGATGCTCTTAAATCAGAGATTCCTTTATCAGAAGAACGGGATTCAAATGTTGTTAGTATCATTGACAACAATGATGTCAAAATGTCAGCCTTAGAGACAATTGCAAACAGTGTTAACATCAAAACTGATTCAATTGTTAAAGAAGAAGTTCTTGTTAATGTCGATGAGGAAGAGGATCCTGGTGTAGCTGAGATTACCAACAGACCTCTTGTTAGTGACGAAGAAACAAAAAATGTTAATGATGATAATGAGGAAAAGGATAACTCATTAAACTTTTCTGACAGGAATCAGAAGGAAGTTGCTTCTGAAAAAACTGAGAAGAATTTTCATCACGAAAATGTAACGGTTGAACATGCTAACCTTCAGAATGGAGAAGCATTGAATGTTGAGACACAGACAATTAAGATTGTTGACCTTGAGAATCTTGTAAAAGAGATTACAGAGTACATTGAACTCTCGGCTAAGGATAATGTGGTACAGAATGTTACAATGCAGCTTAATCCAGAGCACTTAGGAAAGCTTTTAGTTTCCGTATCCACTGTGGCTGGTGAAGTTACCACTAAGATTGTAACTGAGACAGAAGCAGCAAAAGAAGCTTTAATGAGCAACTTAAATGCAATGAGAGAGAGCTTGGAAGAGCAGGGAATTAAAGTGGCTGATGTTGAAGTAACAGTTGAATCCCATGCATTCGAGCAGAATCTTCAGGAAGACGGAAGCAGAGAACAGGAACAGCTTGCAGAGGAACTTAAACAGCATAATCAAAGAAGAAATCTTAATCTGAATGAATTGACATTAGACGATCTTAGCGGACTTATGAGTGAGGAAGATATGATTGTTGCAAGAATGATGAAGGATAGCGGAAACGTTCTTGATGTTACAGCATAGGATTTCGGAAAGGAGACTAAAGAATGGCAATAACAGCACTTGTTGAAAATGGCCAGGTGGTTGACACCGGTTCAAAGACTACTTCAGCTACCAGCAACCAGAATAACAGTAATAGCGCTGTTGATGAGGAAATGTTCTTAAACCTTCTTGTTGCTGAAATGAAGTATCAGGATCCACTTGAACCTACAAGTAATACTGAGTGGATTTCACAGTATGCAACATTCACGTCTATTGAACAACAGACAGCTATGCAGCAGTCTATAAAGCAGGTTGAAGCAAACAACCTTGTTGGTCAGCAGGTAATTATGAAGACCGTTAACTCCATTACAGGAGAAACTTCTTACCAATCAGGTATTGTTGATTATGTATATGTTGAAGAAGGAGAGATTTATCTTTCAGTTAATAACAACTTATACAATATTGATGATCTTGACACAGTAGTTAATGCGGATTACATGGATGCGCTTACATGCTCTCAGACCTTTGAGGCTATGATTAATAAACTTCCTAGTGAAGCACAGCTTACATTGGCAGATGAGAACTTAATTACAGCAGCCAGAGAAGCATATGACTCTATGACAGATTACCAGAAAACATTTGTTTCTGAGGATTTACTTAAGACTCTGACAACGTTAGAGACTAAGATGAATCAGTTAATTAGTACCAGCAAGGAAGCAGAAGAAACTACAGAAGAAGCAACTGAAACAGATGACTCTGTTGAGACAGATGAAACTGTAGAAGGAGAAGAGACGGAGGAATAGAAATGGAATTCAATAAAATCCAAAATCAATTCGCTTCCATAGAGCAGGTCACAGATCAGTTTTTGAACGCCGGCAAAAAGGCTGGAGTTAATGAAACAACTTTTAATGGACTTAGCTTTGAGGAAATTCTTAAGCAGAGAACTGACAGCAGTGTTCAGGAACTTAAATTTAGCAAACATGCTGAGAATAGACTTTCCGAGAGAAACATAAAACTGTCAGATGAACAGCTAACAAGATTAAACGATGGAGCTATGAAAGCTTCAGAAAAAGGAATCAAGGATTCTTTAGTGATGGTTGATTCCCTGGCGTTTATAGTTAACGTACCAAACAATACAGTTATAACAGCTATGGACGCAACAAACACAGATGAAAACATTTACACCAATATTGATGGGGCAGTCATAATGTAAGAAATTGGACCTATTGCAGGAAATTTCAGTTTTGCCGACTGACTGAGGCAAAATATGCTTGATTGTCCCTCCATAAGGAGGACATGTCTTATGATGAGATCATTATACTCTGCTGTGGCTGGTTTAAAGACACATCAGACTAAGATGGACGTTATCGGTAACAATATCGCCAACGTAAACACCATCGCATTTAAATCTTCAAGTGTCACTTTTAGTGACATTATGTATCAGACCACATCCGGTGCTTCTGGCCCTAATGCCAGCAATGGTACTGGTGGTATTAACCCTAAGCAGATCGGTCTTGGTACTACTTTAGCTACAACTAAGGTTTCTATTACAACTGCAGGTGCTACTCAGACTACTGGTTCCGCTCTTGATTGTAAGATCAATGGTGACAGCTTCTTTATCGTATCTGATGGTACCTCAAACTACTTTACAAGAGTAGGTTCTTTCTATTTCGATGCTGCAGGTAACCTTTGCTTAAGTTCTACTGGTTACAATGTAATGGGATGGCAGGTGGATCCAACATCTGGAGAAATCAAGAAGGATACAGTATCAGCTCTTAGAATTATGTCTGCAACTAATCAGATTTCTTCTCCAGAGGCAACTACAAATGCTACCGTTACTGGAGTTTTAGATTCTAACTCCACAGCTGTTAGCTCTGAATCTGGATATGTTATGAACCTTTCATTCTATGACTCCCTTGGTTATTCCTATACAGCTAAGTTTAAAGTTGCAGAAGGAACAGGAGATGGCAAGTATAACGTTTCCCTTTCTGACATTCTTGATTCAAATGGAAAATCTATCTTAACAGGTAACGTTACAGCTAAGGATTTATTTGGTACAGCAGATCCAGCAGTTTCTGATACTGGTACTTTATTATCCGGTCGTTATGCTAACCTTAGAAAGATAGACACAACAGATGCAACAGACCCATTACAGACATATACTGTAGAAGGTATTGCAGCAGGCGCAACTGCTCCAGAAATCTATCGTTACTACATGACAGAGACAGAGTCAGCTACCAACACATATGCTGACGCGATTGACAATGCAGTAGTCTACCTTGATGAGAATGGTAACTTCTATGCATTAAGCAGCAAGACAGAGGGCGGCACAACAACAAATACCTTTGTACCACTTTCAAATACATCTTCTGATTATTCTTCATTAATTAGTCAGACTGAGGTTGATATTCAGAACTTCCTTGCAACAAACTTTGCAGGAGTTGATAGTGACTTATATATTGATGGTAATTCTTCCTTAAAGAATATTACCCAGTATCAGGATATTGTTACCATAAACTCTGGTACATCTTCCTATCAGTTTACTACTATTAATTCCTGGAGAATTAATGAGGATCCAGCAACACCAGGTCAGTATTATATGTTTAACGAGGCTACTGCTGAGTACATTCCAGCAGCAACTGTAGCAGGTGGAGTTATCACTCCTAACTATCAGCCACTTGATAACTTTGATACTCAGTTTAAGGATTCAACAGTCTTTAGCACAACAACACCAACTGCAACTATCACAACTCTTATGACTCAGATGGGAGCAGGTACAGCAACAGCAACACTTGATAACGATAATACCAGCAATAACGTAGAGGGAACTTATACAATCGGTCTTGTTGGCACAAAGTATTATTCAGTTATGACCTTTGATACAGGAGACGGAACTTTCGATAATATTGGTGGTGCTGATGTATCTACATTAGTATTAAGCAAGATTGGACCTGAGTTTGAGAATTTAACAATTGACTGGACACAGGTAACAAACTTTAATAACTCTGGTACATCCACAATGTCCATGGAAAGAGGAGACAAGGATGGTTCTACTGGAGCTGGTAAGAAGCTTGGTACAATGACAGGAGTATCTATTGATACATCCGGTATGATCTACGGTTCCTATGACAATGGTAACACAGTTCTTTTAGGACAGATTGCAGTTGCTAATTTTGCCAACGCTTCTGGTCTTGAGGCGGTAGGAGACTCTTTGTTCAAGACAACTCTTAACTCTGGTGAGTTTGATGGAATTGGACAGGATATCACTGCAGACGGTGGCTCCATTACCACCGGTGCCCTTGAAATGTCTAACGTAGACCTTTCTGCTGAGTTCACAGATATGATTACTACTCAGCGTGGTTTCCAGGCTAACTCAAGAGTAATCACAACATCTGATACCTTACTTGAAGAGCTTATTAATCTTAAGCGATAATCAGATGCTGGTTAGTTGATAATCAAATATGAAAATTTAATGTATATAGGGGGAAGGTATTATACTTTCCCCCTATATGTTGTATAATGACTATGAAAAATTACCCAAAAATTGTAAAAGAAAGTAGACAATCAGTCTAAAGTTTAGTAGAATTAAGTAGAATTATTATGCATTAGGCAAAATAGGTCTATTTTCAGATTTTAGCTTGATTTTTGCGACTATTTTGTCGCAAGTGAAGGAGATTACGCTTTATGGATTTAGCGTCCCTAATTGGTATTGTCGGCGGTATTGTAATGGTACTTTTCGGTATCATTTCCTCAGGTGGTGTTTCTGCACTTGGCAACTTCGTCGATGTTCCATCTGTAATTATTACCATTGGTGGTTCCATGGTAGGCGTTATGGGAGCCAATACAATTGCTGATTTCATCAGTGGTTTAAAGGGTTTTACTCTTCAGCTCAAGGGCTCCAATGACAATGTAGAAGAAGTTATTAAGACAATTATCGACCTTTCTAACGTAGCACGTAAGGAAGGCTTATTGGCGTTAGATGAAGCAAGCAATTCCATTGAGGATTTATTCTTAAGAAAAGGAGTTATGCTTGTTGTAGATGGTACAGATCCAGAACTTGTAAGAGGTATTCTTGAGACTGATCTTATCTGTATCGAGGAAAGACACAAAAAAGTAATTGCATTCTGGGAGAAATGGGCTGAACTTGGTCCTGCCTGGGGAATGATCGGAACCTTAGTTGGTCTTGTAAACATGTTGCAGAACCTTTCCGATGCTTCCACTATTGGACCTAACATGGCGGTTGCGCTCTTAACTACACTTTATGGTTCTTTGCTTGCCAACTGGTTGTGTAACCCATGTGCTTCCAAGCTTAAGGTTAAGAATGCTGCTGAGATAATGATGAAGGAAGTTACTGTCGAAGGTCTTTTGTCTATTCAGGCAGGAGAGAACCCTCGTGTAATCGAGGAGAAGCTTAAATCCTTCCTTGCTCCAGCAGCACGTGAGTCTCTTTCCGGAGACGGAGGTGGAGAATAATGGCTAGAAAAAAAGAAGAAGAAGCACCAGCAGGATCACCTGCATGGATGGCCACATTCTCAGATCTGATGAATCTGCTTCTTTGTTTCTTCGTTCTTCTCTTTTCCATGTCATCTGTGGATGCAGAGAAATTTGAACAGGTTATAGCATCCTTACAGTCAAGCTTTTCGGTTTTGCCTTCGGGTGGAGCTTCAATAGGAGAAGGACAGATGGTTGGAAATGGCATCAGTCAGCTTCCTGAGCTTGATGTATACTTCAACCAGGCTGCAAGCTCAAATGGAAATGAGGGTGAGCTTGATGACAATGGTCAGTCTGATTATGTTAAGGAATATGAGGATGCCGGAAACAAGGAATCAGAGAAGATGGCTGAAGAAATTCAGGCAGAGTTAGACGCTGCTGGTATTTCGGAGCAGGTTAACGTTGAGTTTAATGAGCAGTTTGTGCTACTTACCATGAATGGAGCAATTTTATTTGAACCAGGTAAGGCTGAGATTCAATCTGAAGCACTCCCAATCATTAAGAAGCTGTCACAGATTATCGAGCGTTATACTGACAATATTATAGAAGTTGAAGGACATACAGATAATGTTCCAATGTCCAGTGGTGAGTACAAGAACAATGATGTTCTTTCTTTCTATCGAGCTTTGTCAGTTGCTAACTATATGAAGTCTGTTTCTGATATTAATCCGGCTTTACTTAAGTTTTCTGGCCGCGGTTCATATGTTCCAGTTGCCGATAATTCTACGGCAGACGGAAGAGCCAAGAACAGACGTGTAGAGATTAAGGTATATAACTCTTTATATTCCGGAACTAACTAATTACTCGTTTTAAGGAGTGTATTATGAAGAAAAATTTAATGTCAGTATTAATACTTGCATTGGTACTTGTTAACCTTGTGTTTACCGCAATCTTAACCTTTTCGATTGTGCCAGCCACCAGCAATGCCAACAAGCTTATCGAGGAAGTCGCTTCTGCAATTAAGCTCGAGCTCAACACAGGCAAAAACACAGGAGCAAACAACGTGGCCATGGAGAACCTCGTTGTCTACAATGTGGATGATGGTGCTACACAGACAATCAACCTTGAAAGAGGAAGCGATAATGAAGATCATTACGCAGTAGTTTCAACATCATTATCACTTGACTCCAAGAATGAAGATTACGAAACTTATTATTCAACAATGAAGGATAAAGAGAGCCTTATCAAGCAGGCTGTAATTAATGTTGTTGGATCTTACAGTAAAGAAGAATTATCTACTTCTGAAGGTCAGCTTAAGGCTTGTGCTGAGATTCTTGAGAGATTACAGACTTTATATGCATCTGATTTTATTGTCGATGTTGGTTTCTCTTCAATTATTATTCAGTAATTTACAGGTTTACACCTGCTACAATTAAATAGAGATTATTATAGACAGGTGGTGAGAACGTGGGTGAGGTTTTATCTCAGAATGAGATAGACAGTTTGCTGCAAGCATTAAGTAGCGGTGAACTGGATGTTGAAGAAATTAAAGATGGCGGTGAGAAACAGGCCAGAAATTATGATTTCGCCAGACCTGCCAAGTTCTCAAAGGAACATCTCAGAACCCTGGAAATTATCTTTGAGCATTATGGAAGACTTTTGTCTACTACCATGCCGGCTTATTTAAGAAAAACGGTTCAGGTGGAAATAATGAACTCCGAGGCTGTTACTTACTCTGAGTTCTCAAATGCTCTAAGTAATCCGGTAATTTTGTCAATTGTAAATTTTGAGCCCCTTAATGGAAATATAATCATGGAGCTAGCAACCAATTTGGGTTTTGCAATGGTTGACAGAATGCTTGGTGGACCAGGAGATCCACTTGAGCGAAGCAGAGATTTTTCGGAGATTGAGTTATTAATAATCGAAAGAATAATGACTATTTGCAGCGAACTTCTCAGAGAACCTTGGGAGAACGTTGTAGATATACAACCAAGACTTGAGAGGATTGAGACGAATTCTCAGTTCGCACAGATTATTTCTCCAAGTGAGATGATTGCCATTGTTACAATCAATATTAAGATTGGTGATGTCGAAGGTCTTATGAATATTTGTCTTCCATATTTAACTTTGGAAGATGTTATGGACAAATTGAACACAAAGTTCTGGTATTCTAATATTACTTCTAAAACGGAAGAGGATTTTAGAACTGATATTGAGGGTCTTATTCACAGGGCTCAGATACCAATGAAATGTGTTCTTGGAAACAGTAGTATTTCCGTTGATGATTTCGTGAATCTGCAGGTAGGGGACATTATCCGGCTAGACCGGAAGGCAGAGGACGAATTAAGTATCTTCGTTGGAAATATTGAGAAGTTTAAAGCATTACCCGGTTCCTCAGGTGATAAATATGCAGTACAGATCACTGAGGTAATCAGAGAGGAGTAGCGGATATGGATGGAGTTTTATCCCAGGAAGAAATCAACGCATTGTTAGCTAATTCCGACAGTGTGGATTCAGTTATCGATAGCGGCGATGAAAACCTAACCGATGACGAAAAAGACGCCATTGGAGAAATTGCCAACATAAGCATGGGAACAGCAGCCACCACCTTATTCTCTCTGGTTAACAGGAAGGTGGAGATTTCAACCCCAGTTGTATCAGTTTCAACTTGGGATGATATAATTGCTAACTATGCTAAACCTTGTGTATTTATCAGAATTGGATACACTGTTGGATTAGACGGCAGCAACATATTAGTTTTAAAAGAGTCTGATGTTAAGATTATTACCGATCTTATGATGGGTGGTGACGGAACAAATACTGATGGCGAGCTTAGTGAGTTACATCTTTCAGCTATCAGTGAGGCTATGAATCAGATGATGGGTTCATCTGCCACATCTCTGTCATCCATGCTTAACAAGATGATTGATATCAGTCCTCCAACAGCTGATTTGGTTGATTTAAACGATGCCACCGAAGCAGGAGAGATTGATGAATTCCTAAAGGGCAATTTCGTTAGAATTACTTTTAGAATGGAAATTGGGGACCTGGTTGATTCAACCATTATGCAGCTGTACCCATTCTCTTTTGCAAGAGAAATGTATAACAGTATTGCTAAGAATATGGAGGTTGATATTGCAGGCGATGATATTCCTGCAGATGCTCCAGCCACACCTGCTCCAGCAGCAGCACCAGCAATGGATCAGTCAATGATGCAGGGTCAGCCAATGATGCAGGGTCAACCAATGATGCAGGGCCAGCCGATGATGCAGGGCCAGCCAATAATGTATCAGATGCCATATCCACCACAGGATATGGGAATGTATCAGCAGCCTGTTAATGTGCAGGCAGCTTCTTTCCAACCTTTTATGATGGGAGATTTTAATCCTATTCAGCAAAAGGAGAACATTGACTTGATTATGGACGTTCCGCTTGAAGTAACAGTAGAGCTTGGACGTACCAGTAAATCAATAAAAGAGATTTTGGAGTTTTCTCCTGGAACAATTATAGAGCTTAACAAGATAGCCGGTGAATCCATTGACGTTTTAGTTAATGGCAAATACGTTGCTAAGGGCGAAGTTGTTGTACTTGAGGAGAACTTCGGAATCCGAATCACAGATATTATTAAAGAGCAATCCAAATAATTCTTTATAAAGGAGAGGATAATAATGGCAAAGAATATTTTAATTTGCGATGATGCAGCTTTCATGCGAATGATGATTAAGGACATCCTTACAAAAAATGGATATGGTATCGCAGGTGAGGCTGAAAATGGTCAGGTCGCTGTAGATAAGTACAACGAGACCAAGCCAGACCTTGTATTAATGGATATCACAATGCCAGAAATGGATGGAATTCAGGCTTTAAAGAAGATTCGCGAAGGAGATCCAAATGCAGTTGTTATTATGTGTTCTGCAATGGGTCAGCAGGCCATGGTTATTGAGGCTATTCAGTCCGGTGCTAAGGACTTTATTGTTAAGCCTTTCCAGGCAGATCGTGTATTAGAAGCTGTTAAGAAGGTCATTGGTTAAGGGGAAGACCATGATTCTTTTAAATGCCAGTTGGGATAGTTTTCTTCAGCTTCTATTAGTGCTGATTATTTTTATATTTGTTCTCGTGCTTACTGTTCTGACTACAAGATGGATTGGTAGCTATCAGAAGACTCAGATGACCGGCAAAAACATGCAGATTATCGAGACTATGAGAATGGGAAATAATAAATATATAGCGCTGGTTTCCGTTGGAGATAATTATCTGGTTATTGGTGTGGGTAAGGATGAAATCCACGAATTAGGGCATTTTTCAAAGGAGGAGCTGTCAATTATTGCAGATTCAGCTTCTCCAGAAGGAATCAAAGAAGGATTCCAAAGTATATTAGAGAAGTTTAAGCATGAGGAGCGTTAGAAGAGTGAAGAAGAAGGCACTTATAATTTCATTGGCAATAAGCCTTTTGTTTTTGTCTGCTGCTATGTTTTTCGCCTTCCCTACCAAAGCTTATGCAACTAACACAACAGGTACTACAGATACTAATGGTGGAGATGTTGCAGACTACTCTGATGATATTAATAATGGATTAGCTATTGTATATAATAATGATAGCGGTCAGGTTTCAGGAACTGTTAGAATCCTTCTGATTCTCACAGTGTTATCTCTGGCTCCGTCCATTTTAATAATGCTCACATCTTTCACACGTATAGTTATTGTACTTCACTTCCTTAGACAGGCTGTAGGTACACAGACTGCACCACCTAACCAGGTTTTGGTAGGATTAGCATTATTTTTAACTTTATTCATTATGTCTCCTGTATTTTCTGAGATTAATGAAAATGCTATCAAGCCTTTTGACGAAGGCACCATTACCCAGGAGGAGGCTCTTAAGATTGGTTCAGAGCCTATAAGACAGTTTATGTATGGCCAGACTCAGGAGAAGGATCTTGCATTACTGTGTGATATTGCCGAGGTGGAATATCCTACTACAGAAGAAGGTTATGATGAGTTATCCATGACTCTTGTAATACCCGCCTTTATTCTAAGTGAACTTAGAACGGCATTTATCATTGGATTTTTGATTTATATACCATTTATTGTTATTGATATGGTAGTGTCGTCTGTACTTATGTCCATGGGTATGATGATGTTGCCGCCAACTACAGTTTCTATGCCTTTCAAGATTTTGTTGTTCATTCTTGTGGATGGCTGGGATTTAGTTGTGGGACAGTTAGTACGATCGTTCTATTGAGAAATAAGGGGTGATCTAATTGATTACAGAGGGACAGGTTTTAGATATTGCCAGGGACGCAATCTATACCATCATTATTACCGCCACGCCGGTATTGGTAGTTTCACTGATTGTTGGTCTCATCATCAGTATATTTCAGACAGTCACATCAATTCAGGAGCAGACGCTTACATTTGTGCCTAAGATTTTAGCAGTATTTGTAACCATTATGATTACTGGTTCCTGGATGTTAAATAACATGTCGACCTTTACCACTACCTTATGGGAGAATTTCAGTAATTTTATAAGGTAGAGATGATATATGGTTAATTTTACTTTTGATTTGGCATCATTTGAATATTTTCTTCTGATATTGGTGCGTATTACAGCTTTTATGTATATAGCACCAATTTTCGGAATGTCCAGCACACCGGGAAGAGTCAAAATCGGTTTTTCGGCTTTTGTATCAATACTTCTGTATCAAGTGATACTGCCGAAGGATGGGTTAGAGTATTCCGGTGTTTTTGCATATTCAGAGCTTGTAATCAGAGAAGTTTTAGTGGGACTTCTTATTGGTTATGCAGCCAATATATGCAATACGATTGTTCAAACAGCAGGCAAACTAATAGACATGAATATTGGTTTGTCTATGGCTACTGAATATGATCCGACGACTAATTCTGAAGTATCAATTGTAGCTGGTATGTATAACTATTTTATTTTATTGTTACTTTTAGTGTCCAATATGCATTTGTACATATTTAGGACCCTTGTGGACTCATATACCGTGATACCTATAGGCAAGGCACTTTTTAATATGGATAGCCTGTATGCTTCCATGGTAAGGTTTATGGGAGACACCTTTGTTATTGCATTTAGAATTTTCTTGCCTGTGTTTGCAGTTGCAATGATTCTTAACTGCATCCTTGGTATTCTGGCAAAAGTGGCACCACAGATGAACATGTTTTCTGTTGGTATGCAGATTAAGCTTTTAGTTGGTTTGCTTGTTATGTTTCTTACCATTTTTCTTTTGCCGGACGTTGCCAACTTCATTTTTAAGGAAATGAAGACCATGATCGCTTTATTTGTACAAGGAATGAGCCAATGATAGCTTTCAATAGAAATGATTTTATTGAAAATAAAGAACTTTTAAGCTTTGATCTTCAGTTTTTTGCTCAGGATGGTCCTGGTGGTGAAAAAACAGAACCTGCCACGGCAAAGAAGTTAAAAGATGCCAGAGATGAGGGTAAGGTTGCAAAGAGTAAGGAACTTACCTCTGCCTTTGAGCTTATGGCTTTGTTTCTTGTGTTAAAATTCCTTAGTGCTTACATAGGTAAAGGAATGATGGAAGGCTTCTTTGATATATATAAGAAGATTCCAGACATTATAAATAACAGTATTGGTGGTTTTGGTTTGAATAATGCCCAGTCTGTTATTAATTATGGAATTCAAAAGATTATTATTATTATTTTTCCGGTACTAATCATTTCAGTTTTAGTATCCGGCTTTGTAACCTTTATTCAGGTTAAGTGGAATGTTACCACCAAACCAATGCAGCCTAAGCTAAGTAAGCTTAATCCTATGAATGGATTTAAGCGTATCTTTAGTAAGGACTCTTGGTTTGAGCTGGTTAAGTCAATTGCAAAGATCTTGTTAATAGTATTAGTTGCTTACCTTAATATTAGGAACTATGCAAATGAACTATTCTTTCTATATGATATTTCATTAAGACAGGCTATTTCTCTTGTTGGTGAAATTATTATAGATACAGGAATAAAGATTGCTGCAATATATATGATAATTGGTATCGCTGATTATGTTTACAGTAAGCATAAATTTAAAGAAGAGATGAAGATGACCAAGCAGGAAGTTAAGGATGAATTCAAGAATACTGAAGGAAATCCTGAGATTAAGGGACGACAGCGTCAGGTTATGAGACAGGCATCTCAAAGACGAATGATGCAGGATGTACCCAAGGCAGATGTGGTTATTACCAACCCTACCCATTTGTCAGTTGCTATTAAATATGATACCAGCGTTGCCAGTGCACCAATTGTTTTGGCTAAGGGAGAAGATTACTTGGCTTTAAAAATCAGAGAGGTTGCAAGGGATAACGGCATTGAAATCGTTGAGAACAAGCCATTGGCCAGAATGTTATATGCCAATGTTGATGTGGGTCAGCAGATTCCACCTGAATTATATCAGGCAGTCGCTGAGGTTCTCGCTGAAATATATAAGTTAAGAAACAGATCCGCCTAGTTTAGGCAAAATATATAAGGAAGGAGGAATATAGATGATTAAACGTACTGATATTGGCGTTGCTGCCTATTTACTGGCTGCAGTATTATTCTTTATTATTCCTATTCCAAGTATATTACTGGATATTATGCTGGCCTTTAATATATCTATGGCCCTAATTATTCTATTTACAGCTTTATTTGTTCAGGAAGTTCTTGATATGTCCTTCTTCCCGACAGTATTGCTGTTTACAACTATTTTTCGTATTTCTTTAAACGTTTCTTCTACCAGACTTATTCTTACAACTGGACAGCCAGGAAACGTTGTTCAAACCTTTGGTAAATTCGTTGGTGGTGACAATCTTATTATTGGAGCCATCGTTTTCGTTGTTCTTGTTATCGTTCAGTTTGTTGTTATTAACAAGGGTTCTGAACGAGTTGCTGAAGTTACAGCCCGATTCACCTTAGACGCTATGCCTGGTAAGCAGATGGCTATTGACGCTGATTTAAATACAGGAGCCATCACCGAAGCTCAGGCGAGAGAGAGGAGAAATAAGATTCAGGAAGAATCTTCCTTCTTCGGATCTATGGACGGTGCTACCAAGTATGTTAAGGGAGATGCTACAGCAGGTATTATTATTACTATAATTAACTTGGTAGGTGGTACTGCCATGGGCGTTTTATATGGCTCAATGGAGGCTTTGCCAGCATTACAGCATTATGGTCTTCTTACCATAGGTGATGGTCTTGTTTCTCAGATTCCATCTATGCTAATTTCTCTTGCAACAGGTATTCTTGTTACAAAGGCTAGCAAGGAAGCAGACTTTTCATCAGTTCTTGTTTCACAGCTTTTTGGTATACCAAGAGTTTTATATATTGTTGGTACAACCATGATTATTCTTGGTTTTATCACTCCATTAAATGTATTTCTATTCCTTATATTTGGTATTACCTTTATTTTTGCCGGATACAGCATTTCTAATAATTCCAAGGTTGAGGAGATTGAAGAAATTGCTGAAACTGCAGAGGGAGAAGCCGAGGAAATCAGACGTCCTGAAAATGTTATTTCATTACTGCAGGTTGATCCGATTGAGCTTGAATTTGGATATGGAATTATACCGCTTGTTAATGCCAGCCAGGGTGGTGATCTGTTAGATCGTGTAATTATGATTAGAAGACAGGTAGCCCTGGAATTAGGTACGGTAGTTCCTATCATTAGATTAAGAGATAATATTCAGCTTAATCCTAATCAGTATATTATCAAGATCAAAGGAATACAGGTTACCGAGGGTGAATTTCTTTTTCATCACTATATGGCAATGAATGCTGGTTATGTTGAGGAGGAGATTTCAGGTATACCAACCTTTCAACCTTCCTTCCACCTTCCAGTCATTTGGATTACTGAGTCTCAGAGAGAGAGAGCGGAAAGCTATGGTTATACCGTAGTTGATCCACCGTCAATCATTGCAACTCACCTTACTGAGATTATTAAGGAACATATTTCAGAGCTTCTTACCAGACAGGATGTACAGACTCTTGTCGATAACTTAAAAGAGTCTCATCCAGCACTTGTTGATGAGCTTGTGCCAAAGCTTCTCGGTCTTGGAGAAATACAGAAGGTTTTACAGAATCTTCTTAAAGAACAGATTTCAATCAGAGATTTGCTTACTATTTTTGAATGCCTTGCAGACCACTCTCAGACAACAAGAGATACAGATGTTTTAACTGAGTATGTAAGACAGTCTCTTAAGAGATCAATATCTTCAAAATACTTTCCAGCTAACGAGACTACCAGTGTAGTTACACTTGATCCTAAGGTTGAACAGGATATTATGGCTTCAGTTAAACAGACTGAACAGGGGGCATACTTAACCTTAGATCCAGAACGAACCAAGGCGATTATTAACTCGGTTGAGGAAGAGGTAAATAAGCTTGAGAACATTGGCAAAAACCCAATTATTATCACTTCGCCGATTGTTCGTATGTACTTTAAAAAGCTTACAGAAGACTACATTAAGGATTTAATTGTAGTTTCTTATAATGAGATTGATTCCAACGTTGAATTACAGTCAGTTGGAATGGTTACGGGGTAACATATGAAGATAAAAAAGTTTACTGGCAAAACTGAATTAGAAGCTACAGAGAAGGCAAAACTTGAACTTGGAGCCAACTGTGTTGTTATGAATGTAAAAAAAATCAAAGCCACAGGTTTGTTCAAGTCATTTAAATCTCCAATTGTTGAAGTTACAGCAGCAGTGGAAGAGAGAGAGTTTAAAGATCCCACCATGGACTTTTCCAAGTCTGAGGCTTCAATTGGCAGATTTGATTATCAGGCTAACGAAGAGATAAGTTTGAAGGAAGTGTCAAATACTGAAAAGTCAGATTTTGGTATGACTTCACAAATGACATATGAGAAGCCGCATATTGTAAATGCAGTTAAATATCAGGAGAAGGACATTTTGCCTTCCTATGATTCTTCACAAATTATTGATGAAAGGCTTGAGTCATTACAAAACAAGCTTGACGAGAGATTCATTGTGGAGGATACTCCAGATTTTTTTGAAGAAGAATCCAGTGTAAAAAGAAGTCATGGGGACAGTCTTGATGACAATAATGTTAAGATTGCGAGAATGGTATATAACACCCTGCTTGATAATGAGGTGAACGAAAGGTTCGCAAATCAGCTTATGGATGAGATGGACAGGTCCTTTAATAAGAACACCAGTCTTGATATGCTGCTTGCAAATCTCTACCAGAAGATGATCCTTAAATTTGGGCAGCCATCTCCAATTGATCTTACTGGAAAGAAACCTAAGGTTATTTTCTTTATTGGACCTACTGGAGTAGGCAAAACAACAACCATTGCCAAAATTGCATCTAAGCTTAAGGTTGAAGCGGGACACAAGATTGCTTTGTTTACTGCTGATACCTATAGAATTGCAGCTGAGGAACAGCTTAGGACATATGCAAATATTTTAGAGAGTCCACTTACAATTATTTATTCACCGGATGATCTTAAGCAGGCTATAAACAGCGCAAAAGACACTGAGGTTATTCTTGTGGATACGGCGGGATTCTCACATAAGAGTCTTAAGCAGAAGGAAGATACCAGACTTTTAATTGAATCTCTTCCTGCAAGTATTGAGAAGGAAGTCTTTCTTGTATTAAGCGCTACAACCAAATATAAGGATCTTCTAGAAATAGTGGATTCATATAAAGAAATAGCTGATTATAAACTTATATTTACTAAACTTGATGAGACATCATCTTACGGTAATCTCTACAATGTTAAGATGTATACCAAGGCCGACATGTCCTATGTAACTAACGGACAGAATGTACCAGACGATATAGATGTGTTTGATACTCAGAGAGTTGTAAAAAAACTTCTTGGAGGAAAGTAATTAATGGATCAGGCACAGCAGTTAAGAAATATAGTAAAACAGACTCAGACTACACCAAATAAAACGGCCCGAGTAATTACTGTTACAAGCGGTAAAGGTGGTGTAGGAAAGTCTAATACCACTGTTAATCTTGCAGTGGAATTAAGTCGAATGGGCAAAAAAGTTATTATTTTTGATGCTGACTTTGGACTTGCTAATGTTGAAGTAATGTTTGGAGCTCTTCCTAAATATAATCTAAGCGACTTGATTTTTAAGGGAAAGACAATTCAGGAAATTATTACTGATGGACCAGAGGGGATCGGTTTCATTTCAGGCGGGTCGGGTATAGTTGGACTTAGCAATTTAAATAGAAATCAGATAGCTTTTTTAATTCATAATCTATCTTATTTAGAGCACATGGCAGATGTAATTATTATTGATACTGGTGCAGGTATTTCTGATGCAGTTCTTGAATTTGCCTTGGCAAGTCCCGAGGTTATTGTTATTACCACACCGGAGCCATCCTCACTTACAGATTCGTATTCCTTACTTAAGGCGTTATACAGAAGTCCAAAGTTTGATAGAAATAGTAATATTAGAGTTTTAGCTAATAAGGTTAATTCGGTTGAGGACGGAGAACAGGTTTACCAGAAGCTTTCTTCGGTTGTCACCAAATTCCTTGGAGGAAGTTTGGATTATTTAGGAATAATACCTGCGGATACTGCTATTGATAAATCTATCAGACAGCAGAAACCAGTTACCATTACATATCCTAATTCTGAGTCTTCTAAGGCGTACAGAGTTGTTGCAGAGAACATAATTAATGGAACCCATAATACGGTTACCGTTAAGAAGGGATTTACCCAGATGCTATCTGGATTGCTTAGCAAAAAGATAGCGCAATAAGGGAGAAAGGAACGCTATGTATTCTGACATTGTTAAAGTAGGTATGAGAATTGAGATTTTGCCTCAGGATACCTCGGATATTGATGAAAGTAGAAAGAAAATGTCCTATATCAGTATGGTTCAGGATGTTTTTAGCAATGGCGATATTGAAATAGATATGCCGATTGTTCAACGCAGATTGATACTTCTGAATAATGGTGCCAGATATCGACTCTTATTTCAGAAGGATTCAAACTATTATATTGCTGAAGGTGAAATAGTAGATAGATACAAGTCAGAAAACAAGTATTATTTAAGGGTAGAACTTAAGAGCCAACTGATAAAGTTCCAGAGGAGAGAGTTTTTTCGATGCGAATGCTTTATTGATATAGAGTTCTACTCACTTCCAGTTAATGAAGCTGATACTAACAGACTTGATTTGTTAATAGAAAAATATGCTGATTATGACTCTGAAGGTGAGATGGCTACAGGAGTTGCCTTAGATATTAGCGGAGGCGGACTTAGAATGGTTACAAGAACCATTTGTGAAGAGGGTAGTTATAAACGTTTTGTCTTTAAGCTTCCTGTAGATGGTGAAATTCGTACCTTCCAAGTTGCGGGGGTTGTTCTTTCTACTGAATTGCAGAAGAATTCTACACAAAAATATGAGAGTCGAGTTCAATTTCTATATATTTCCTCCTTGGACAGGGAAGGAATTATCAGATATATATTTGAAGAAGAGCGTAAAGCAAGAAAACTCTCTAGGGGGTAAATAAAATGAAGAAAAATATTATGGTAGTTGATGACTCTGCACTCATGAGAAGGGTTATGTGTGATATAATCAATTCAGACAGTTCCTTTGAGGTAATTGATGTCAGTAGAGACGGTCAGGAAGCATACGATAAAATTGTCAAAAACAAGTATGATGCCATTGTCCTAGATATTAATATGCCAAGAATGGACGGTTTGGAACTACTTGAAAAATTACATAACGAAAAGATCAAATGTCTTGTAGTGATGGCCTCCACCATGACTACTGAGGGTTCTAAAGAAACCATCAGAGCCTTGGAACTTGGAGCTATTGATTTTGTTACTAAGCCGGGTAATGTAATTGAGGCTAGAGGTGATGATTTCGAGAGTGCATTGTTAAATGTCCTGTATGGAGCTTTATTCCATACAAGAAGGCCAAAACCACAGCATGAATCTAAGGATTTATCTGCTTCTGCTAAACCAAGAACTGAAATTGCAACAGTTTCCACAGCTGGTATGGTTAAGGAAAAACTTCCAGAGAAATCAACTGTTGCAAACGGTAATAAGCTTGTAGCTCTTGCTTGTTCAACAGGCGGTCCTAAATCTTTACAGAGTGTTATTCCTAAACTTCCAAAGAATATGGATGCCCCACTTGTTTTAGTTCAGCATATGCCTAAAGGTTTTACAAAATCTATGGCTGACAGACTTAATGAGTTGTCAGAAGTCTATGTTAAAGAAGCTGAAGAAGGAGATGTATTGCAGAAAGGACATGTTTATGTTGCACCAGGCGGTAGACATATGCTGATTCAGAAATGCGCTGACGGAAGTCACAAGGTACATCTGGATGATTCTCCTGCGATAGGCGGTTTAAGACCATGTGCTGATCTTATGTATGATTCTCTGAGAGGATGCGGATACGATGAGGTTTGCTGTGTTGTTCTTACTGGCATGGGTGCTGATGGCACTAAAGGAATTCTTGAATTAAGACGCAACAAAAAGATCTTTACAATCTCTCAGGATGAGAGTACTTGTGTAGTTTACGGTATGCCGAGAGCAATTGCCGAATCCGGCGCTGTTAATCAGGTTGTTTCATTAGATAACGTAGCAAATACAATCATTAAAAACGTGGGGGTACGATAAGTATGGACGTAAGCCAGTATCTAGAGATCTTTATCGATGAAACCAGTGAACACATCCAGAATCTGTCTGACTGCATCATGACACTTGAGCAGGAACCAGATAACATGGATACAATTAATGAGATTTTCCGTGCAGCACACTCTCTTAAGGGTATGGCTGGAACAATGGGATTTAAGAGAATGCAGCATCTTACCCATGATATGGAAAATGTTTTTCAGGAAGTTCGTTCTGATAAGATTAAAATTAATGGAGCAATAATTGATGTCTTATTCCAGTGTCTTGATGCTATAGAAGCATATTTGGATACTATTAAGAACACATCTGATGAAGGTGTTGAGGAGAATGAGGCAATTATTGCTAATCTTAATGCGATTCTTAATGGCGAGCAGACTGCTTCTGCACCCGTAGAAGCTGAAGCACCTGCAGCAGAGAAGGAAACTCAGAATTCTGCTTCAACAGATAGCGAAGGATATTCAGTTCATTTCCTTGATGATGATTTTTCTGATGCAGATAAGGAAGCGGTTAAAGAAAAGTTAGATGCTGGTCAGAATGTATTTGGTCTTACTGTATATATTAATCCTGACTGCTTACTTAAGTCCGCTAGAGCCTTTCTTGTATTTAAGGCATTAGAGGAAATTGGAAGTATTATTTATTATAATCCATCTTCTCAGGATATTGAGGATGAGAAGTTTGAATTTGATTTCAGTATTTTTGTTGCAACTGACAAATCACTCGATGATTTAGTTGCAGCTTGCAAAACTGTTTCTGAAATTGATGAGGCAGTTGGACAGGCTATTACAATGGACCTTTTAAACAAGGCTGATAACGATGCTGAAGCAGAAGATAAAGAGGTTTCTACCACCCCAGCTCCTGCTCCAGTTCAGAAAGCAGTTCCTTCTGCAAAGACTCCTGCAAACAACAATAATAAGGCGACTGCAAATAAACCAGTTACCAGCAGAACTGTACGAGTAGATATTGAGAAGTTAGATACTCTGATGAACCAGGTATCCGAGCTTATTATTGCAAAGAACTCACTTGTTTCTATCTCATCAGCTGAAGGTTCAGGCTCTCAGAGCCAGAGCTTTACAGAGCAGATTGAATACCTTGAGAGAATTACAACAAGTCTTCATGAATCAGTAATGAAGGCAAGAATGGTTCCTATCGAGAGTGTTGTAAATAAGTTCCCAAGAATGATCAGAGACTTGTCAAAGACTCTTAACAAACCAATGGAACTTGTAATGACTGGTGAAGATACAGAATTAGATAGAACTGTAGTCGATCAGATTGGTGATCCATTACAGCACTTACTTAGAAATTCTGCTGATCATGGTCTTGAGAGTCCAGAAGCTCGTAAAGATAGAGGCAAACCAGAAACAGGTCGCATTTTCTTAAATGCTTATCAGGAAGGTAACAACGTAATTATCGAAGTTGGCGATGATGGTAACGGCATTGATACAGAAGCTGTTAAGGCCAAAGCTATTGATAGAGGAATTGTTACTGCTGAGCAGGCAGAGAGCTTATCACAGAAAGAGATTATTGATTTCCTCTTTATGCCAAGCTTTTCTATGGCTAAGGAAATTACAGATATTTCTGGTCGAGGCGTTGGTCTTGATGTAGTTAAATCAAATATTGAAGCTCTTGGTGGTGATGTAGAAGTTAAGTCTGTTATGGGCGAAGGTTCTAAATTTAC
>JAZQNS010000017.1:0-14406 GCA_045627425.1 Lachnospiraceae bacterium | reverse complement strand
ATGGGTTGCTATGAGAGAACACTAGCTTGGCTTATTGAGCACTATGCAGGTATGTTCCCAACATGGCTCTGCCCAGAGCAGGTAAGAGTATTACCTATTTCTGACAAGTATGTTGATTACGCTAACGAAGTTTGCGATTACTTAAAGAAGAAGGGTGTTGATGCTACAGTTGACAGCAGAGCTGAGAAGATAGGCTTCAAGATCCGCGAGAGAAGATTAGACAGAGTTCCTTACCAGTTAGTTGTTGGTGAGCAGGAGCAGGAGGCTAGAGAGGTTGCTGTAGGTTCCAGATACGGCGACAATGACAAGATGTCCATTGAGGCCTTTGCAGAGAAAATCTGTGAGGAAATCCGCACAAAGGAAATTCGTGAGATTGTTTCCCAGCCACAGAAGTAAGGAGCAGTAATGGATAGTTCTATTATTTTCCCTAATTTGGGAATAACCCTATCTTATGTAGGCAAAAATATAACCATAGGAGGCTTTACCATAGCCTTCTATGGAATAATAATTGCCACAGCCATTCTCGTCGGCATTTATGTTGCCTGCAGGGAGGCAAAAAGAACAGGGCAGGATTCTGAAATCTATATGGATTTGGCTCTCTATGCTGTAATTTCGGCTATTATTGGCGCCAGACTCTACTATGTAATATTCCAGTGGAACAACTATTACAAGGACCACCCTGGAGATATCATTAACATAAGGCAGGGAGGACTTGCCATTTATGGAGGAGTCATTGCATCTGTACTCTGCGTGTATGTATATGGAAGGGTAAAACATGTACGATTCACACAGATGGTTGATACGGCGGTTCTTGGCCTTATTATGGGCCAGGCAATTGGAAGGTATGGAAACTTCTTTAACCGTGAGGCCTTTGGCGAATATACGGACAGCCTTTTTGCCATGATGCTGCCGACATCTGCGGTACATCCCAGCGATATTACGGAAAAGATGTTAGCTAACATATCTACAGTAGATGGGGTGGAGTATATATCTGTACACCCAACCTTCTTTTATGAATCCATGTGGAACATAGGACTTTTTATTCTGTGCAATATATTTAAGGATAAAAAGGCTTTTGAAGGAGAAGTTTTCCTCTGGTATCTTGGAGGCTACGGACTCGGAAGATTCTGGATTGAAGGACTTAGAACTGATCAGTTATTGATTGGTGGATTAATACCGGTGAGCCAGCTGCTCTCTATTATACTTATATTGGTTTTTGTTGCGGTGGAAGTATATATGAGATTCCTCCACAATCCTCCACCAAAAGAGAATAATTAAGTAAAATAACAAAATATTGAGACATTTTTGATAGGCAACTACACATTTTGTGTGGTTGCTTATTTTTATGTATTTTTATTGAAAACCTTGATTTTTCGGGCTTTTAGGTGTATCATAAGCCTATGAAAGTGGCGGAAAGTGGTAGATGGTGTCACAAAGTGGTGGATAAGTTGATAACTTTGTGGATAACTTCCCACTAAATAAAAACTCTGTGGAAAGGAAGGTGAATACGACATGTTCATGGGTGAATATAATCATTCAATTGATGCAAAAGGTCGTATGATAGTGCCTTCCAAGTTCAGAGAACAGCTGGGAGAAGAGTTCGTAATCACAAAAGGCTTTGATGGTTGTCTCTACGGATACACCAAAGAAGAGTGGAAGAACATTGAAGAAAAATTCCGAGATGTGACCTTGACATCAAAGGATGCAAGAAAGTTCCTTAGATTCTTCTTTTCTGGCGCAGCTAGCTGCGAGGTAGACAAGCAGGGACGAATTCTCATTCCTCCAGTACTGAGAGAGTATGCAGGGCTTGATAAGGAAGTAGTCACCGCAGGCGTATTCCAGAGAATTGAAATCTGGGATAAGGATAGATGGGCAGATAACAATTACGACGATATGGACGAGATTGCAGAGCATATGGCAGAGCTTGGCTTAAGCATTTAGGAGAATAGATGGAATTTAATCATGTATCGGTTCTTTTGCCGGAGGTCATTGAACAATTAAATATTAAGCCTGGCGGAATATATGTTGATGGCACCTTAGGTGGCGCAGGACATTCTTATCAGATATGTAAGAGACTTGATGAGACTGGAAGACTAATCGGCCTTGATCAGGACGAGGATGCAATTAAAGCTGCCAGCGAGAGATTAAAAGAGTTCGGCGATATGGTTACCATAGTTCGTTGCAACTATAAAGAAATGAAGACAAGACTTTTAGAACTTGGAATCAAATCTGTGGATGGAATTCTTCTTGATCTTGGAGTTTCCTCATATCAGTTGGACACAGCTGACAGAGGCTTTACCTACAGAGAAGAAGATGCTCCGCTAGACATGAGAATGGATAACAGGCAGTCACTTACAGCCTGCGATATAGTTAATGATTATCCAGAGATGGAGTTATTTAGAATAATCAGAGATTACGGCGAAGACAGATTCGCCAAGAATATAGCCAAGCACATAGTGATTGCAAGGCAAAATAAAAGAATCGAAACAACCGGTGAATTGACAGATATCATTAAAGCGGCAATTCCAATGAAGGTTCAGGTTACAGGAGGACATCCCGCAAAGAGAACCTTCCAGGCAATAAGAATTGAGACCAACAGAGAACTGGAAGTACTAAAGGATTCCCTGGATGACATGGTAGACATTCTTAATCCTGGTGGAAGATTAGCGATTATCACCTTCCACTCCCTTGAGGACAGAATTGTTAAGGTGAAATTCAAGGAATATGAAAACCCATGTACCTGCCCAAGAGAATTTCCAGTGTGTGTATGTGGAAAGAAAGCCCTTGGAAAGCAGACAACAAGAAAACCCATTTTGCCTTCATTGGAGGAAATGGAAACAAACAAAAGATCGAAGAGCGCAAAGCTCAGAGTGTTTGAAAAGAAGTAATGAATTAGAAAGGAGTGCATAATATGGCAGTTGATACAAGGATGAATCAGACATATGTATATGGAAGTGCAGCTCCAGCTTATGAGAACACACCTAATGAAATCGACATATACAAGGAGAAGCTCAGAAGGGAAGAGGAAGCATACGCTGAAAGAAAGCGAGAGTTAAAAAGAGCCCGCCTTCAGGCAGAAAAGAAAAGGTCAAGAAAGAACATGGTTCTTATGTTACTCTCAGCAGTTATGGTAACTGGTATGTGTGCGTATTACATTTACCTTCAGTCTGAGCTTACAAGCAGAATGGCTAATGTTACTTCTTTGGAGGCTAAGGTTAAGAATATTACTGAAGAGAACGATAACTTAGAGAAGAACATTCTAACTTCTGTGGATTTACAGCAGATAAGAGACACCGCCATAAATGAACTTGGAATGGTTTACCCAGACAGTGATCAGGTGGTATACTATCATATAGAGAGCGTTGACTATATGGAACAGTATAAGGACATTCCAAATGGTGTCGATCAGAAGATCTTTGGAATGATTTTTGACAGATAACCTAAGAGGATTATTGTGGGCAATAAAGATAAGATTAATCATTTAACCAAATATATGCAAGGCAAAATACTAGTAGTGCTGGGGCTTCTAACCTTAGCACTACTTTGTTTAATTATTAAGCTGCTTTATCTTCACTTTGAGAAGGGTGATGAATACAGCAAGAAGGTTTTGGACCAACAGGAATACAGTAGCCAGACCATTCCCTATAAGAGAGGGGACATCGTTGACAGAAATGGCACTATTCTTGCGACCAGCAAAGACGTTTACAATGTTGTACTTGACTGCAAGGTGCTAAATGCAAGAGAGAAGTCTATAGACGAAACTGTTGCTGCTCTTGTTAAATGTTTTCCAGACCTTACAGAGGACATAATCAGGGATAATCTTAAGGAGAAAGCAACAAGCCAGTACTGTGTTTTGCTAAAGAAAGTAAGTTACGAAGACACAGCAGAATTTAGAGCCATGCAGGAGATGGAGGATTCCAAAATTGCGGGAGTATGGTTCGAGAAGGAGTATATCAGATACTATCCTTATAATTCTTTAGCTGCTTCACTTATTGGTTTTGCCTCATCGGGAAATGTTGGACTTAACGGACTTGAGAGCTATTACAATGATGATTTAAATGGTATAAACGGCAAGGAGTATGGATATTTAAATTCTGACTCTAATATTGAGACCACCATAGTTGACGCTGTTGATGGCAAAACCATAGTATCCACCATAGACGCCAATATTCAGCAGATTGTGGAAGAGAAGATTATGAATTTTAACAATGCCCACAGTGGTGAAGACGGCAACGAACTTGGATCGAAGAATACAGCCGTTATCGTTATGGATCCTAATAATGGAGAGGTTCTGGCTATGGCCAACTATCCAAGTTATGATTTAAACAATCCAAGGGATTTAAGCGCCTACTATTCAGATTCCGAGCTTGATGAAATGACTGAGGATGAAAAGCTTGATATTCTTAATGAAATCTGGAATAACTACTGCATCACAAACACCTATGAGCCAGGCTCAACAGCTAAACCATTCACTGTTGCCTGCGGTATAGATTCTGGCAAATTAAACGGTGACGAGACCTATATATGTAATGGATATGAGAAGGTGGGAGGATTCACAATTCACTGTGTAAATCATGATGGTCACGGCAAGGAAACCATTGAGCAGGCAATCAATAACTCTTGCAATGATGCTCTTATGCAGATGGGAAAGGCAATTGGAATTGAGCTATTCACAAGATACCAGACCATATTTGGATTCGGCAAAAGAACGGGAATAGACCTTACAGGAGAGTCAAGAACTGACAGTCTTATTTACACATCAGAAACCATGGACCCAACTGCTCTTGCGACAAACTCCTTTGGACAGAACTTTAATGTGACAATGATTCAGCTGGCTTCTGGTTTTTGCTCTCTCATTAACGGGGGTAATTATTACAAGCCACATGTTGTTAAGGAAATAGATAATTCAGACGGAAGCTTAAGCGAGGAAATAGAGCCATTACTGGTAAAGCAGACAATATCAAAAGAGACATCCAGCTATTTGAGAAAGTATCTTTATACCACGGTTAATAATGGAACTGCTAAATCTGCCAAGGTTTCCGGGTACACAATGGGTGGAAAGACTGGTACGGCTGAGAAACTGCCAAGAGGCAATCACAAGTATCTGGTTTCATTTATTGGCTTTGCACCGGCAACGAACCCTGAGGTGCTTATTTACGTGGTTATTGATGAACCTAATGTGGATAATCAGGCCCAGTCTTCATTGGCTACCAATCTTGCCAAGGAAATACTTACTGAGGTTTTGCCTTATATGGATATATTCCCAGATGAGGACAAGGAGGGGGCAGAGCCAGAAATCTACTCTGTGACAGTGGAAGAGGACTATGCTGGGGACATATTTAACTAGGCCTTATTCTTGATAATAAACAGAAAATAACCTATAATACTTTGGTGATTTTTTAAGGAGAATACTATGGAGAATTTATTGGAATTGAGACTTGTTCTTGCTGTGTTTATCAGTTTTATTACCGTTGTAATCTTAGCACCACGCCTGATACCGGCACTGCTAAAGCTTAAGATTGGCAACACAGAGAGAGAGGAACTTTTATCCCATCAGGTTAAGAACGGAACACCTTCAATGGGAGGCCTTATTATTCTTGCTGGTTTTTCACTATCTACCTTAGTAACAGGTAGCAGAGATTCCCTTCCCCTTGTTTTATTTACTCTTGGATATGGAATTATAGGCTTTATTGACGATTATCTAAAGGCGGTTAAGAAGAAATCAGATGGACTGATTGCCTGGCAGAAGATGCTGCTTCAGTTAATTCTGACAAGCCTTTTTGCAGTATATGTATTCCTTTATATGGGAATTGATATGACCATTCTGATTCCTTTCTCTAACTATTTTGTTCAGGGTGGATATTATTTAAGTATTGGTTATTTTGCAGTACCATTGTTCTATTTTGCGGTTTTGGGCACTGTAAACGGTGTGAATTTTACTGATGGTCTTGATGGACTTGTTTCATCAGTGACAATTATTGTATCTCTATTCTTCCTAGTATGTGCTCTTACATTCAACATATATGTTGCACCATCCATTGCAGCCATGATTGGCGCCCTTCTTGGCTTTCTTGTATTTAATTGCCATCCGGCAAAAGTCTTTATGGGAGACACTGGCTCACTTGCTCTTGGAGGATTCGTTGTTGGAGTGGCTTATTATCTGCAGATGCCTCTCTTTATCCTTATCGTTGGTGCAATTTATGTGGTTGAGGTTTTATCTGTAATAATACAGGTCACATATTTCAAGAAGACTGGTGGAAAGAGAGTTTTCAAGATGGCACCTATACATCATCACTTTGAGCTTTCGGGTTGGTCTGAAATTAAGGTGGTAACCATATTTACAATTATTACCATTCTCTTATGCTTGGTTGCATTACTTGGAGTGGATGTTTTCTAGGAGATGAAAGAAATGAA
Organism: Lachnospiraceae bacterium; assembly: GCA_045627425.1. Classification (GTDB taxonomy): domain Bacteria; phylum Bacillota; class Clostridia; order Lachnospirales; family Lachnospiraceae; genus XBB1006. Next base: position 7,992 of record JAZQNS010000017.1, on the reverse strand, counting down.
TTATCTTGTAGTAGGTACAGGAAAGAGCGGAGTAGCAGCCGCAAGACTCCTTATGGAGAAGAAACAGAATGTTGTTATTCTTGATGGCAATGAATCTCTTGATAAAGATGAGTTCTATGCTAAGAATCCTGATTTAAAGGATATTTGTCTTGAACTTGGAGATATTAGTTGCGAGAGAAAAGAGTGGGTAGATACACTTGTGCTAAGCCCGGGTGTTCCTACAGACTTACCATGGGTTAATGAGCTTAGAGACAGAGGCGTAGAGATATCTGGAGAGATTGAACTTGGCTTTTCCTTCGGAAAGGGCAAGGTTTTAGCAATTACTGGAACTAATGGAAAGACCACAACAACAACTTTGGTTGGTGATATCATGAAGGCTCATTTTGCCAAGGTTTTTGTGGTGGGCAATATCGGAATTCCATATACAGAAATGGCACTTTCTCAGGATGAGGAAAGCATTACTGTAGCTGAGATAAGTTCCTTCCAGTTAGAGACTGTTAAGACCTTCCATCCTGTGGTTTCAGCTATTTTAAATGTGACACCAGATCATTTGAACAGACACCACACTATGGAGAATTATATCAAGGCCAAGGAGGAGATAGCTGCTCATCAGACAGAGGAAGAGTTTTGTGTTCTGAATTATGATTCCGAGGCTACCAGAGATTTTGGCAAAAGATGTAAGGCCAAGGTTATTTATTTTTCATCAAAAGAGTGCATCAAGTCCGGCTTCTTCTACAGAGATGGTCAGATTTTCAGAGCTAAGGCAGGAAATGAAGAAAAGATAATGAATATTACAGACATGAATCTTGTGGGCATGTGCAATGTTGAGAATGTAATGGCTGCTCTTGCCATTGCAGAGTCGGCAGGGGTGCCACTTGAGACAAGTCTTTCAGTAATCAAAGGCTTTAAGGCTGTTGAACACAGAATTGAGTTCACAGCAACAAAGCGAGGCGTGGATTATTACAATGATTCCAAGGGAACCAATCCTGATGCTGCAATTCAGGGAATCAAGGCTATGGTTAAGCCTACTATTCTTATTGGAGGCGGCTACGACAAGGGCAGCGAGTACGATGAGTGGATTGAAGCTTTTGAAGGAAAGGTTAAGCTTCTTGTTTTAATTGGCCAGACCAGAGAAAAAATAGCTGAATGTGCCAGAAAACATGGAATCAACAATATAGTTATGGCAGACACCTTTGAGGAGTGCATGAATATATGCATCGAGAATGCCTGCCCTGGTGATGCGGTGCTGCTGTCACCAGCCTGCGCAAGCTGGGGAATGTTCCCGAACTATGAAGAGCGAGGCAGGATTTTTAAGGATATTGTTAGAAGTATAGAGGAGTAGCATATGGCAGGTAAAGGCAAAAAGGAAAAGAGGGGTGAAAAGATACGATCTGTATTCTATTTTGACTACAGTCTTCTTTTTATTATGCTCTTACTTACTGCCTTTGGCCTTATCATGATTTATTCCACTTCCGCTTACACTGCAGAGTTACACGGAGATGGGGCAGACTATTACTTTAAAAAACAGCTTTTTAACTGTGGAGTTGGTCTGTTTGTAATGATTGCCGCAACCTTCTTTAATTACAGGATAATTAGGGGCTTTACTGGTTTTGTCTACATCTTGTCCATAGTTCTTTGCGCTTTAGTATATTCCCCAATAGGAATGACTATTAACGGATCGAGAAGGTGGATTAGAGTGGCAGGAGTCAGCTTCCAGCCATCTGAGTTTGCCAAGCTTGCGGTTCTTTTGGTGGTAGCCTATATCGCTGCAAAGAATCCAAAGGAAATGAGCCGGTTTGGAAATGTTATTAAGGTGTTTTTTATTATCAGCCCAATAGCGGGGCTGGTAGCCTACACTAACCTTAGTAATGCCATAATCATTGTTGCCATTGCATTGTTTATTCTTTTTGTTGTAAGCAAAAGATATCTTCAGTTTATCCTTTCTGGAGGAATTATGGCTGCCTTGGCAGTGGCTCTTATCGTTTTTTCAAGCTACAGAGGAGACAGAATTGAGGCCTGGCTTAGTCCAGAAACTTCTGACAAGGGATATCAGACCCTGCAGGCATTATATGCTATTGGTTCAGGCGGATGGTTTGGAAAAGGTCTGGGACAGAGCTTGCAGAAGTTAGGATATGTGCCTGAGGCGCAGAATGATATGATCTTTTCCATAATCTGCGAGGAACTTGGAATATTTGGCGCGGCATGTGTGATTTTACTTTTTGCCCTAATGATATGGAGATTTGTTGCAATTGCAATGAATGCAAGGGATTTATATGGCTCACTGCTTGTAGTGGGAGTTGTGGGACATGTGGCAACCCAGGTCATTCTTAATATTGCGGTTGTTACCAACACCATCCCGAATACAGGTATTTCACTTCCCTTTATCAGTTATGGTGGAACTTCTGTTATGTTTCTTATGGCTGAGATGGGTATAGTGCTAAACGTATCGAGAAACATCAGAATTGAGGAAGATGTCTATGAAGGAAAATAAGGATGGAGGCAGTAATCATAGCCTCGCCCTTAGGATATTACTAATAATTGGCGCCATTATCATAGCGATTATAATCACCTTTATGGTTTTGTTTTTCGGAGGCAAAACCAAGAGGGTTACAGTTAAGGGTAACCGTCTGTATGACGACCTTGTGGTGAAGAACGTTGTGTTAAACGACAAGTATTCATGGAATGCGATTTATGTATATTTGAAATACAGGTTTAAAAAGGCTGACAGTCTGCCTTTTATTGACAGTCTGGAGGTGGAATTATCCTCAATAAACACTCTGGTTATTACAGTGTATGAGAAGGATATTGTGGCCTATCTGTATGTGGAGGAGACAGGACAGTATGCCTATTTTGACAAGGATGGTATAGTCCAGGAGCTTTCCACTGAGAAGATGGAGGACAAGGTTTTAGTTAAGGGCTTATCAGCATCTGATATCTGTCTCTACGAAAGGTTAAACACTGACAACAACAGTCTGTTTAAGAATCTCCTGTCCGTGACGCAGGCTCTTGAAAAATACCATATTTTGCCAGAAGTTATCACAGTTTCAGGAAGCAGAGGATTTCTGCTAACTTATGACAAGGTAACAGTTAACCTTGGTAAAGCGGATTATTTAAATGAGAAAATGGTTAGACTTGTTGAGATACTTCCTGAGGTTACTGGACTTAAAGGAACCCTTCATTTAGAGGATTTTGACGACCCTTCGGATGACATTATCTTCGAAAAAGAGGGTTGATTATTTCACAGAAAAAAGATATTATATTTTTAATGTAGTTTGACTATGCCCAGAGGTGTTTTTAGGGCTTTGAAATAAGGAAAATGGATGAGAATCTTTTAGTATAGAAGGAGGTAGACCCGTGCTTGAACTTAAGGACACAGGAGTCGACGTAAGCGCCCGTATAGTTGTAATTGGCGTAGGCGGAGCAGGTAATAATGCTGTTAACAGAATGATTGATGAGAATATCGGCGGAGTAGAATTCGTTGGTATTAATACAGATAAACAGGCACTCAAGTTATGCAAGGCCCCAACTCTTATTCAGATAGGCGAGAAGCTCACTAAGGGATTAGGCGCGGGAGCAAAGCCTGAGATTGGCGAGAAGGCAGCTGAGGAGAGCGAAGATGATATCAGATCTGCAGTAGAGGGAGCTGATATGGTATTCGTTACCTGCGGTATGGGTGGTGGTACCGGTACAGGTGCTGCACCGGTAGTAGCAAGAGTTGCCAAGGAAATGGGCATCTTAACAGTTGGAGTTGTAACCAAGCCTTTCAAGTTCGAGGCTAAGGTTCGTATGCAGAATGCTATCTCCGGTGTTGAGAGACTTAAGGAGAATGTTGACACACTTATCGTTATTCCTAACGACAAGCTTTTAGAGATTGTAGATCGCAGAACCACTATGCCAGAGGCGTTAAAGAAGGCAGATGAGGTTCTTCAGCAGGCAGTTCAGGGAATCACTGATCTTATTAATCTTCCTGCATTAATTAATCTTGACTTCGCTGATGTACAGACAGTTATGAAGGACAAGGGAATCGCTCACATCGGTATCGGTGTTGCTAAGGGTGAGGAGAAGGCTATCGAGGCAGTTAAGTTAGCAGTTGAGTCACCACTTCTTGAGACAACCATCAATGGAGCTAGCCATGTTATTATTAACATCACTGGAGATATCTCTCTTATGGATGCTAATGATGCTGTTTCCTTCGTTCAGGATCTTGCAGGTGATGATGCCAATATTATCTTTGGTGTTATGTATGATGAGTCTGCAACTGATGAGGCTTCAATTACAGTTATTGCCACTGGACTTGAGCAGAAGAAGACTGCAAGCACTATCTTTGACAAAATGACTTATGCCAGAGGCGGAGTAGTTAACGATACAGCTTCACAGTCAGTAAACAGAACTGTTGTTAATAATCAGCCACAGGTTTCACAGAGTCAGTCAGCGTCTGGAATTGTTAACAGACAGGAGCCGGAATTTGAAATTAAGCAGCCAGAACCAGTTAAGCCAAAGGTTCCTCAGAATGACATCAAGATTCCAGATTTCTTACAGAATAGAAAGTAATTCTAATTGAGATTCTAAAGACTGTTGCATGACCGAAAGGACTTGCAACAGTCTATTTTTTTCACATCCCATTCATTGAATTTTTCGGCTACAGTAGTATAATAATATCATATGGCGAAGTATGCCTTTTTGGCCTATGGAGGTGCCGATGAGAGAATATACTCCTTTAGTAGATGCAATTGATGTCAGGAACTTTCATGATTCCATGAAAAAGAGCGTTATCAAGCGTTCAAGAGTTCATTTCATAACTGAAGAAGATGAGAATATCAACGTTGAGGCGACGGGTGAGTTACTGTCGGATGCAGTAAATGATGAGCCAGAGATTGACACAAGTAACATTGATCCAGATGTCCTTGCTCAGGCTGATGAGATCTTTAAAAGACTACAGGCAGAAGCTGCGGCAGACGACGCGGCTAAGACTGCTGAGTGGACTGAGAAGATTGCCATGGAGAATGGAAATCTTTCTGACAGCGATTATAATGCTACAACAGGTTCTTACTCAGGTGCCTACGGTAAGTATGCTTCTGCGGAGGCGATTGATGCGGCAACCTCAATTTTGGATGCCTACAATAATATTGATGATATGATAAAACTTGCTAACGGTGAAGGTTAGCAATTGGAGGATTATAATTTGGGATCTTTAATGTTCAAAAAGTACCACGGTCTTGGTAACGATTACCTTGTAATTGACCCTAACAAAAATGATGTGGTGCTTCAGGAATCACATATAAGAAAACTGTGCAAACGCAATTTCGGAGTGGGTGCTGATGGAATTCTTTATGGCCCTATTGAAAAGGATGGAAAGATTCACGTCCGATGTTTCAATCCAGATGCCAGTGAGGCAACCAACACAGGAACTGGAATCCGAATTTTTGCCAAGTATCTGAAGGATGAGGGCTATGTGACTGGCGACAGCGCAAGCTTCTATACCGCTTCAGGCAAAGCTGAGGTTAAATTCTTAAATGATAATGGAACCCTAATGCAGGCAAGAATGGGTAAAGCAGACTTTCATGCATCTAAGATTCCTGTAATTGGTGAGGAAAGGGAAGTAATTAATGAGGCAATGTACTTTGGCGGAAGCCTTTATGAGGTAACATGCGTAAGCATAGGTAATCCGCATTGTGCGCTCATTTCAAATGAAGTGAACTATGAGAGGGTAAACGAGTTGGGACCTTTAGTTGAATCTTCAGAGTATTTCCCAGACAGAATGAACTTTATGCTCATGCATGTTATTGACAGAGAACATGTTGAGATTGAAGTATATGAGAGAGGTGCCGGTTATACTTTAGCCTCTGGCACTTCGGCCTGCGCAGCTGTGGCAGTGGGCGTAAGACTTGGGCTTACAGATAGAAAGATTACTGTCAGTCAGCCTGGCGGAGACCTAATGGTTGAGTTATCTCCTGATGATGAAATTATCATGACGGGAACGGCTGATTCAGTAGGCATGATGATGCTAAACGATACTTTTTTTGAACAATAAGAAATGAGGTAAACAGAATATGCAGTATGTATTAGAAAGAATTAACGAAACAGTAGCTGATGCATTTGAGGCATGCGGTTACGACAGAGAATATGGAAAGGTTACTGTTTCCAACAGACCTGACCTTTGTGAATATCAGTGCAATGGCGCAATGGCATGTGCTAAGGCTGCTAAGAAGGCACCATTTATGATTGCTGATGAAATTGCTGAGAAGCTTTCCGAAAACAAGCTTTTTGCCAAGGTTGAATCTGTTAAGCCAGGCTTCTTAAACATGGATGTTTCAACAGAGTACCTTGCAGAGGCTATGAACATTATGGAACAGGATGACCGCCTCGGAATGGCTCCACTTGAAAAAAAGAAAACAATTATCGTTGACTACGGCGGAGCTAATGTGGCTAAGCCATTACATGTTGGACACCTTCGTCCAGCAGTTATCGGTGAGGCGATTAAGAGAATGCTTCAGTATGTTGGACATGAAGTATATGGAGATGTTCATTTGGGAGACTGGGGCTTACAGATTGGTCTTATTATCAGAGAGTTAAAGGCAAGAAAGCCAGAGCTTCCATACTGGGATGAGAACTATACAGGCGAATATCCAACAGAAGCACCATTTACAATCTCTGATCTTGAGGAGATTTATCCATATGCTTCCAAGTATTCCAAGGAGCATGAGGATTATATGGCAGAGGCTCATGAAATCACCAACGAGCTTCAGAATGGCCATAGAGCATACCGTGCAGTTTTAGACCATATCTTAAAGATTTCCCACGAGGATCTTAAGAAGAACTATGGTAACTTAAATGTAAACTTCGAGTTATGGTTAGGCGAGTCAGATGCACAGCCATTTATTCCACCACTTATTGAGATGCTTAAGGAGAAAGGCATTGCAAGAGAGGATGAGGGAGCATTAATCGTTGATGTTGCTAAGCCTGATGATAAGAGAGAGATTCCACCTTGCTTAATTCAGAAGTCTGATGGAGCAGCTCTTTATGCAACTACTGATCTTGGTACTATTGCAATGAGAAAGCAGGATCAGGATCCAGATGCAATCATCTATGTTGTTGATAAGCGTCAGGAGTTACACTTTATTCAGGTATTCCGTGTAACCCGTATGGCTCAGTTAGTAACAGATGATGTTGAGCTTACTCATGTTCAGTTCGGTACCATGAACGGTAAGGATGGCAAGCCATTCAAGACCCGTGATGGTGGTTTATTAAGACTTGAGAATATGATTAAGGATATCGAAGAGGATATGTTTAAGAAGATTACTGAGAATCACGAGACAGATCCTGATGAAGCAAGAGAGACAGCAAGAAAGGTTGCTCTCGCTGCACTTAAGTATGGCGATTTAAGCAATCAGGCTGCCAAGGATTATGTATTTGACCTTGAGAGATTCACCTCCTTCGAGGGCAACACAGGTCCATATCTTCTTTACTCTATTGTACGTATCAAGTCCATTCTTAATAAGTACGCAGAGACCGGCAAAAATGCTGCTGACTTCCCTATTCTTCCAGCAGAGAACAAGAGCCAGAAGGAGCTTATGCTTCAGCTTTCAAGATTCCAGGCTATGATGGAGAATGCGGCAGAAGAGTACGCACCACACAAGGTATGTGCTTATGTTTACGAACTCGCTAACTGCTTCAATAGATTCTACCATGAAAACAACATCATGGCTGAGGCTGATGAGAAGAAGCAGGGAAGCTTAGTAAGAATTCTTGATTTAACAAAGAGAGTAATGGAGACCTGTATCGATGTATTAGGCTTCGAGGCTCCAGACCGTATGTAATTAAGTGAGGTATACTAATGACTAAAATAGATATTATTTCCGGCTTCCTTGGAGCGGGAAAGACAACCCTTATCAGAAAGCTTGTTGAGGAAGTGTATAAGGGAGAGAAGCTTGTACTTGTGGAGAATGAGTATGGTGAAGTAGGTATTGATGGAGGCTTTCTTAAGGATTCCGG
>JAZQNS010000016.1:0-12414 GCA_045627425.1 Lachnospiraceae bacterium | reverse complement strand
ACAACGTGCGTGAGAAGATTCGAACTCCCGACACCTTGGTCCGTAGCCAAGTGCTCTATCCAGCTGAGCTACACGCACACAATTGCGATATCTCGCAACTTCTATATAATACATTCTTTGCTTCTTGTTGTCAAGGCAAATTTGTAATTATATTTATTTTAATGCACTATCTAATAACATAAATAGTTCAAGAGCTGACCTGAAACTCATTTCACTGTCCTTCTCCAACCAGTGCACAGTACCCTGCCAGCTTGCATTCTGTCTAAATAAAACCTTAACATGGAAGGTTGCAATTTTGCCGGACTGATGTGGATCATTGACTGCTATACAAGGCAGTTCCTTCTCCACTGGCTTAAAGGTACGCTTTGCTTCGTAGGCCTGAGGGAAGTTCATGTCATCAAGCAGTTTCTCAAGATTAATAATAAACTCCATTAGGCTCTTAAATGGAATTTCAGATTCAACATAAGGATTGTACATGCGTCCTTCAAAAATCTGATTCTGGTAGGTATCAACACATACAACAGTGTTTCTATATCTACTATCTGTCGATCTTTTTTCCATGTGTTTACTCCTCCTTTTCTAAGATAAATCCATTATAACCTTCACAGGTTACATTATCGGTTACATTTTTATAGATATTTACAATTATCGGGCTTAAAATGGGCCCGCCATAATAGCAGGCCCCATCTTTATCTCATGCTAATATAATTTATCTATTCTTCTTTGTAACAACTGCGAAGCCAAGAAGTGCAATGAGTGCAAGAACTGCAGCTGCTGCAACTGGAGCCTCATCACCTGTTAATGGGTTCTCGGAAAGAGCTACATCTCCATCCTCGATATCCTCTAAGGATGCATCCTCATCCTCTTCATCGAAATCCTCTTCTGGAGTCTCCTCAAGTGGAGTATCCTCATCCTCAATAGTTGTTGTATCTACAACAGTTGGTGGATAGTAAATAACTCCTCCGCCATTTCCGTTTGCCTCAGGCTTTGTCCACTGAGCTACTAATTCGATGTTCTGTCCCTCAGCAGCATTGATTAAAGTAATTAACTGATCCTGTGTATAAACTGTTGTATTTCCATTCTCATCTGTGTATCCCCAACCAGCAAATACTAATCCCTCGCTGGTAATCTCCTCAAGTCCAGCCTCGTACTGAGCTAAAAGGAAAGTCATTTCGTTATCGTTAGCCATACCAATTGTTGCCTGACCAACTTCATTCTTTTCACCATTCTCCTTTACAGTTCCATCATAGAAGGTTACTGTATAGGTCTTTTCAACCTTCTGCCATGTTGCTGTGAAGGTTACATCCTTGTCATTATCCTCTGGCTGTGGATTCCAAGGCCATACTGGCCATACTGGATAGCATGGGTAACCATAACCAAAGCCCTTATTTCCAGAGTACATTCTTTCCTCAATTTTCTGAGTCTTGTCTAAGGTAAACTTGCCATTCTCTAATGTACCCTTGGATACTTCCCATCCTGTAAATTTGTAAGCATAGTCTGTATTAGCAGCTGTTGCTGTAAATCCACACTCAGGAACTGTAATTGTTAAACCATATCCAGCCTTGATGTCAGCCATTGAACCAGTAACGGTATCGCCTTCTTCTACAGTTCCACCGTTGAAATGGATTGAGTATGCCTCTACCCAGTTAGCCTCTAATTCGAAGTATGGAATGCAGTTCTCCCAGCAGTTAGCCATACAATCATTAAGAGTTACCTTATCCTGATCAGCATAGGTTTCTGTCTTAATGACATTTCCCCACCAGTCCTTCTGCTTGTATGTCCAACCAGCAAATACATAGCCATCCTTCTCAAATGGATTTTCTGGAATTGTTACTTCTGTATTCTTGGCAACAGTGTAGTGCTTGGACTCGCAACCATTGCCATTCTTTAAGCAGATTACAATACCTCTTTCCCATAATGCCTTATAGGAAATTGTGTTGTTGCATGGTAAGCAACCATTTTTAAGATTAATCTTGTCGCCAGCTGCTAAAACTTCATGAGTCCACTCATTCTCCCAGCCTTTGAATACATATCCGAAATGATTCCATCCTAAATCAGCAACTGATAATAAAGCATAGTCGTTCTCATATGGGCCCTTTTTACTAACTTCACCACAGTTATAACGTCTATCATTGCTGAAACCATCTCTGTATACGATATTGTATGTGTTTGCCCAATTTGCAGTTAAAGTAATTACATTTGCCTGAGATTCAGCATAAAACTCTTCCATTGTTGGAACTTTAACTTCTGTTAAAAGGCCTTCTACTCCGTCCATGCTAAATCCCACGAACATTCTGTCGTTCTGATCTCTTAAAGCCTGTAATTCAAAAGTAGAATCAAACTCAGCCTCGCCAATAGAGATTGGTCTGAAGCAGTTATTAGCCATATCATAATCATTCATATACTCAATAACAACGCCCTGTGTATAGACTCCATAAAGATTTACATCTTCTGTCATGGTAATCTTGTCACCAGCATTGTAAGTAACCTCTAAAGCCTCTGCTGCTTCAATTGAAACTGCCCAGCCCTTAAAGATGCGTCCATCTGCATTATCTGCATAGAGCTCACCCTCTACGGTAGCATCTTCGTTCTCGTTAACCATTACTGGGTTAATCACTGTACCCCAACCATTATCACCATTCAGATAATAGTTTAATGCGTACTGTGTTACCTTTGGCTGTGGCCACCACCACCATCCATCAAATCCGCCGTTTCCGCCGCATCCGTTTCCACCATATGCATTAGCATAAGATGTCTGGCCTGCAAATAAAGATACCATTAAGGCAAGTGCAAGCACTACTGCTAAAATCCTCTTTTTCATTGTGTCCTCCATATTATGTCCTTCTTTTAGGAACACTTCGCTGCATTCCTTTGACTATTACATAATATATTAATCATGCCTCCCTCACTATCCCCCAAAGGGGGGATTATTAAGACAAAATTAAACCCCGTCCTGGCAAATCCAGAACGGGGTCCAATATTATTTTATATAGAGCTTAGAACTGCTCCTCTTCCTTCTTTCTTCCTGTAACAAAGATTGCTACAAATCCGAAGGCTGCAATAAGTCCAATTACTGCAAGTACCATTGGAGCATCATCGCCTGTTAATGGGTTTTCAGAAAGTGCTACATCCTCATCTTCGATATCATCAAGGTCAGCGCTTTCATCTAAAGCTACATCCTCATCCTCAATCTCTTCTAATCCTGGCTCTTCATCTAATGGAGTCTTATCTTCAGTGATGATAGTAGTTCCACCTGGAATTGGATCAGCTGATGGTCTAGGACTTACATATGAGTAATCGATATTGATTACAATACCCTTGTCAAGAACTTCCTGATCTGTGTAATCATCCTCACTTGTAACGATTGTATAGGTTACATTCTCATATGTTGGAACTGGAGTTGCTGTGTATAACTCTCCAATTTCCTTATCGTTATTGTACTCTGAAACAGTCTTATATAACTGTCCATCCTTGTAGTAATTATGGTTAACAGTTACATATGCACGCTCATAGTAGATGTCAACAAGCATATTCTGCTGAACTGCCTTAACAGTTCCATTCTCGTTCTCATCCTCTACTACTTCTGCAGTTGCCTGCTTGTTTACAAGCACTAATACCTGATTATCTTCTGTTTCCTCAAAAACTTCTGCTGGGTTCTCGATAATCTCCTCGAAGGAATAGGAATGCTTTACATACTTGTAAGCCTTCTCATTATGAGTATTCTTCTGGTTTGCAAGAATGTCAAAGCTGTCACCCTGCTTAATCTTAATTACCTCATCAGTAACTACTTCTTCCTTATTGTTAGTGAAGTAGTGATGTGTAACTGTAACATTAAGCTCATCACGGGAGTCAATGTATCTTTCATAAACGATTACGATGTTATTCTCATCCTCGCTAACAATAGTCTCGAAGGATCCATTTACCTTATCGTAATCAAGTGCGTTTCCGTTAAGCTTCACTGATGTACACTTAAAGTTACCATCAGTGAAATCATCTCCAATGTACTGAGTCTTAACTGCATTGGCAACTGTTAAACCTTCATAGGTTGTTCCTGTAATAGGATTAGCAGTATCATCAGTTATGATAACCTCGGAACCATCCTTGGAACTCTTATCATGTGTAATGAAGATTTCCTTGATGGAATAGTTTACCTTGTGGCTGTTGTCTGTAGTGTGATCATAGTAGAATACAATTTCACTATTCTCACCATAGGTAAGCTTAATCTGTCCCTCGACAATATCCTTCAACTCAACTTTCTTTCCATCTACTGTGCACTTAACAAGAGTGTAACCATTGTCCTTGGTAGAAACAGTCTTTGTTAAGCCTTCGAAATCCTTATAGCTCTCATCATTATTAGCAATACTGTGGTAGCCTGAATATGAAGCGTGGTTACTCTTATCAATTGTAATTTCCTGATAAAGATGCTTAACACTAATCTCTGCTTCAGCTAAAGGAATTTCTGTAACGTAGTTGTAATTGTAGGAATCATTTCCCTTTAAGCTTAATACAAAGCTAGGATTGTCTCCGTAAAGACTAATTTTCTCCTCAGCCTTATCGGATGTAACACTTGCATCCTTTACGCGAATGTACTGGCCTACATAGTAAGCTGCATCTGTAGATGCTACATACTCTCCCTGGTCATTAATCTCTACATGACTATATTCTGCAGAAACGCTGTGATCAAGGACATAATCAAAGTAAGTTGTGTTCTTCTCTGTATCAACCTTCTGAGTTGCAATGTAGAAGGTATTAGTTACAGATACGCTTGTTGGCTCTAAATAGTTATGCTCAGTAATATACTTGAATACTACTGCATTATTTGTGCCTTCCTGTAAGATATATTCATATGGATTTGCCAGGGCAAATGCAAGCTCTCTATATCTCTCTTCCTTAAGTGTGTACTCTGGCTCAAATGTTACCTTGTCACCAGCCTTGCCGCTCTTAGGCTGGTCAATTACTGTATCCAATAATCTCTGCTCTGCGCTTACAAGCTTACCCTTTTCATTAATATATGTAGCATACTCGTAGTACTCGTGCTGTGCAGAAACGTTGCCGGCTATTCTTACGTCATCATCAGTCTTCTTAACATACACATATTCAATTGTCTGGCCATCAGCAATTACGTTCTCCTGGCTTTCAGGACTAATCAATACATAACCTTCTTTTGATTTTGAAGCAGGTAATCCAATTCTCTGTCCCTTATAAACAACTTCTTCTTTGCCAATAACAACAGTTTCTGTTAAATCATTGTTAATGACCTTTTCTCCGTCTGTTCCGTCAAAGCCGATAACCTTTCCGTTTTCGTCCTTAATAACATCAATAGTTGTAGTAACATCATAATACTTATGAATTACTGTAACTGTTGTTGTCTCAGGTGCTACATTATCATGCTTGTAGTTGATAGTGATTTCTCTTCCGCCTCTTACAAATTCTACACCGTAGACTTTTCCCTCGGTGAAGCTTGAATCTGTACAGTTGTCAAATGAGTATCCCGCCTTCTCTGAGGCGAAATCAACATTCTTTTTGTATCCAACATAGTTAAGTTCATTGTTTACTGTAAATTCTGTTATTGGATCTACAGTACTAGTCTTAACTTCACCATTCTCAATTGTAGTTATAGTATAAGAACCATAAACCTTCTTTACTGTTAAGTTGGACTTAGGAAGATTATCCTCAAGTGTCTTCTCAAAGCGAACAACGATGTGGTTCATTCCAGCCTTAAGAATGATTTCGTTCTTCTCATTTAATTCAACCTTTGTTTCATTACCCTGGTTGTCAATGCTAACAATCTCAACTATGGAATAGTCACTGCCTTCTCTTGGGTTAGTAGATACTACGTAGCTATTTCCCTCACGGAAGGAAGCTGGATTGTCATTATCAACAGGCGCCTGCTGAACAAGGATTGCTGCACCGTAATCTCCAGTCTCAACTACAGCTTCATTCTTATCTGTGTCGAATACGTACTCGTTAGTTCTATACTGATGCTCAATCTTAACCTGTGCTCTTGCTGCATAGCTTAACTTAGCATAGTAGTTTAATGTAATAACATTACCATCAGCTTTTACAAGAACATTGGTTGGAAGAGTTCCATCTAACTCATAGTTATAATTTAAAGCGGCATTATCATTCTTGTTTGTAGGTCTGTTCTCTGGATTAAAAGTATCGCCCTGGAAAGCTGTGAAATAGGCATTATCTGTTCCTCTTAACTCTGCCTTATCCTTAGATACCTCTGTTCCATCCTCTAAGATGCCGTATACAAAATAGTTGTAATTAACTTCTATTCTCTTTTCAATCTTGCGATAGTATAACTTGATTGTGTTGTTATCCTTGGTAACCTTAAGGGAAACGTCGCCACCTGCATATTCCAGATTCTTGTCTGCATATGCATTCTGGTATCCCTCTGGTGCAGTTACGGTAACATTAGCACTTACTACATTCTGGGAGTACTCTGTTTTGTCGAGCTTATATGTAATCTGGCCGTTTACTCTTTCGCCATCCTCTACATAGTACTCAATCTTGTAACCATACTGTGGCTTAACACCAGATACAACAGGTACGTTGAAGCTACCAACATATGTGCTGTCAGTTTCTGTTGTGTGGTTTACAAGAGTAGTCAGTCCATTAGTTGGATATAACTTGTTATTCTCAAATCCTTCTGCACATACATCTAATTCAATATGATACTTATAGGTGTACTCGTATGTTGTCTGCTTTCCAGAAGTAGACTTTATTGGGGTACTCTCGCTTAATCTCCAGGTTAAGGTATTGTTCTTGTCTAATTCTATGTTGGAACCTGTTACAGCACCCTTATAGTCTATAAACTGTCCCATTGGATCTGTTACAACAAGACCAGCACCATTTGATCCCTTTTTGATTATTTCGAAAACGCTTGCAAACTTCTCTGTTAATTTAGATGAATCTGTACATGAGAAGTAGTTACCTTCACCGCAGATATCGGTTAACAAATTATCTACTGTGTAATTATTATTTCCCTTTTTCCATTTCTTTGAAGCGTCACAATACCATTTGTTATTATACTCTGTATGATTATCATACTTGCGATTTATTCCCTTGTCTTCAAACAGTTCCCCACAATTAGCGCAATATGTGTGACCATTCTTTGTTGTTTCTGATGCAACCATATAAGTATCTGGACAATAATAACTTCTAATTGGCTTAATATGCTCCGACTTGCTCTTATTACAAAGTTCACACACTTCAGTTGAATAACATACAGTCGATGTCTTACCAATAAATGCTGTAAGAATTTCAGACTTAGTAGATGTCTTTAAGTCATTCGCACTAGTAAGTGTAGCGTCACAAGTCTCTTTAGATGATGCTCTTCCGTTTCCCACAACTTGCAGCTTATCATTATAATAGTAAGTTGGTTCACCATCACTAAGCATTACAGTGTACTTATTAGACATATCCTTTACTGCATTGTCGCTAAGTAATGTCTTGGCTTTACGGAAACCAGCGTCCATATTAGTTCCTTCACCATTTACACCAATCTTAAGGCTATCAATTGCATTCTTCGCCTCAGCCTTACCTTGTGTGGTCTTAATATTAACCCAGGTTTTCATCTCAGCAGCTGCTGTAGCAAACTTTGCAATTGCAACCTTACATTCTCCAGAAGTATTGGCACTTAAGTTATCTATTAATGCTTTTGCTGCTGCCTTAGTATTAGTAAAATCCTTATCATTATCTTCCATTGATCCTGATACATCAATCAAGATAACAACAGCTACATCCTCTGTCTTAACCTCTTCCTTAGTCTTTACAGATAAGGTGATATCAAAACCGTATGCATCTTTGGTCTTCTCAATATCCTTCCTGATAACAATCTCGTTATCAGTTCCCTTATTAAAGGTTTTTTCAGAAGAATCTAAAAGCTTAGCGCCCTCATCAAGTCTTCCATTTTTATTAAGCTCTGCATAGCCTTCGACCTTAGCAGAACCCTCTACTGTTTTCTTCATTGTTCCATCGTTGTTACCAGCATAAGACTTCATCATGCTGAAACTTGAAACAACCATAGCAAAGCATAATAATAATGCTATTGCACTTTTAAAACCCTTTCTCATGTGTTCCTCCTTAATATATGTGTGTGTTCATCAAAATAACTTTCATATTTTTGACTGAATACAGTATATTATGAAGCTCCACAATAAAATATCCCCCAAAAGGGGGAAAAGGGGGGAGGGTAAAAAAAGACCGCCCCAAAAAGGACGGTCCCATTGTTTTAAATGTATCATCTTCCCAGTTTTCTCTCCATCTGCTCCGGGAAGTTTGCGTAGGAAATAGCAGTTTCGCTAGTGATTTTGCCTTGGTTTACAAGATTAATAAGATACTGATCCATTGAAATCATGCCATCACTGGTGGAAGTCTGAATAACATTATCTATCTGGTAATTCTTGTTATCACGAATCATATTTCTGATGGCAGGTGTCATATTCATTATCTCAAAGGCTGGAACCATCATTCCATCCACGCCTGGTACCAGCTGCTGGGATACAACAGTGTTTAATACCATTGAAAGCTGGGCTCTAACCTGCTCCTGCTGCTGGGATGGGAAGGTGTCAATGATACGGTCAATAGTGTTTACCGCACCCTTTGTGTGAAGAGTTGCCATTAAAAGGTGACCTGTCTCCGCAGCTGTAATGGCAGTCCTGATAGTCTCAAAGTCTCTCATCTCTCCGAGCTGAATAACATCCGGTGCCTGTCTTAGGCAGGCTCTTAAGGCCGTCAGATAATCATCTGTATCGATGGCTATCTCTCGCTGGGAAACAATGGATTTGTCATTACTGTGGAGGTACTCAATTGGATCCTCAAGAGTAATAATATGTGCTGAACGGCGCTTGTTAATCTGGTCAACAATGCAGGCCTGGGTTGTTGACTTACCAGAGCCGGCTGTACCGGAAATAATAACCATTCCGTGCTGCTGCTCACTGATTTTAATGACATCCTCTGGAATCCCAAGGATGTGATAATCAGGTATATCAAACTGCACAACTCTGATAACCGCTGCATGGCTGCCACGCTGATTATAAGCATTGACTCTGAATCTTGCCTTGCCAGGAATAGCGAAGGAAAAGTCATCATCGTGATTTTCCAGGTAATGATCCATTGACCTTCCAGCCAAACTATATATTTCAGTTATAAGTTGCTCTGCGTCGCCCGGAAGAATTTTATTGTTCTTTTTTTCTTCATCCGTCTCGTAGGGATCCATATAAAGCATCTGTCCCTGTACCTTATAGGTAACCGGACCTCCGGAAATAATAAAGATATCTGAGGCATTGTCATCAATGGCTCTTTCAAAATAAACATCTAAACTGTTCATCGCTAATCCTCCACATCCTCAGGGTCAAATACCTTAATGTATTTTTCAGGCTCCCATTCCTCGGTAAGCTCTGATTTCCATCTAAGTATACTGTAATCCTGACCCTCAATAGAAACCACTACGGTTAAAACCTGTGTATCTGAAATATCAACAGAATAAGCGTAGGTGTCGGCATCCCTAACCACGCCCTCCGGAATCACACCACTTCTTAAAGAAGCAAGAATTTCCTCCGCCTGATAATCCGCCTTTTGGTAGGCCTCGATGGCCTCCCTGCTCTTTTTTGCCTGACGAAGATTGGCCTCAACAGTTGTTAAGGCAAGTAAGGCAAAAATGGTAAGACAGAGCACGGCAAAAATAACTAAAAGAGAACTTCCGCCAACAGGGGCATTTGATGATCTAAGGCTTTTTTTCATCTAGTCCACCTCCTGCCACAAAAGGCTCTCTTCATATATTATACCACCTGAAAGGTCATTTACATAAATCCTTCCCTCTCCAAGGTAGTCATCGCGCTTATATCCAGAGAAAACCAGAATATAAGCCGCTGCATCTTCCTGGCCTGGCTCTAAATTCTTATCTATATATATTATCAGGCTATTATCTTCTATCTTAATGCTTTCATCGGGATAGCCCTGCATGTTTACAAGGTCTTTCTTTATTAAGGCCAAATCCCCCTTCTCGGCTTTGGCAATCTCAGTGAGATTCTCGGCCGTAAGACTAATGTAATCATCTCTCTCCGATTCAAGGGAAATCTTTCTTGCTGTGGTGAAGGCCTGAACGCAAAGGACTGCTGCCAGGGCAAAAATCAGAATCATCACAAGCTGTTCCATCAGCACCAGAGGTGTTCTTGACTTACTTACTGTCATTGCTTCCACCTCCCATTGTCCTGATATCAAGGGCCATATGACTTACAGAATCATCCTTATTAACTATAGTGATATAAAGGATATTTCCCTCAAGGCAAAAACTAGCCCCATTAACCTTCATAATAATATTACCATCCTCAGGCTTAAGTCCCGTCTCCTGCTGGCAAAGAACTTCCATTAAATATCCGTTATAATAGTATATTTTAGTATAATATTCTTCTTCTGCCCCTTCAAATCGAAGATAAAGTGTAGATATATCATCAACATCGCTATCATTCTGATCCTGAAAAGATCCAACAAGAATGGAATCCTCCACCTCGTTTGCCCTTACTTTTGCCACCACATACTGGATAGCCGTCCTCTCATCGAAGGCTCTGCTGTCACGGCTGACCATCTTCTCGTAAGCCGATGCACCAAAAAGAAGTACCATAAGAATAGAGCCTGCAAACAGGGCAAATAGCAGCAGCACAAAGGCCGAGTCCATATTTAAATGTGATTTTGCTCTCTCCATACTGCTCCTTACTTAACAATCACCGTAATTTCAGGCATTATATTATCCGCGAAAACCTCATAGAATACATCAAATCTCTTGTGATCTATCTGGAGACCATAATGATTCTCAACATATGACAGTGTTGCAGGATATGAACCCTCTATTGAATAACAGTTAACCACAGCTCGACTGATAGATTCCTCTAACTGCAGTTTCTCTTCTTCTATATCTTTTGCCTCCACGTTACCCATTGCAGTCAGCAAACATATAACTGCTGCAAGTATTAGAGCAGGGTATAGGAGGAATGACATACTGTCTTTTACCTTTTTAAACAAAGCTTTCATCTAAACTCCTTAACCTATGGAAGACATAATGTTCATAAGTGGTAACATTACTGACAGAAGAATCACTCCCACCAGTATGGATGTGACAATAACTATTGTAGGCTCAATTCTTCCCACAGCTTCCTCAATGGCCTGGCTGGCTTCATCATTCATTCTTTCTGAAAGCTCCTCCATTACTGTATCACCGCTTCCGCTCTTTACGCCAAGAGCTATCATTCGACAATATACCGGTGAAAAAACTCCAGATTCCTTCAAGGCTTCAGAAAGACTTGTTCCCTCCTCGGCCATTTTTAGGCTCTTCTCATATCTTTCCCTAACCTTCTCATTTCCATCGTTGAAATCCATGGCCATTCTGATGGATTCCTCTGCGGAAAGACCGGATCGTAACCCCATGCTTAAAGCTGAGGCGAATCTTGCACGCCCCACCTTTCCGTGAATTCCCCTGTCACCAGCCATTTTGCCATAGGCAGAAAGGAATTGATTTCTAAGCTCAGGAATAAAATATATAAGCAGGATGACTGCCACGATAATTGCAACGATAATTGCAATTGCAGGAAGAGCTGCACCAAGAGCCTTGCCAAAGGAAAGCAGACCTGCTGCCACTCCTGTAAGTGAGCCTCCAAGCTGATTGTAAACCTGGTTAAAGACAGGAAGCACCTTAACAAGAAGTACTCCTATAATAATAAGCATAAGAACAAACAAAACCGTTGGATAGGCAATGGCATTTCTTATTCTGACAGAGAGCTGTCTCTGGTTTTCATAGTAATCTGCCAGGGATTTAAAAGCTCCCTCGGTTCTACCTGTTTCCTCACCGGTCATAGCCATATGAATTATATAATCTGGAAAGCATTCTGCCTGATCCATTGCCTGTGATAATGGGATTCCATCCTCCACTTTATTGGCCATTTCAGTCAACATTTCCTTTAGATTCTTGTCTGTCTCATCTTCAGCAAGTAAATGAAGGCCATCTCCTATATTAATTCCTGCATGGATTAAGAGAGTAATCTGCAGGCAGTAGTTTGACAAATAATCGTTTGATAACTTCTTCATAAATACACCCCTATAGGCAAAATAAAAGACTTGCGAAGTAATTCCCTCGCAAGTCTATTGTAGCTTTTAATTATGTCCAATACAAGTTTTAATATACATACTTGGCAGTATAGTTTTCTCCATTGCCTATATAATCCATAATGGCAGTTGAAGAATTAGCCGAATCTGCATAGGTTGGATCCATAAGATTCCACTCGGTACCGTCGAAGTAAATAGCTCCGGTGATCCATCCAGAAGCGTCTGTATATACATTGATCCAGGCATGGTAGGCTGAACCCGCATATCCAATCACAAGCTTTGCCGGAATACCCTGAGATCTCAGCATAA
>JAZQNS010000015.1:0-11820 GCA_045627425.1 Lachnospiraceae bacterium | reverse complement strand
AAAACTTGTAAGACAAGAATTCTTTCTGATGAAGAATATATTGCATCACTTGAAGCCAAGCTTAACGAAGAGGTTGCAGAGTATCAGGCGGATAAGAACCTAGAAGAAATGGCAGATGTTTTGGAAGTACTTCAGGCGATTTGCTTGGCGAGAGGTTATTCATTAGAGGAACTGGAAGCACTTAGAGCAAAGAAAGCCAACGAAAGAGGCGGATTTGCAGATAAAATATTCTTAGAATACGTGGAGTAAACTATGGAAAATTTTAATGAATTAAGATCTGGCTTTGAAACCGCATACATTAATGGTTCTGTGGCATCATCGCTTGCCTACAGACCGCAGTTTGTATCAAACAATTATAAAGAGGGAAAGAAGGTCTTGTCTTCTGTTGAGGACGAGCTGTTAAAGTGCGACCAATTTCAGATTAGCGTAGCATTTATCACTATGAGCGGAATCACACCCCTGCTTCAGACCTTAAAGGAACTCGAAAGAAAGAATATTCCTGGCGAGATATTAACCACTAACTATTTAAACTTCAGCGAGCCAAAGGCCTTGGCAAAGCTAAATGAGCTTAAGAACATCACACTTAAAATGTATGATGTTGAGGCAGCAGACGAGGGATTTCATACTAAGGGATACATTTTTAGAAAAGATGAAATCTATCGTATCATTATCGGTAGTTCTAATATCACAAGTGCCGCTCTCACAAGCAACCGCGAGTGGAACACTAAGCTGATCTCCACAGACCAGGGAGAGATGGCAAAAGAAATCGTATCCGAGTTCAAGGAACTCTGGAATTCTAATTACTCTTTATCATTCGATGAATTTTTCGAGCAATACGAAGAACGCTATAGAATCATAAAACATCAGAGAGAAGTAGCAAAACTAGAAGAGATCACTTCTCTTGAGAAATATAAGCTTCAGCCTAACAGCATGCAGGTTGGGTTTATTACCAATCTTAAAAAGATAATTAATGAAGGGGAGAATAGGGCATTATTAATTTCAGCAACTGGAACTGGAAAAACCTATGCCTCTGCTTTTGCCATGCGCGAACTTGGATTTAAGAGAGTTTTGTTCCTGGTTCATAGAGGTCAGCTTGCAAGACAGACTAAGAAATCCTATGAGAAAGTGTTCGCCAAGACAGTTACCATGGGGCTTGTTGGAGCGGGACATCAGGATTATGATGCGGACTATGTCTTTGCAACAGTTCAGACATTGAATCGAGATGAACACTTGCTTCAGTATGCGAAGGATGCTTTTGACTGCATCGTACTTGACGAAGCACATCACGTGCCAGCTGACACATACCAGAAGATTATGAAGCATTTCACTCCTAAGCTGTGGCTAGGAATGACAGCTACACCAGATAAGCGAGATGACAACGTTGAGGGACGAAACGTATATGAAATCTTCGACCATCAAATAGCTTATGAAATCAGATTGCAGCAGGCAATGGAAGAAAACCTCTTATGTCCTTTCCATTATTTTGGAATCACTGATTTAGCAATCATTGGAGATGATGACGAGGCAAACCGCGATTTCTCAATGCTTACAAGTGATGAGAGAGTTAAGCATATCATTAAGCAAGCTGACTATTACGGATATAGCGGCGACAGAGTAAAAGGACTGATATTCTGTAGCAGCATAAAAGAAACAGAAGAATTATCGGCAAAATTCAACAGAATAAAGAATCCAGCTACAGGGCACTTGTTTAGGACAATTGCTCTTAATGGTAGCGCCTCTGAGCAGGAAAGACAGGATGCTTTTGAGCGATTGGCAATGAACGAGGACGAGGCAAAAGTCGACAAGGAGCCTTTAGACTATATCTTCTCTGTTGAGATACTTAACGAGGGTGTTGATATTGTTGAGGTAAACCAGGTAATAATGCTTCGACCAACACAGTCTCCAATAGTTTTCATCCAGCAGCTTGGTCGAGGACTTAGAAAGGCCAATGGAAAGGATTACGTTGTTATTCTGGATTTCATTGGTAATTACACCAATAACTTCATGATTCCAATTGCCTTATCCGGAGATAGAACTTACAACAAGGACAATATCAGAAGGTACATTATGGAAGGTGGCCGTGTGATTCCAGGAGCTTCTACAGTACATTTTGATGAGATAAGTAGGAAGAGAATTTTTGCCTCGGTTGATAATGCTAACTTCAGTGATATTAAGCTGATTAGAGAAAATTACACGAATTTAAAGAACAAGCTTGGAAGAATCCCTGCCCTTAGAGACTTTGATGATTACGGAGAAATGGACGTACTCCGTATATTTGATAATAACAGCCTTGGTTCATATTACAAGTTCTTGGTAAAATATGAAAAGGAGTATAAGATTCGATTATCAGAGGACGAAGAAAAGGTAATCGAGTTCGTATCAAAGAAACTTGCAAGCGGAAAGCGAGTGCAGGAGCTAAAGATGCTAAAAAGGGCTTTTGCCTACGTTAATGGATACTCCAAAATTGGATTATTTGCCGGACTATCTGAGGATATGTTGGAGTATGACAAAGGCATCTCTAATGATCAGAAGGAAAACATCGTGAATGTACTAACTAACGAATTCCCGGCGGGTTCAGGAAAGAAAACATATTCTCAGTGCGTGTTGATAGAGAAGGAGTCGGAGGATTATAAGCCGTCGGCGTCATTCATTGAAATGCTTGCTAATCCTGATTTTTACAGTATTCTCAAGGAGCTAGTTGAGTTTGGAATTGTCAGATACGAGCGCGATTATTGCGATAGCTATGGTGACTCGGATTTAGTTCTTTATCAGAAATACACCTATGAGGATGTCTGTCGTCTATTAAACTGGGAACAAAATGAAGTGCCATTGAATATTGGTGGATATAAGTTCGATAGGAAGACAAAGACCTTCCCAGTATTTATTAACTATGATAAGTCGGAAGATATTAGTGATACCACTAAGTACGAAGATCATTTTGTCGAGGGATTCAGAGATAGACTGATTGCTATATCTAAATCGGGAAGAAGCCTGCAGTCTGAGGACGTACAGAATTTCCTTAAGGCAAAAGAACGTGGAATACAGGTGGAGTTATTCGTCCGTAAGAATAAGGACGATAAGATTTCAAAAGAATTCTATTATCTTGGACAAATGACAGCCAGTGGAATGGCAAAAGAATTCACAATGGCCAACACAGAAAAGACCGCTGTTGAGATTGAATGGATCCTCGATGTCCCTGTAAGAGAAGATATTTACGAGTATATTGTTAGTGCATAACTGGAGGATATATGAAAACAGTAAGAGTAGTAGCTGCGGTTATAAAGGCGGCGAATGAAAATGGTGAACCTATTATCTTCGCGACACAGCGAGGATACGGTGACTTCAAAGGTGGCTGGGAATTTCCAGGAGGCAAAATCGAGGAAGGCGAGACACCAGAGGAAGCCTTGAAGCGAGAAATCATGGAAGAATTAGATACGGAGATACTAGTCGGTAATCTGATTGATACTGTGGAATATGACTATCCAACATTTCATTTGTCCATGGATTGCTTCTGGTGTGAGATTGTGAAGGGCGATTTGGTATTGAGGGAACACGAGGACGCTAAATGGCTCACAAAGGGAGAGATTGAAAGCGTTGATTGGTTACCTGCGGATGTGGAAGTTTTGGAAGCTATAAGGGCTGAATTGTAGCTTATAACAAGTTAGCAGCATAATCAGTGGGGGATGAAATGAACTATTCAATTGGCAGGTTTTCATTTGAAACAGAAGATGAGTACAAAGAAGCGTTAGAAGAATTAAAGGTAATAAAAGATTTCTATAAAAAATATGATGTAGTCAATAACGCAGATGATGCTCGAGCAGTTTTGGAATTATTATCAACTAATAAAATTATTTTTAGCTCCAGCATTGGAAGGAGCTTTTTGGACGTTTTATTAAAAACAGCCGGACAAGAAGAAATTAAAAAAAAGTCACAAAGAATTGAACCAAAAGAACATAATAGTGCGAGTCATAAATCAAAAAGCAAAACAATCATTAAACTAACCTTATATGTCCTAATAGTTGGTGTTGTTTCTGTTATTAGTATCGTAGGTACTATGTTGTATATGAAGGACAAAGAAGGAGAGCAAGCAATACCTACCGATAATTGGGAAATGGAAGAAAAAGAGATTGCGTCTAATGGAAATATAGAGACAGTAGATTCATTTGAAGAAGATGAAAAAGTGGTAGTTGGAAAAAATGAGAAGGAAGATATAGCAGAGCTTACAGTAGAAGACTTTGAAGATAGTTTGCCACTTGACAGTATTATGGCGGCAATTGAGATTTTCTATGATGAAGAAGAGCCAGAGTATTTGGGAATACAATACAACGCTAATTGGGAAGAATACGAATTCATTATAAAAGGAAATGACGTATTTTATTTTGTAGGTGTAGAATCAGGTTTTTTGAGGATGTCAGAAAGCCAGAATGGTGAACAAAGGGCAGGAGGTAATCTATGGACAGCATATACTGAGTATTCTAAATCACCTGAAGACTTCGCTTCTGATTTTGTATATGCAATTTGTGAGGGTGAGAGTGATATAAATGACTTTGTAGATTTGTCGTATGTATATGAGTATCCTGTAGAAAACGACAACCCAGATAGTATTGTCTTAAATGAGAATATGATAGCAAAGAATTCATTTAAGCTAATGAAAGCGGTTGCATTTCTTAAATCATGCAAAATTGTGCATCAAATAGATGGATATTCCTACAATTTCTATGATTTTGAGAGTATGCAATACTTTGATGAATATGGATTTGAATGGGCTGCAGTAAAATGCAAGCTCAGTTTTGATATATGCTGTGACGATGATGTGGATATGGAAGCTTTTAGCGAATATAAGAATTTAAGCTTATCGTTTGTTATGAGAAAGAGCGAATATAAATGGGATTTGATCATGTTCTTTTTTTAATATGGTTATGTGTATTACTATTAAGAATGGAACATATAGAATGAGGTGGCAAAATGAAACTTAGAAACATTCTAATTGCCGTAACTGATATGGACAGGGCAATTAGGTTTTACAGGGAAATATTTGGGCTGGAGGTTATCTTAGATCAGGATGGCAATGTCATTATGTCTGAGGGCCTGGTGCTGCAGGATGCGGCCATTTGGAAGGACTTCCTTGGTAAGGAATTGACACCAAAGAATAACATGTCAGAGTTATACTTTGAGGAGGCTG
Source organism: Lachnospiraceae bacterium (assembly GCA_045627425.1). GTDB lineage: Bacteria > Bacillota > Clostridia > Lachnospirales > Lachnospiraceae > XBB1006. The sequence continues at coordinate 6,638 of JAZQNS010000015.1, read as the reverse complement.
ACATAGAGGCCTTCGTGAAGAAGCTTGAGGAGTCGGACTTCGAGATTGAATACGTGAACAAGTTGATGACACATTCCTGGGGCCAGAAGGTAGTTAGATTCTATGACCCGGATGGCAACTTGATTGAGGTTGGAACTCCGGTTAATTAAGTGGCAGACAAGAAAAGAAGGTAAACAATGAACATACAGATTTTTGGCACTAAGAAGTGCAATGATACCAAGAAGGCCGAGCGTTTTTTCAAGGAGCGCAACATAAAGTACCAGTTTATTGATATGAAGGAGAAGGGCATGAGTAAGGGTGAGTTCACCTCCGTAGCTCAAGCCAACGGCGGAATAGACAAAATGATTAACTGGGAAGGCAAGGACCAGAATACACTTGCCCTTATTAAATACATCGCAGAGGAAGACAAGCTTGAGAAGGTCCTAGAGAACCCATCCGTTATTAAGACCCCGGTGGTTAGAAACGGAAAGCAGTCAACCTTGGGATATCAGCCTGATGTATGGAAGGGATGGAGCTAAGATATGGTAAGACCGAGGAAGGTTGTCTGTCCTTAGATGGCCTACGACCATGTACCAGATACAAAGAAATTGAAGACATTAAGAAACCTCCCAGATAGATCCCGGGAGGCTTCTTTTAATAACTCCAATATCCAGACAAAAGCCTCTGGTCACTGTCATCCACGCGGAAATAGTGAGAGAGCTGGTCTGTGGTTTTTTCTTCGATTAGATCTAGGAGGTCCTGATTTTGCCTTCTCTCTGCCATCACTGCCTGGTAATCCCCATCGAAGTAGAGGGCGTTGCAGAGGGCGGTGAAACGAAGGACTGCCTCAGCGTCGTCGCCGTATTTGGCTGTGAAGCGGTCCAGACTCTTATTATAATATGTGTCGGCAAAATGCTCCCGGGACATCTCCGTAAATCCCTCGAAGGGTACTAAGGCTTCCTTGTCGTAGGTGAAGCCGTCGCTATATATTCTTAGTCTTCCCACAGTGTTGCTGTAGGTTAGAAGGGAGGAGGAGGCTATGTCATAGAGACTTTTGCCTTCCTTAGTTTCAGTGGCAATGTTCTGTATATGTAGGTGACCGGAGAAATTAAGCTCCACGTCGTACTTCATAAGAAGGTCCACTAAGTGCTCGTTTTCGTAGAGGGTGTAGCCAATGTCGAAGCCGGTGCCGTGGTCGAGGACGTTGTGGTGGGTGAAGCAGACAATGCGTTTATTTTGCCCTCGGGCCTTAATTAGAATGTCCTCGAGCCAGCTCAAAGTATCGTCAGTTACATAGCCACCCATGATATTGTCGCCTTCGTCAGGGTTATAGCGACATAGTGCCGTATCAAGCATTACAGCTAAGAGGTCATCTCCTAACTCGTAGGCGTAGCTTAAGGTGCCCTGGTCGTAGGACAGAGCTCCGGTGTAGCCACAGTTCTTATATAATTCTCTAAAGGTCTCATCCGTAGTGTCGCAGTCAGGCACCAGTCCATCCAGAATATAGGTGTCGTGATTTCCCGGAATTACCAGAACCTTCACATCCTTATCCACCTTTTCAAGCATTTTCACAAGCTCTAAGTGGGACAGAGACTCGCCGTTATATGACAGGTCCCCAGTCAAAATGAGGGCCTCAGGCTTATCCTCGTTAACCTTATCTATCAGCGCCTCCACCAGGTCGTAATCGTAGGCCTGAACTCTGCCGTCAGAGGTGTAGTCCTCCTTCTTTCGCTGCTTGTCTACCAGGCTGTTGGCTAGTAGATGCAGGTCCGAGCAGATGTAGAGGGTGTGGTTTAGGTTCTTGGCTTTTCCTGTGAATTCTTTTGCCTCAGGGCTGCCGCAGGCCATTAGACTAAAGTTTAGGCAAAATATAAGCAGGCAGGCTATGGTTTTTTTATATATACTCATAAGAGGAATCCTTTCGGGAGGCTGTTCTTGTTTTATGTTAATGTATATTCTATATCATCTAATCTGAAAGAATCTCCATGAAGGTTAAAGGCCTTAAAGACTGCTTCCTTGCCGGCGAATCTTGTTCCATAGTAATATAGGGGCAGATCTCTTGATTGAATGAGTTCAAGCTCCTTCCCAGTATACATTTTCTTAACAAAAGAGCTCTCGGGATCTCTAACCGAGGGCTCTATAGTTTTTATGTTTAAAATGTCGGTTCCAATTCCGTAAATCATATAGGCTCCTTATTCTATAGGTAAACCGCGTTCAAGGCGTGTCTGTAAAGCCATTCGATAATAGCTTCCAACTCTCATCATACTAAGTATTGCTGATAAGGATTGGAGGCTTAAGTCTTTTATTTCACTGTTACTGGACCACTCCTTGGCCAGAATGAGAAAGATATCCGGAATGACACTCTCGAAGTATTTTCTGTAGGAATCATTTGGGAATCCGTCTATTTTCATGCTCTTTTGCAGCTCTGCCTGAACCCTGTTTTTGATTTTGCTGTAGAAGCGCATGTCGCCATGTGGTCCAAGCAGGGGGTCAAATGCCTCATGGTAACTGTCATAGTAATCAAATAGAGACATTTCCCACTCAGTTGGGTTGCACTCATCAAATCAATGAAGCTCTTCATTATAAGTAATCTTGTCTGATAGGACTTTTTGATTTAACAGAAGGATCTTTTACTTTTGATTCAGAATCGTTTCCCATAATTTAGCCTGCTTTCAAAAAGGGTAATTAACTATAAAAAAAACTGAACACAATCAGGGAATGTGTACAAAATGAACAATTGTAAAAAAACTGTCAAAGAGATTTTGTTAACGATATGTTAATGTTTTCTCATTAAGTATAGATGAATGTTTTGTATAAGTCAAACGAGCCAGTTTGAACAGGCTTTCCCAGAGCATCCAATCACAACAATTCAGCTGGTTGTAACATTACCTAGCTTAATTGCTATTTTTTCCGGACTTATCGTACCCAAGCTTCACCCAGGGACAGTTCGGTCAGAAGAATGCCAGCGTAAACTATGGAATTATGTTCGTTGGTTTCAATGCGGCAGGTTTTGTTGGTCCTCTAATTATGGGCAAAATCTATAAAGCAACAGGCGACTACAGAACTGCATTTGTTGTGGCAGCAGTATTTGCCGTTGTTGGACTTGTTCTTTCATTTTTATATCAGATTCAGGACAATAAGACCAATTAATTAAAACAGAGAAGATTACCAAATTTTTCATATTTTATCGCAAAGGCGGCCCGAGAAATTCGGGTCGTCTTTTTTGCAGGGGATTAGAGTAATTGGAGATTGACGAATACTTGTCAATGTGACTACAATTATCTTGTATGAAAATACGGAGGAAGTTATGAAAGTTTCAGTCAGATAGAAAACTATCTGCACAAGGTAAGGAGGTAAGTAAATTATGCTTCAAATCCTATTAGCAATTATATATCTGGCCTTCATCAGCCTGGGTCTGCCGGACGCCATGCTTGGTTCCGCCTGGCCGGATATGTATGTGGAGTTCGCGGTGCCCCTTTCCTATGCGGGCATTATCTCAGCTATTATTTCGGCGGGCACAATTGTTTCCAGCCTTCAGTCAGACAGACTGACCCTTAAGCTTGGAACAGGCAAAATCACAGCCATCAGTGTCGGTATGACTGCCATGGCTCTTTTTGGCTTTTCTATCACTCACAGCTTCTGGCTCCTCTGCCTCTGGGCCATTCCCTATGGACTTGGCGCAGGAAGCGTGGATGCATCACTAAATAATTATGTGGCTCTTCACTATGAGAGCCGCCACATGAGCTGGCTTCACTGTATGTGGGGTGTCGGCGCGGCGAGCGGCCCATACATTATGGCATATGCCCTGACCGGCGGACATGGCTGGAACAGCGGCTACAGGATTGTGGCCCTGATTCAGGTTGGCCTTACCGCAGCCCTTTTCTTAAGCCTTCCCCTATGGAAGACCAGGCAAAATGAAGTAAATGAGGGGGCTGGCGAAAAGAGAAAGCCAATGTCCCTTGGAGATGTCCTTAGAATCCGCGGCGCCAAAGAGGTCCTTATCTGCTTCTTCTGCTACTGCGCGATTGAGCAGACAACAGGTCTCTGGGCAAGTACATACCTAAATCTCTATAAGGGGATTTCAGTAGAAACCGCAGCTCGCCTTGCCTCAATGTTCTACATAGGCATCACTGTGGGCCGTGCAATCAGTGGCTTTATAACTATGAAGCTAAATGACGTTAAGATGATAAGGCTTGGTCAGGGAATCATATTAGTCGGAATCCTGATTATGGTACTGCCTCTTGGAACTTATCCTGCAATCGCAGGCTTTATCATGATTGGACTTGGCTGTGCACCAATCTACCCCTGCGTCATCCATTCCACTCCGGATCACTTCGGCGAGGACAAGTCCCAGGCTGTAATCGGTGTGCAGATGGCTTCCGCCTACCTTGGTACTCTTATCATGCCGCCGCTATTTGGCTTACTGGCCAATGGGGTAGGCCTTGCCATTTTGCCTCTGTATCTGCTAATCATCATGGCCTTAATGGCGATGATGCACGAGGCCCTGGTTAGGAAAACTGCATAAAGCATCATCCTTAGTCCCCTTTATGGTACACCTGCCGTAATAAGATAGGCTCAACAAAGAAACAAAAGGTTTACTCTTAAGGAGGTAGGAAAATGGAAGAATTGTTATTTACTTTGATAGGATGCAAGCACTTTTTTGGAACTGACTTCATTGAGAAGGGAATCACCCTGACACTTGAAAAGGAGCCAGACAATGAGGCTGACAACGAAGCCATTGCAGTCAAGTATCCAGGCGTCGGCAAATGTGGCTACGTAGCCAACAGTCCATACACCGTCGTTGGCGAAACCTATAGCGCCGGCAGACTCTACGACAAGATCGGTGATACCGCCGAGGCTGAGATCATGTTTGCTGTACCTGGTGGTGCCATATGCAGGGTGGTGTTGGAGGAAGAAGATGAAGAAGATGATGAGCAGGAAGAGGAAGAATTGTAGAGTGAAGAAGGAAGGAGATCAGAAATGATCTCCTTTGTTGTAAGTGTAAGGTTCAAAAAATATAATAGTATTTAAGGATAATATTGGAGAGAAGCGAAGATGAAGTTTATTTTTCAAAAGAATGTCGAACTGGTAGAAGGCCTGTATTCTAATGGATTTATTGAAAAAATGGGCGACAAGAATCGATGCAAAAACATTATTGATACCGTTATGGTTGATCCAGATAAGTTAGATACTGAGTTATATATGGCTGTTACAGATTATTATGGCAAGGACAAGTACAAACTCGGAAAACAAAATGGAGACCTTGTTGCAATAGATGAAAGTGGACTAGTCTTTGCTTGTGACTGTATTTGCGGTTGGAAGCAACTATATGATTATTATGAAGGCAAAGATGAATGGATTTTTGATTACAAGAAAATAAGGTCCTGCGTAGCCACTCATTTCCTTTTTCCAAAACATGCGAATTCAATCAACCAAAGAAGATATGGAAGTTATCTAAAGGATAGATTTGATTTTGCCTTATATGATATTAAGAACTTTTATGAGCTTTATGAGGATAAAGGCGGTAATGAGGAAAAAATAAAGACAGAGATTCATAAAAGCATAACAAACAAAGCGAAGAGATATCTGCTTGGATACGCATATCTTCAGGATAAAACATATAAATGGCTAGCCGGATTTGGATCTTTTGAGGCTTTCATTGATAGAATGAGGTTAGGTTTTTTTGTTATAGGGACAGAAGATGATTGCAATTTAGAATACCAGGTGAGAAATCTGTCCTTTGCTTATTCAGAGAATAGAATAATTGAAGAGTATCCAGATACACTTTCATTTACCAAGGAATACTTGGAGAATATATTGAAATTCGTTGACGAGAGTGAAAGTTTATTTGAAAAAGAGAAGAAGAGAATTGGGATAAGAAATAATGAGGTTTTCTCTTTTGATAGAGGATCATTCTTTGGTGGGGCGTTAAACTACGTTATATTTGAAGAGGAGGATAGTCTTCTTTTTGAAGGGCGAGCGCTTAATAGTTTTCATAACATGCAAGATTGCCAGTTTAGGATGCCTAAAGATGCCATATCTAAACTGGTGGATGCAACTATGAATGCCGCAGACTGGGATGAGGAGGATATAGATGATTCTATTTTAGATGGATATGGCTGGAGCATTCGATTGAGATTTCAGGGGTTAAGTATAAACAAAAGAGGCTATTGTCGTTATCCAACCAATTATCACAAGGTAGTAAGTAAAATTCAGGAAGAGATTGAGGCTTTGTGTAGGGCATTTGCTGATGATTATTCGGATGATGGTGTGGAGGACAGGATAAAGCTATGAGGGTAAAAAATGGACATAAAGGATATACCAGAAGTGGAAGCAATCAAAAAAGAGTGGATAAAAGAAGTTGAGCAGCTGGAGGAGCTAAAAACCAATGGTGGAGAGCTGAATAATAATCTTAATATACCGCGCCTGGAGCTAGAGAAAAATATAAGGAGTTAATTAGGAAAGCGGTTAATAAGCACTATATGGTAAATGAAGAAGACAAAAACAGCAAATAAACAGATATCTAGCTGCTGGCCTGTGGTCAGCAGCTTTTTTGTATCATTTTTGCTGTCCCTCTAGTAATACAAACAAATGCTGCGCAACATGTAATTATTGGATGGGAACTAGAACTTTAAACCGTTTGGGTTTTGTTGAGGTGG
>JAZQNS010000014.1:0-31304 GCA_045627425.1 Lachnospiraceae bacterium | reverse complement strand
TGTAGGGATCTGGGAGGGCAACATATTTGATTGCTTTCTCTTGCCAGGTTGCCTTTATTTTCTTTCCTCTTTGCTAGTAATCGGCATAAGCAACATATATAATCCATTTCCTCTTCCAGGTTGCCCGTATTAGTCACCTGATTTTACCTCAGGCAACATAAATCGAGATACTATATAAATATGTTGCCTATTTATTGGCAAATCATAATTGATTACCCTTGATCATTCTAAAAAAGCAACCTATAACCATATATCATTTATTTATGTTGCTTATAAAAATAGCTTTCTATAAAAGCAGGCAACATAAATATCATTTTTTCTTGCTCACGTTGCTTTTGTTAACATAGTAGCTCATAAAAGCTCTGCTGATATGGTGTGATAATAACGCTCTATTCTCAGCAACCAACAAAAAGAGCTGAACATTATGTTCAGCTCTTACATATACTTCGCACTGTAGCCTCCGAGGTGGTATATTATACCATAGAAGGTGTCTTTGTAAAGTGTTTTTATCTTCTTATATACCAACTATCTACTACTCCGTCTTCGTTGAAGTGTACGCTTACGCCAGCCCACCAATTGCCCAAATTAACATCATTAGTGTATGTCATAAGAGTATCAGTAAAATGCCATTCGTCATTACTCCACCAATAACAATTTCTTCCTAATATTTTCTTTACTTGAGAACGAGTCATTCCTAAAGTTACGCCCTGGAAATTAAAGTCTGTATAACGCCACTCTTCATCGTCAGGTACATAGCTTAATAGGTTTACGCTGCCTGTCTCTTCAGACCAGAAATCCCAATCACTAGGAGTAAACAAACTAAGAAAGGCTGTGCCGCTAGAACGAAGAGTTTGTTGAAAAACATAAACCTTGCATTTGTATGTACGGCTCGTTTTTTTGTCCGTTGCAACAACGGTAAAATTGAACCCCCTATAGTATTTAATGTTGGTCGTGTCTAAAAAGTTTTCATAGACCATTACTTCTCCGTTTTTGGATAAAAAGACTGCGTTTTCTGCCCATTCGGGAACACCTTCTAAGGACCAAGTTACTTTTCCTTTTGCGTTCTTTAACTTAAATTGATGGCTAAAATTGCTTTGATCTTCGTCTCTGTTCTGTATGCACCAATAAATCCAGTTTGGGTAGCCTCTAAACTCATCTTCCTCTGTTCTGCTATAAATACATACTTCTTTCTCGCCAAGAGTAACCTTATCCTTTACTGTTACAGTACATTTATACTTCTTTCCTGTACTCTTATTCTTTGCTGTAATTGTAGCTTTTCCAATGGATACGCCTGTTACCTTGCCATTAGATGAAACAGTTGCCACCTTCTTATTAGAAGAAGACCAGGATACATTTTTTGTTCCGCTTAACTTAAGCTGTACGGTCTTTCCCTCATAAACTGATACTGAGGTTTTGTTGAGTTTTACACTTGCTTTTGCCTCTACCTGCATTGGAAGGATTGTAAAAATCATTACGAATGAAAGCAAGAGGGCTAGTAATCTTTTAGTTTTCATAAAAATGATTCCTTTCTTTTGTACAGGGAAGCTTTGCCGTAGACTCCCCCTTGCGTGGCTTGTATACTATACCATTGATATACCAAGGTATCATCACTTGCCATTGTCATTGTATATATAATAATAAAAAAAAAAAAAAAAAAACAAGTGATATTTTTGTGTTCTGGAACTGATCAAATAATAAGCAAAAGCATCCCACATAACCTACTTCATTCGCAAAGCAACCTAAACAGCCTACTCGTGCCTCCAGGTTGCCTAAATTAGCCTCATGATTTTACATCAGGCAACATAAATCGAAATACTATATAAATATGTTGCTTTTTATTGGCAAATCAGAATTGATTGCCCTTTATCTTTCTAAAAAAAGCAACCTATAACCATATATCATTTATTTATGTTGCTTTTAAAAATAGCTTTCTACAAAAGCGGGCAACCTAAATACCAATTATCTATTCTTAGGTTGCTTTTGTAATACGCTTCATCTAGACATGGCAACCCAATTTCCAATTTATCTTTCTCATGTTGCCTTTCGGCAAGACTAACCCACACTAGCCTTTCTCATCCTATTAATCTATCTTCTGCAGACAGGCGCCTTGCTTTAGGTTTAATAGCGTGTCTTAGTGCCATGTTTTACCATAAGTGCCCATGTGAGTTTAGGCAAAAAAAAGAAGCTTCCCATCTGGGAAGCTTCTCTCTATTAAATCATCAAAAGGTTAGATCTTGAAGGACTCTAACTTCTCCTTTAAGGAGTCAGCCATGTCTGTAAGGTTCTTGGAATCTCTCTGTACGTCGGAGGAGTTTCCTGCAACGATATCTGTTAACTCCTGAACAGAAAGTGCTGTTCCACCAATTACTTCAGCGGATGCTGACTGCTCTTCTGTTACAGCTGCCATGTTGGATGCAACATCGTTGGCATCGTGAATCTGTCCAATAATGTCATGGATAATGTCACTGGTGCTGTTGATGGAATCGTAAATGGTGTTGAACTGATCGGATGCTGCGTATACCTTGTCTACACCACCTGCAATCTGAGTAACAGACTCGTGAGACTGCTCAACTGTCTCATGGATAAGTGCGTTAACTGATGCGATAAGGTTGCTGATTTCATCAGCTGCAGAAGCTGAGGTCTCAGCTAACTTCTTGATCTCTGTAGCAACAACTGCGAAGCCCTTTCCTACCTCTCCTGCTCTTGCTGCCTCAATGGAAGCATTTAAGGAAAGGAGGTTGGTCTCCTCTGCAATATCTCTAATTGTGGATGTAATTTCGTTAATCTTGTCAGCTGCCTGACCAACGTTTCCAATGGAGGTTTCAAGCTCTGAAATCTCAGTCTGGATGTTGCTCATGGTGTCCTTAACCTCGCTCATGTTGTCACGTCCAGCACCGGCTGCCTTCATTGTATCCTCAATGTTGGATAAGGCCTGCTCGCCTGCGTCGGAGGTCTCTGCAACTACTGTAGCTAACTTGGTAGCATTCTCAGCAATTACTCCGATGGACTCAATAAGTTCGTCAAGATTCATTCTAAGGTTGCCCATTGCCTCGGACTGACCAGTTGCAGAATCGTTTAAGTTTCCTGCAATCTCAGTGGATGCTGCAGCCTGAACATCAATATTCTCAGATACCTCTGCAATGGAGCCTAAGGCATCTCTCATTACTTCAAGGAACTTCTTGGTGTTGCCAGCCATTACTGTAACTTCGTCATTACCCTTAACCTTAATCTCCTGAGTGAAGTCACCGTGGGTTACTGCCACGATAGTTTTGGTAAGATCATGGATTGGCTTAACAATGCTGTTGATACTTGCTAAAAGAATTAATGTAACAACAACAACGACTACTACACCAATGATAATAAGACCAATTCCGAATTTATTAAGGTCAGCGTAAATATTGTCCTCTAATGCACGGGACACAGCAACCCATGTTGTATTCTCAATTGGCTGTACGTAAACCATGTAGGCACCGTCTGCAGAATTAATGACTGCTGATGTCTCTGTGTCTGCTGATGCAAGAGACGCAACCTCCTCATAGAAGGAATCGCCTGTATCTGCTGCAGCTTTACCCTGAACGTCGGAGTTAACAGATGCCAGAATAACACCTGAAGCTGTATCCATAATGAAAAGGTCTCCCTCTCCTTCAACCTCAATACCTTCAACAATACCTGTCAGAGAAGATAAATGTACATCTGCACATGCAACTGCTGACTTTCCAGCGATGGAGTTCATATAGCGGCTTGCTGTAGCAACCATATCTCCAGTGTATTCATCAAGATAAGGCTCACCAAATCTGAAGCCGTCCTTGCAATTAAGGCCTTCCTTGAAATATCCCTTCTGTGTAAGGTCCTCATCTGGTTCCCATCCACTGGCGTCTAATAAAACACCATCTGTCTGAATAATATAGATTCCATCTGGGAAATAATCATAGGTACCTAAGTAGAAGCTCTCGTAATTGAGAACCGCCTCAGCATCCATGCCAAGATTCTGCATGGTCTCTAATGCATTATCAAGTACTGTAAGATTCTCTTTTGCCCAGGCCTCAATCTGGTTACAACCAGTCTGTGCCTCAGAACTAAGAAGGTTATTGGTCTTAGTCTCAATAATGCTCTTAGACTGAGTGTAGGAAATGAAAACCACTACAATAAAAGCAATAATGATTACCGGCAAAAGACATGCAATTAATTTTGTTCTGATACCCATCTTTAATAATGGATCTTTGGCTGAATTCTTATTAGCAGCCTTTATATTCTTCTCTTTACTCATGCTCTCTCCTCCTGATGAAAATAAATCAAAGTATATAGGTTATGTTAACATTCTTTAATAGTAAAATCACCCCTTAACACAGTTATTTCACCTATTTATTGCTATTTTTCTTTCTTGCTATTGGCAAGATTTCTCCAATAGGACTTTCACTCCTTTATTTATTGTATTTTCCTCGATATAGGAACAGGAAAGGAGCTTCTCATCGCCGTTAGCAAGCTTTAACAGAGCCTCCATTCCGGACTCCCCCATAAGAACCTGTCCTTTTTCTGAAAATGCCTCCTTAAGACTATTATAAAGGACCTCTCTCTTTCTTCCATACAGGCCTCTCATCTTTTTAATATGCCGTGACAGATGGCCGTCTCTTATAAACTGTGCCAAGGCAATCTGTTCAGCCTTGGAGGCTGACTGGTTATAGCAATCCTTTATGGATTCGTAGGTCTCCCTGTAACCCCTGGGCAAAATGAGAAATGAAATTCTCACACTTGGCAGAAGTACCATGGAGAATGATCCAAGATATGCCACATTCTCCCCCTTTGCCATGGCATAGAGACTTGGGCAGGGCTTCTTTGAGAAGACAAAATCACTCTGGTAATCATCCTCGATTATAAGGTGGCCATTTTGCCTGCCATGAGCTATTAATTCCCTTCGTCTCTTCATGGGCATAACCTCACCGTAGTTGGTCATATACTGAGGTGCAACATATATGGATGCAGCCTCCTTATTACGAAAGCTAACCTTAAAGCCAGCGTCAACAAAGGTCCTTTCAGCAACCTTGAAGGTCTGATTTGGCAAGGAAATAGTCTTCTTCTGGTCGCCTCTTTTAATATTAATAAGGGGAATCAGTATGTGAAACAGGTTCTGAAATCCTGCACCTATTACTATATCTTCTTTCGAACAGATAATATTTCTCTGCTTTCTAACAAAACCCCTAATCTCTTCTCGTAAATCCTCCTCACCCTGATTGCTGGCATAGGACAGAAGTCTCTCCTCCTGCCTAAGGGCGTTTTTAACATATCGCTTCCACAGGTTTAAGCAGGAAACCTTCTTTTCCTGACCAATAACAAAAAAGTCTCTTGTAAGATCTGTTTCTCCCTCCACACTCTCCTTTTGACTGTCGGTGTATAGGCCTTCCTCTTCTGCAAATAAGCCAGTAACATAGTAACCACTTTTTTCCAGGCCATATATATATCCATCCGCAGATAGCTGAAAATAGGCATTCTCAACGGTGGTTCGACTCACTCCCATCTCCCTCTCACTGGTTCGTAGGGAAGGCATTTTGTCTCCCTCCTTAAGGTCCCCCTTTTTCATAAGGTCCAGATAGTAGTTGTAAACCTCTTCGTATAATTTTGCAGGCAAAACATCCCCTCCTATCTGTCATCTATTTTTTATTTGTTTTTGGCTATTTTTTAGATAACAGTACCATAGTATTATAAGCATGTCAAAAATAAATGAAAAGCAGAAAATGCTTACCAGGGGGAAAAAATGAACATTCAGACAATCAAAGAAAGCAAAACCACCAGACTGGTAATGACAGCACTCTTCGCTGCATTAACACTGGTGGCTACAATGATTATAAGAATCCCAAGTCCAACCGGCGGCTACATTCATCCAGGAGATGCTCTGGTACTCTTATCAGGTTACTTTTTAGGACCTGTTTACGGAGGCCTTGCCGCTGCAATAGGTTCTGGACTCACTGACTTTTTAGGCGGATATATGGTTTACCTTCCAGCCACCTTCATTATCAAAGGCTTAACCGCCTTCGTTGCCGCAGTGCTCTTAAAAAACCTTTCCGGCAAAATGAATGAAGTTTACTCTCTCATTACCGCAGGCCTTGTGGGCGAGCTTGTCATGGTATTTGGCTACTTTGTCTACGAGATATTCATCCTTGGTTTCTCCATGGAAGGTGCCATTAACATTGCCTGCTTAAAGGCTGGATTCATTGCTTCTTTAGCAGGGGTCTTCCCTAACATGATGCAGGGCTTATTCGGAGTGCTTGCTTCAACCATTTGCTATCCACTCTTGAAGAAAGCAATACTTAAACTCTCATAAAGAACTATTTCCTTATATTTTATCCTTCAATCTACTCGCAAAAAAAGCGTAGCAGTTAAACCTGCTACGCTTTTTAAAATTTACAAACCAATTCTTATTCCTCTCCTAAGAGAGCCGCTCTCACTTCAACCTCTGTTGGGTTAAGGAAGAGTTCATCTAACTGAGCCTGGTCAACAGGTGTAGGAGCGTTGGTTAAGAGACAGGACGCATCCTTTACCTTAGGGAAGGCAATTACGTCACGGATGTTGTAATCGCGGGTAAGTAACATTACCATTCTGTCTAAACCAAAGGCGAGACCTGCGTGAGGTGGAACGCCATACTTAAATGCCTCAAGTAAGAAGCCGAATCTCTCCTGGGCTTCCTTAAGGTCAAGTCCGATTACCTCAAACATCTTCTCCTGAATATCGTTCTGGTGGATTCTTACAGAACCGCCGCCCATCTCAAAGCCGTTACATACAATATCGTAAGCCTTGGATCTCACTGCTCCTGGGTTAGAATCAATCATATGCCAGTCCTCATCCATTGGCATTGTAAATGGATGGTGACATGCCACATACCTGTCCTCCTCCTCGGAATACTCAAGGAGTGGGAACTCTGTTACCCAGAGAAGGTCGAAGGAGTTCATATCTACAAGCTCTAACTGGCGTGCAAGCTCGTTTCTAAGAGCGCCAAGCACTGCCCATACAGTCTTGTTTGTGTCTGCTGCGAAGAGTAAGAGATCTCCAGCCTTACCATCTAATGCGTCACAGATTGCCTTCATTTCCTCATCAGTCATGAACTTAGCAAAGGAAGACTTGTAACTTCCATCCTCGTTGATGCAGATGTAAGCAAGACCCTTAGCACCGTAGCCCTTAGCATACTCAACTAAGGCGTCAATTTTCTTTCTAGGCATAGCGCCCTGACCTACAACATTGATACCGCGAACGGAACCGCCATTCTCAATTGCGCCAGTGAATACTCCGAAGCCACATCCCTTAACAAGATCTGATATATCATGTAACTTCATATCGAATCTGGTATCAGGCTTGTCTGAACCGTAGTTGTCCATAGCCTCCTGCCAGGTGATTCTTCTAAGTGGAAGCTCAACATCGTAACCGATAGCATCCTTAAATACTCTCTTAATAAGCTTCTCGTTGAATTCAATAACCTCATCTACATCAACAAAGGCAAGCTCCATATCAACCTGAGTGAACTCTGGCTGTCTGTCTGCCCTTAAGTCCTCATCACGGAAGCATCTTGCAATCTGGTAATATCTGTCATAGCCTGCAACCATGAGCATCTGCTTAAAGAGCTGTGGTGACTGTGGCAATGCATAGAAGTTGCCTGGATGAATACGGGATGGTACTAAATAATCTCTTGCACCCTCTGGGGTGGACTTATTTAAGATAGGTGTCTCAATATCAAGGAAGCCCTCCTCAGCCATGAACTGGTGGATAATACCAGTTACCTTGGATCTCATAATTAAGTTTCTCTGAAGGTCAGGTCTTCTTAAATCAAGAGTTCTGTACTTAAGTCTTAACTCTTCCTTGGTGTTAATTCCTTCCTCGATTGGGAAAGGTGGTGTCTCAGACTCGGAGAGAATTCTAACTTCCTTAGCTAAAATCTCAATATCTCCAGTCTTCATATTCTCGTTTACAGCTGCAGATCTCTTCTGAACTGTACCTGTAATTGCAACTACGAACTCAGAACGAAGTGCCTCTGCCTTCTTAAAGCCCTCTGCACCTACTGCGTTCTCGTCAAAAAGGATCTGTAATAAACCAGATCTGTCTCTTAAGTCAATGAAAATAAGACTTCCAAGATTTCTTCTCTTCTGTACCCAGCCCATGACTGTAACGGTTTCGCCAACGTTCTGGTTAGAAACCTCGGTACATCTGTGGGATCTCTTCATCCCCACCATTGCTTCTGCCATAATTTATCTCCTTATCGATTAAAATACTCTTTAATATCTGTGTAGCCTGCTGCCATAAGCTGGTCCTTCTGGAACTTCTTATTCTTGTTCATGCGGCTGACTAAGACATTTTTGCCTGCTTTTCTAAGCTCTGCTGCATCCATCATCACAGTCTTCATCTTGTCGGAATCGCAGCCCTTCTCGATTAAGAGGGCAACCTTCTCCGGGCTCTCTGGAATCTTAAAGCCAGACTCCATAAGGAGGAGGATAATTCTCTCGAAGCCGATGGAGAAACCGCAGGCTGGCACATCGTTACCGGTGAAGTTACCAATCATCTTGTCGTATCTTCCACCGCCGCCGCAGCTTCCGCCGAACTCAGGCATATTAATCTCAAATATAGTACCTGTGTAGTAGCTCATGCCACGAACCAAGGTTGGGTCGAATACAAGCTCGAACTCTGCACCCTTAGCTGCATTTACACAGTCTGTAATCTCCTGCATCCAGGTAATAATCTCAGGATCCATGAAGCTACCAAGCTTTTCTGCCAGGTAGCCAAGTCCCTCCTTATTACCCTCTAAGCCCATGAAGAGCTCTAAATATTTGTCAACGGATTCCTCGGCAAAATCATGATTAATAAGATCCTCCCTAACTCCGTCAATACCAATCTTGTCCATCTTGTCTAAGATGATAAATACCTCGTCGTAAAGCTCCTCTGGGAAGCCGGCATATGCTGCCATAGCCTTTAAGATACGACGCTCGTTAATTCTAATCTCAAAGTTCTTAAAGCCAATTTTGCCAAGGCATGTGGTGGTGGCTGTGATAAGCTCAATCTCAGCTAAGTTGGAAGCATCACCTAATATATCAATATCGCACTGCATAAACTGACGATATCTTCCCCTCTGAGGTCTGTCTGCTCTCCACACATTTCCCATCTGAAGTGCCTTAAATGGTGACTGAAGTTCAGCCTGATGATTACTATAATATCTGCAGAGTGGCACTGTAAGGTCGTATCTCATACCCATGTCCACAAGGTCCTTCTCAGACTCCGCAGTCTCTAAATTAAGCTTCTCTCCTCGCTTAAGAACCTTGAAAATAAGCTTCTCATTCTCTCCGCCCTGCTTGGAGGATAAGTTCTCAATGTCCTCCATACATGGTGTCTCCATTGGTGTAAAACCAAAGCTTCTGTAGGTTTCCTTAATTACGCTCTGAACATAATCACGAATCTCCATCTCCTCTGGCATAATGTCTCTCATACCAGTAACCGGCTTCTTCTTCACGGGATTTACCTCCTGTTATTAAGGCTCATGGCCTCTTTCTTTCTATCAATCATTTCGTCAATGTGGTCCATGTAATAGTCCACATCTTTTACATTGGGGATTCTTGAAACCTCTCCCCCTGGAATGGCAACAATCTTACTGATGGCACCCGCACCAACTGCATAAATAGTCTCCCATTCCTCCATAATAATTATATTATAAATACCTTCCTTACCTGGAAGGGAATAACCCACATTCTCCTGATGACCATTCATCTGCTTCTGTCGGTACATGTAGTATGGACTAAGTCCCATTTCTCTAGCAGCATCAGCGCTAAGCTTTGCGGCAAAAGAACCGTCACCGTAGTCGTTCTTATATCCCTCGCGGCTAAGCCTTGAATTTCTCTTCATAGCCAGGGAATGAAGGGTTAAATTTTCGGGCTTAAGACGCTTTATTGCCTCCAGGGTCTCTTTAAGGTCTGCATTTGTTTCACCTGGAAGTCCCAGAATCAAATCCATGTTTATGACCTTAAATCCGAGCTCTCTTGCAAGCTCCATGGCCTTAACCGTATCCTCCACACTGTGGTGTCTTCCAATAAGGTCTAAGGTCTTCTGCTTCATAGTCTGGGGATTCACTGATATCCTGTCTATTCCATGCTTTTTAAGAACCTGAAGCTTCTCTCTGGTAATGGAATCCGGTCTTCCAGCTTCCACTGTCCACTCTAAAAGCTTAGACAAATCAAAGTGGTCCTTAATGTATGAAATTAGTCTGTCTAAATCACCCGGACTTAAAGTGGTAGGTGTACCTCCACCAAAGTAAATAGTGTGAAGATCCCTGCCCTTTAAGGAGTCCTTTAAAATCTCTAACTCCTTTATCAGACAGTCTGTATACTCTGAAATTCTCCCTCTGTAATTCTCCTCCGGAAAGGATGGGAAGGAGCAGTATGCGCAGGTAGTAGGGCAAAATGGCACTCCCACATATAGACTGTAGCCAGGCTCTTTGCTAAGAGGAAGCAGCATCTCGGCCTCCTTCTTCGCAATCTTAATTGCAAGGTCAATCTTCTCCTCTGACACAAGATAGTCTGTTGAAAGAGTCTCTCGAATTGTCTCCTCAGGGTCCCCCATCATAATCATTTCAAGTACCAGCTTGGTTGGTCTGACGCCGGTCATGGTGCCCCAGGGGAGGCTCTTTCCTGTCCTGTATGAAAGGAAATTATAGAGGAGTTTTTTTGCCTGGTTCTTTCTGCCTCTGCCCTCAGCATTTAGAGTGCATCCAAGTCCTCTCTCCTCGAAGCCTGTCTCGTAGATCATTAATGACCTGTCTGAAAGCATAATATTTAGCTCCCATTCCATGGCTTCCTTTTCCTGCTCTTTATTTAGTTTCTGTGGAAATTCCACAGCTTCTTCTATTTCTGTAAAGAGGAATACTCCCGGATAGAAGGCACTTATTAAAGCCCTGAAATCCGGCAAAAATTCCGCCCTTAACATCTTAACCTTAATCATAGCTAGGCTAAAAAGGGGTTGTTAATCTTCTCTTCCCCGATGGTGGTCTGGTCCATATGACCAGGTAATACAATAGTGTTCTCGTTTAGAACTAAGATCTTCTCCTTGAGTGACCTGATTAAGTCACCGGCAGATCCGCCATGGAAGTCTGTTCTTCCGATAGCCCCGTTAAAGAGGCTGTCTCCGGAGAAGAGAATTCCTTCCTCGAAGAAGTGATAGCAGGCACCGCCAGGTGTATGACCTGGAGTGTGAATGACCTTAATCTTAAGTCCGGCAAGAGTGATTTCCTCTCCATCCCTAAGGAATCTGTCCACAGTGATAACATCGTGGCTAAGGCTAATCTTCTGATTATTAAGACTCTCCTCCTCCTTGTCAAGACACATAACTGGAAGCTTAAACTCCTTTAACATGCCCTTTATTCCACCGGTATGGTCAAAGTGTCCATGAGTTAAGAGAATGGCTACCGGATTGTAACCCCTCTCCTTAATGATGGCGGCAATTTTCTCTCCTGAATTACCTGGGTCAATCACAACTATTTCATTGCCATCCTCATTTATAGCCAGATAACAGTTGGTCTGTAAAGGCCCCACCTGCAGTATTTCTATCTTCATCTTAACCTCTGGTTCTCTCAATATCCTTTACGGATTCAATCTGTCTAAGCTTCTCAACTAAGGAAGCTAACTCCTCCTTGGAGCTTACCTCGAAGGACATGGAGATGGTTGCAATATCGTTCTTACCAGTCTTGGTATGAACGGAGTTGATGTCCATATTCTTTTCGGTAAAGACTCTGGTAATGTCAACTAAGAGTCCTCTTCTGTTGTTTCCGTAAATATTAATCTCTGCAAGATAATGGCCTGTGGATGATCCCTCCTGCCACTCTGCATCTATAAGTCTTGATTTTTCTGAATCTGGCAGCTGTACCATATTGATACAGTCAGTTCTGTGGATGGTGACACCACGACCTCTTGTGACATAGCCCACAATCTCGTCTCCAGGCACTGGAGAACAGCACTTACTGAATCTTACTGCCACATCATGAATACCACGTACGGTAATACCAGACTTGGAATGAGGATTTCTAACCTCTGCCACGCCGTGGTTACTGATGTTCTCTAAGATATCACTGTCAGTGACATTGGCCTCTGCCTCACGGCGAAGGATTTCCTGTACTCTGGATACCACCTGACCTTCCTTGATACCACCACGGCCAACCGATGCCATGAGTGCATCCCAGTCTTTGTATCCATATTTTCTAAGGATTTCATCCCTTATGTCTGTTCTGTTAAGGATTGAAGGCTCAAGGGACTTCTGCTTGCAGTATGCATCTACAAGCTCTTTGCCATGAGCAATATTCTCCTCCTTAAGCTCTGACTTAAACCAGGCATTAATCTTAGATTTTGCCTGGGAAGACTTAACCACAGAAAGCCAGTCTCTTGAAGGTCCCTTGGAGTTCTGTGAGGTCACAACCTCAATTCTGTCTCCGTTCTGAATCTTGTATGTGATTGGAACTAACTTGCCATTAACCTTGGCTCCCACCATTCTGTTTCCTACAGCAGAATGAATTGCATAGGCAAAATCAATAGGGGTAGAGCCCGCTGGCAGGTTCTTAACATCTCCAGTAGGTGTGAAGCAGAATACTGAGTCTGAGAAAAGGTCAAGGTCAGACTTAAGAAGTGATAAGAACTCCTTATTGTCAGACATGTCCTTCTGCCACTCGAGGATCTGACGTAACCATGCCATCTTCTCCTCTTCCTGGCCCTCAGCTGTAGCTCCGTTTCCTGCTTCCTTATACTTCCAGTGAGCTGCAATACCGTATTCAGCTATACGGTGCATCTCATAGGTTCTAATCTGAATCTCAAATGGTGTTCCGGATTTACTGATAAGAGTAGTATGTAAGGACTGGTATTTGTTAGGCTTAGGCATAGCAATGTAGTCCTTAAATCTTCCTGGGATAGGCTTGTACATCTCGTGAACAACACCTAAGGCAGCATAGCAGTCCTTAACAGAATCCACCATGATTCTGATGGCAAAAAGATCGTAAACCTGCTCAAGGGTCTTGTCCTGATTAACCATCTTCTTGTAGATACTGAAGTAATGCTTAACTCTTCCGTAAATCTCAGCCTCGATGCCAGCCTTCTCAATTTCCTCTGACACCTCTTTAATAACGGAATCTATAAACTCATTACGGGAATTCTCCCCGCTCTCAATTGCATTCTTAAGATCAAAATACACGTCAGGCTTTAAATATCTAAGTGAAAGGTCATCTAACTCAATCTTGATCTTGCTGATACCAAGGCGCTGTGCTATTGGCGCGTAGATATCCATGGTCTCCCTTGCCTTCTCCTTCTGCTTCTCCGGCTTCATAAACTGGAGGGTACGCATGTTGTGGAGTCTATCTGCAAGCTTGATAATGATTACTCTGATATCCTTAGCCATGGCTAAGAACATCTTTCTAAGGGTTTCTGCCTGAACCTCGATTTTATCAGCGTCGTAGTTTAACTGAGTAAGTTTGGTAACTCCATCAACCAGAAGGGCAACCTCCTCGTTGAACATTTCGGCAATCTCTTCCTTGGTGGTAGGCGTATCCTCAACCACATCATGAAGAAGTCCGGCCACAATTGTCTCCTTGTCCATCTCAAGGTCAGCCAGAATAATGGCAACCTCAATAGGGTGGATAATATAAGGCTCTCCCGACTTCCTTCTCTGATCCTTGTGCATCTCATAAGCCAGCTTATAAGCCTTCTCAATCATCTGAAGATCATCTGATGGATGGTATGCCTTAATCTTGTCCACCAAAATGGCGTAGAGTCTCTCTGGATTATCGTACTCAGCCTCTGTCAAAGTGGCCATATTTCGACTATCTCCAACTACCTCTTCTTTGTTAACAATTGTCTCCTGTTCACTCATATGAAATACCGCCTAAAATTAATAAAAACCCACATTAAAAACTCACAATATTATACCGCTTTTTTTGGTACAATGCAATGAATCCAAGGGGTTTCTATTAAGAATAAATGTATTTAAATCTGTGCATTAATCTGCCATTTTCCTCGATTTCCTTCTCGAAGAAAAAGCCAAGCTTCTCGGCTATGTGTAGTGACACCTCATTCTCAGGTCTGATAAGGCAATAAACCTCTGATAACTCTAACTCCGTCCTGCCATATTCAAGGATTGCCTTGCAGACTTCCATACAGTAGCCCCTTCTGGCAAAATCCCTGTGAATCAGGTATCCAAGCTCCACCCCAACCACATCGTCAGAGTAGGTTTTTGGGGATAATCCGGCCCTTCCAGCTGGCTTTCCCGTGGCCTTGTCAATAAGGAACCAAAGGCCGTAACCGTAGTACTCATAGACATATATTCGGTACTTTCTCATGTAGGAGAGCTCATCCTCCTTCTCAGGATAAGGGTTCTCTATATACCTGGTATAGTCCTGGTCCTCGTACATTTCATAAATGGCATCTATGTCGCCCTCTGTCTCCTCACGCACCAATAGATGCTCTGTCTCAAGAATCTCCCATGGAAGCTCTAAATCTCTTAGATAAGCCCTGTCGAGGAAGGAATTTTCTGCCTCAAGGAAGCCCTGTAAAACCATGGGGAAGCCCTCGAAGTCGTTAATTTTGCCTGGTATCTCACAAGGCAAAACCGCAAGGCCTAATCCCTTTCCAGCAAGGAGCAGGTTCTTGTTGTTGGCAAGAAGAAGAGACCTCTCCTTATGAAGATTCCTTGCCACCAGGTAAATATGCATACGCAGCCTTATTTCCTCAGGCTCTGCAATCATGCTTGCATCCTCAGCCATTTCCACTATCTCGTGTGGCAGCACTTCTACTGAAAAGTCCTCTTTTAAACCCTCTATGTAATTGTCCCAGTCTGTCTTAGAAGGAATTGTATTTAGGCCCAGGCGGCCCCGTAAATCCTCCTCCATAAGAATAATAGAATTGCACTTCATAGCCCCATTTTATGCCATTTTGCCCGTCTTTACAATCGGGTATTTTTTCGTTAAAATTGTTTTATCATTTTATTATGAAAGGGAAATACTATGGCACAGAATCCAATAGTAACCATCGAGATGGAATCCGGCAAAATCATTAAAGCTGAGCTCTATCCAGAGGTTGCACCTAACACAGTTAAGAACTTTATTTCTTTAATCAACCACGACTTTTACGATGGATTAATCTTCCATCGCTGCATTAAGGGCTTCATGATTCAGGGTGGATGCCCAGACGGCACCGGTGCTGGCGGCCCAGGCTACGAAATCAAGGGCGAGTTCGCTCAGAACGGTTTCAAGAACGACCTTCACCACGGACCCGGAGTTCTCTCCATGGCAAGAACCATGATTCCTGACTCCGCAGGTTCCCAGTTCTTCATTATGCATAAGGATGCTCCTCACTTAGACGGCGGCTACGCAGCCTTCGGCAAGGTTACAGAGGGTATGGATGTAGTTGATGAAATCGCAACCACTCCTACCGACTACCAGGACCGTCCACTTGCAGATCAGGTTATGAAGAAGGTTACCGTTGATACCTTCGGCGTAACTTATGACGAACCAGAAACATTAGGATTCTAATTAAAAATGCCCCTGCACTGCAGGGGCATTTTTACTGTTTTTCTTTATCCTCTTATAATCCTAATTCCTTTGCAAGGTCTGCGAACTTCTCTAATGATCTCTCGATCTTGTCTGTTGCCACGCAGTAAGAAATACGTGCGTATCCAGGGCACCCGAAGGAAGAACCTGGAACAATCATGATGTGATGTGCTTTTGCCTTCTCACAGAACTCTTCGTCGTCTATAGGAGACTCAAGGAAGAGGTAGAAAGCTCCATCTGGCTCAATGTATGAGAAGCCTGCCTTCTTAAGGCCCTCTGTTAAGATGTCTCTGTTCTTAGCGTAGTATGCAAGGTCTGACTGCTCCTCAAGGCACTCGGACACTGCCATCTGCATAAGAGCTGGTGCGTTAACGAAGCCTAAGATTCTGGTTGCGATCTTTACAGAAACTGCCACCTTCTGGTAATCAGCCATGGTCTTTGGTACCGCAACATATCCGATACGCTCGCCTGGTAAGGATAAAGACTTACTGAAGGAGTAGCATACGAAGGTGTTGTCGTAGTACTTTGTTACGAAGTGATGCTTAGCTCCGCCGAAGAGAAGCTCTCTGTATGGCTCATCGGAGATAAGATAGATCTCGTGTCCGTACTCTTTTTGCTTCTTCTCTAAAAGAGCTGCTAAATTCTTAATGGAATCCTCTGTGTAAACTACACCAGATGGATTATTTGGTGTGTTGATAATTACTGCCTTAGTCTTAGCTGTAATCTTCTTTTCTGCCTCTTCTAAATTAGGCTGTAAGTTTCCATCGAAGTTTGGAGATACCTCAACCAGCTTACCATAGAAGTTGGAGATGTAGTTTCCATACTCGCTGAAGTATGGTGCAAATACAAGCACCTCATCCTCTGGGTCAAGTATGGTTCTTAAAACTGAGTTCATTGCACCGCCGGCACCTACCTGCATTATGATACCAGTCTCATCAAAATCAGTAGCAAATCTCTTGTTAAGGTTGTCTGCAATTGCCTTACGAACAGACATAATACCCGCATTGTCTGTGTAGCTGTGAAGCTTAAGAGGATCCATAGTTGTCTCAAGCTTAACTATTGTCTCGTCGAACTTCTTTGGTGCTGGTGTAGCTGGATTTCCTAAACTGAAATCAAATACGTTCTCTTCCCCGATCTCTTTGGCAAGGTTAACACCGTACTCAAAAATCTCTCTGATTGCAGAGCGGTTTCCCAGTGCCTTTTCCATGTTCTTTGATAACATTTTATTACCCCGTTTCTTCCCTAAATATTTATAATAACCTGTCTGTGCAGGTCGGTAACCTATTCCTGTCCGTCCACGTCATCAGTCTCGGAGTCATCATCTTCTTCCTCCTCGTCCTCATCGTCGTCGTCATCTTCTGTTTTATCTGTCTTATCTGTCTTATCTGTCTTGTCTGTCTTCTCGGTTTTCTCCTTGGGCTCTGTGCCCTTAAGCTTATAGACAATAACAGGCTCTCCTGAATAGGCGTAAGAATAAATCATCTTAGCCGCAGAGAGTGGCAGATTAATGCAGCCGTGGGAACCATTATTCTTGTAGATGGAACCTCCAAACTTGGATCTCCAGGTTGCATCATGCAAACCGATTCCACCATCAAAAGGCATCCAGTAGTTTACATGGGATTCGTAGGTGGCACCCTTTAAGGTGGCATCAGTCTGTTTATACTTTATATATGACATTCCAAGGCGTGTGGCTGTACCGTTAGCTTCACATCCTGAAACAAAGTTGCATTCAAAAACCTTCTTACCATTTTCATAGACGAAAAGGTGCTGAGCAGAAAGGTTCACCTCGATGTAGGTGTCTCCATACTGATACTTTCCGAAGGAAGCGCCCTTTCTTGAGTAGATTGGCTCTCTCTCAGTGACGGTTCCCGAAAGAAGGCAATTCATTATATCTTCCTTCTCGGCCTTCTCATCAACCACAAATCCGTAATCGCCTCTGGTTAATGTAACCTCTTTGCCATAGCTGGTCATAAAGACCTTGTTTTTATTGTAAGTATTAAAGGTCTTAGCCACAGTGGACACGAATTCATCCACCTTGGTCTCATCTATACTGACCTCGCCTGAAGCAGACAGAATAATAAAGTCCTTAACCACTTCCTGATCCATGGCTAAAGCATCATCCCCCGCCACATAGTTAATCCTGGTGGAAAGGTAAGAATTCGCCTGTTTTAAGGCATTCTGCATACTGTCAGAATCCTGGCAGAGAAGCGGATCTGTATAAAAGCCCTCAGCCTCTAAATCAACGCTGTTCTCCAGCATGTCAATTTTGCCCTTAAGTACCTCCTTAGCCAGGTTAACATCAAGGTAGTTACCGTATACTTCCGGCACTATAACATAGCTTCCGCCATTGTAAACAAGCTCCGCATCCTTAGACAGGGTCATCCTGTCTTCCTTAAGGGCAGTTAAGCTGTTTAAGGCATTGTCAAGTAGCATGTCATCATACTTAACAGGCTGGGCATCTAAGATACGGTTTCCAAAAACCTTAACAGGAAAATCGAAACCAAGCTGCTCATTCATTGCATCCTTTATTGATGTACCATAGTCGGCAACAAGGCCAATTTCCACGCCGGTTACATACTCTACACAGTCATTTCTCTCTGTTATTTCCAAGGCGTAATTGCCAATTTCTTCATCTATGGAAGCCTCAACTTCCCTTACAGTCATAAGACCCACATCAAGGTCACCCACAAAGGTGCCAGGATAAAAATGTCCTCTGAAATAAATGGAAGCCCCCGTATATGCGGCCAAAAAAATAACAATCATCACAATTAGGACGATTGCCGCCACGGGAAATTTCTTCTTGCTTACTTCACTCATAAAATCTCTCCTAACTAGTACTATATTACTAGGCAAATTGCCATTTTGTCAATAAACATAAGGGCAAAAGCCCTCCTGGTCACATAAAAAATCCCAATGATATTCATAGGGATATACCATTGAGGATGAAGAAAACCATTGAAAATTCAAAGGCTTCCGTGTTATAATTCTGTTAAATGGCCTTATTCGCGTTCTATTATGGGGTACATATATGAAAACACTCTTAAACAGTAAGTTTTTTATTAAGACAAAAGAAAAGCTTAGCCTTTTATGGAGAGATTACGGTCACGGTATTATTTTCCTTTATGCCCTTATCTATCTCCCCTGGTTCGCTTTTTTGGAGAATCACGTAACCAGACACTTTCATGTGGTTCATATGGTGCTTGACGATTACATTCCCTTTGTTGAATATTTCGTAATACCATATCTTTTCTGGTTTGTATACATATCTGCTACAGGCCTTTATCTCTTCCTTACCAACAAGGAGGACTTCAAGAGGTATGGACTCTTCATCTGCGTGGGAATGACAATCTTCTTAATCATCTCCACCGTGTATCCTAACGGAGCCTACCTTAGACCCATAGTTTTCCCTAGGGATAACTTCTGCACTGATTTAGTTAAACTGCTTTACAGTCAGGATACAGCTACTAACCTCTTCCCTAGCCTGCATGTATATAATGCCATCGGAGCACACCTGGCTCTGAGATACAATAGCTTCTTTAGAGGCAAAAAGCCATTTATCCACGCATCCTCAGTCTGCTGCATACTCATAGTGCTTTCCACCATGTTCATTAAGCAGCATTCCGTATTCGATGTACTGATGGGAATCTTCATGGCCTTAGGAATGTGGCTAATTGTATACGCACCATTCTCTGAATTACAAAAGAAGACAGTTAACAATAAAAAGGAAGCCTAATCGGCTTCCTCTTCTTTTGCCTTTTCTCCGGCAATTATTTCGTTTAATGAATGCATCTTCTCATCGAGTATGGAAACAACTCCCGCGCACTCTCTAAGCTCCCTGCTAATATATTCCGGCGCATTACCCTCGAATTTATAATAAATCTTGTGCTCCAAGGATGCCCAAAAGTCCATGGCAATGGTTCTTATCTGTATCTCAACCCTTACATCCACCACCTTGTCAGAAAGAAATACAGGTATAGTAACATTCATGTGGAAACTCTTGTAGCCAGACTCCTTAGGATTCTTGATATAATCCCTGACAGACATAACTGTAAGATCATTCTGTCCACCAATCATGTCAACTAACATATAAATATCTGGCACGAAGGAGCATACAATTCTCACTCCTGCAATGTCGTCCACTGCGGATACCATGTTTTCTATAGTAGGATCCAAGTCCTTTCTTTTAAGCTTATTTGTAATGCTCTCAGGAGACTTTATTCTTGCCTTAACATATTCAATTGGATTGTAATTGTGTACGTATTTAAACTCGTCGTTTAAAATCTCTAACTTGGTCTGAACCTTCTTCATGGCTGCATTGTAAAGCAGCATGGCAGTTTCATAACCATTCTCCTCGTTCTCAATAGCCTCTAAAATATTCATAACTAGTCCTCGCTAAGTATCTCGATTTCAAGATAATCAAAATCTATGCTCTCAATAAATGAATCCTGGTTAAAGCGGGCTTTACTGTGTTCCTTAAAGTCCTTCACATTTGAATCAAGCCACATTGGCTTCTCAAGATCCATCTCATAGCATATCTTCTCTAACCCCTGAAATATCATATGAGTTCTGGTGTCATCCACCTCTCTCTCATAGACATATTCCTTAAGAAGGTGTCTGTCCTTCCACATTTTGCCCCATAATCTGAACATCTACAATCTCCTCTGTCTAAGACTCTCATACATAAGAAGAGACGCTGCAACTCCTGCATTAAGGGACTCAACTTCTCCCTCCATAGGAATCCTGATTAATATATCGGCAGCATCCGACACTTCATCACTAAGTCCCTTGCCCTCGTTTCCAATTAAAAAGGCTGTGGCTTCCCTGTAGTCTTCCTGGTAAAACTCATTCTCCCCCTTAAGATGGGCCGCATAGGTTTTTACACCCCTTTTCTTTAGCTCATCTAAAGTTTTCGGAATATCGTCTGTTTCATATACAGGCATTCTGTATACAGATCCCATTGTGGATCTTATGGTCTTAGGATTAAAGCGGTCTACCGTGGTATTATTTACTATTATGCCTGTAACCCCTGCACCCTCTCCGGTTCTTAGGATAGTTCCGAAGTTGCCTGGATCCTGAAGTGACTCAAGCACCATAATAAGAGGCTTCTTCCCCGAGGCAAAAAGGTCATCTAAGCTGTAATCCTTAGCCTTAACCAGGGTAAGAATTCCCTGGGGTGTAAGTGTGTCTGACATGAGCTTAAATACCTTATCATCCACTATCTCAACTAAGGCACTGTCCTCCGTAAGTGAAGAATCCTTATTTAGGAGTTCCTCCCTTCCCTCGCCTTCATAGAAGGTCCTCTGCACATAGATATGGTCTATGCGGTCCATAGGGGCCTCCATAAACATTTTCCTGCCTTCAACGACAAAAAGGCCCGCTTTGCGACGGGCCCTTGAATTAGTGTTTAATTTGATTACTTCTTTAATCTGCTTGTTGTCAGCGCTGGTAATCATATATCTCCTTAACTAGATAGAGAAGGACTTGCAGATCTCGTACTGATACTCGTTAATGCTCTTCTCCATTGCTAATGCTTCATCGATATCGTAATCAACGAACTCACCGTTCTTGTAAGCAACAACTCTGTTAGTCTTGCCCTCGATAAGAAGGTCAATTGCGTATGCACCCATGGTGGAAGCATAGACTCTGTCCTTACAGCTTGGGCTTCCGCCTCTCTGTAAGTGGCCTAAGATAGTTGCTCTTGTCTCCATGCCTGTGGCTGCTTCAATTCTCTTCTCCATGCCTAAGGAATCGCCGATACCCTCTGCATTGATAATGATGTGATGCTTCTTACCCTTAGCACGGTTCTCTCTGATATGCTCAATGATTGTAGCCTCATTGTAGTCGTACTTTTCTGGAATGATAACATCCTCAGCACCGTTGGCAAGTCCGCACCATAAAGCGATGTGGCCTGCGTGACGTCCCATTACCTCGATGATTGAGCATCTCTCATGGGATGTGGATGTGTCTCTGATTTTATCAATAGCGTCCATAGCTGTGTTTACAGCAGTGTCGAAACCAATAGTGTAATCTGTGCAGGCAATATCAAGATCGATAGTTCCAGGAACTCCAATGGTGTTGATGCCGTGCTTGGAAAGAGCCTGTGCTCCCTTGAAGGAACCGTCTCCTCCGATTACTACAACGCCGTCAATGTCGTGCTCTTTTAAGATCTGTGCTGCTCTCTCCTGAACCTCTGGCTCAACGAACTCTGGGCATCTTGCTGTCTCTAAGATAGTACCGC
This sequence comes from Lachnospiraceae bacterium, assembly GCA_045627425.1. Taxonomy (GTDB): domain Bacteria; phylum Bacillota; class Clostridia; order Lachnospirales; family Lachnospiraceae; genus XBB1006. Next base: position 9,522 of record JAZQNS010000014.1, on the reverse strand, counting down.
CTCTCTGAATTGTCTCAGATACGGAACGGGCTGTTAATGGTTCGATTTTACCCTCTAATAATCCTGCATATCCTCTGTAGATACCATACATTTCCTGATTTCTAGCCAGACCGCGTCTTACAACCGCACGAATTGCTGCGTTCATTCCTGGTGCATCTCCACCACTTGTTAAGACTGCGAACTTATTGATGGTCATTGCCATGATTTTTTCCTCCTGTAGAACCCACTGTGGCCCATAGTTATCATCTAAATTTTAATCAATACATGTGTAATTTTATTACTTTCTCTGTGAAAAAGCAACGAACTAAGGGGCCTAGAGGCTAGATTCTACAACCTTTACATTATCTTCGCCTAATATTTCACAAAGTTTGGTCAAAATCACATCATTAGCATCAATATTCTTACTTGGAGGCAGCATTTTCTTAGCCTTCTCCTCCTTAAGATAGATAATAATCCTGTCCTTTCCGTCGGATTCCTTAATGGAATCATAGAGTTCCTGCTCAAGCTTGCTGAAGGCTTCCTTGTTGTCAAACTGAAGCCAGACATTTCTTGGTATATCAGAAAAAGGAATTACCGTCTCACAGATAAGCTTGGCATTCTTGTCCTCCTCAAGGTTAACCCTTCCCTTCAAAAAGAGCTTCTGGTCCTCGAGAAGAAACTGCTGATACTGCTCATATACCTTAGGGAAGATAATTACCTCAACAGTACCCAGAAGGTCCTCCACAGTAATAAAGGCCATGGTCTTGTTGTTCTTGGTGTACTTAATGGTTCTCTCAACAATCATTCCGCCTATTGTGGCAAAATCATTATCATGCACCTTAACCTCTTTGGTCTCTTCATCTAGCATAAAGTCCGCTGTGGTGTTGGTTATATTCTTAGACCATCTCTCCTCGTATTCCATAAGTGGATGTCCGCTGATATACACTCCAAGGACCTCTTTCTCCATTGCAAGGGCTGTCTCCCTGTCATACTCAGGCATGTCAGGAATCTGAACCTCGAAGGATGCCTTATCCTCCTCCTCCGCGATGTCGAAGAGACTTATCTGACCTGCCATGGAATGCTTCCTGTCTGAGTTTTCCTTGTCCATAATCATCTGGTAGACACTCATGGCCTGTCTTCTGTTTATTCCTAAGCCGTCGAAGGCACCAGCCTTTATGAAGTTCTCCAGGGTTCTCTTATTTACTTCCTTTCCGCTTAATCTGTGTATGAAACCAGGCAGGCTCTTGAAGGCTCCTTCCCTCTCTCGGTTCTCCACAATGGCATCAATCACTGGTCTTCCAATGGATTTTATGGCAGATAAAGCGAATCTGATTTTGCCATCAGAGACAGTGAATACCGTCTCTCCTGAGTTAATATCAGGAGGCAAAACTTCAATTCCCATCTTCCTGCTACTCATTATGTATGCAGAAACCTTGGAGGCATTTCCAAGCTCCGATGTCATTAATGAAGCCATGTATTCCACTGGATAATAATACTTAAGATAGGCTGTCTGCATAGCCACCACAGCATAACCTGTAGCGTGGGCCTTGTTGAAGGCGTATTTTGCGAAGTCTATCATCTCATCGAAGATCTCGTTGGCTACTGCCTCAGATATGCCCTTGCTTACACATCCGGAAACTCCCTCAGCTTCATTGCCGTAGACGAAGTTCTTTCTCTCTGCGTCCATTACCGCAGCCTTCTTCTTACTCATGGCGCGGCGGACCAAGTCGGAACGTCCCATGGAGTAACCAGCAAGGTCTCTAACTATCTGCATTACCTGTTCCTGGTAAACTATACAGCCGTAGGTGTTCTCTAAGATTGGCTTTAGTTCAGGACACTTGTAGACAATGTTTTCCGGATTATTCTTGCCCTTTATATAGGCTGGAATAAAATCCATTGGACCTGGTCTGTAAAGGGATATTCCCGCAATGATATCCTCTAAGGTCTTAGGCTTAAGCTCCTTCATGAAGGATGTCATTCCTGCGGATTCGAGCTGGAAGACACCCTCGGTTTTGCCCTGGGCAATCATGTCTAAAACCGCTCTGTCATTAAAATCTATATGGTCTATATCCACCTTTTTGCCGGTGGTTTTTTCTATGTTCTTTAGGGCTCCCTGGATTACCGTAAGGGTTCTTAAACCAAGGAAGTCCATCTTAAGGAGACCAAGCTCCTCTAAGGTTGTCATGGTGTACTGGGTTACAATAGTGCCGTCAGAGCCCTTGGACAAAGGCACATACTCATCTACAGGCTTGGAGGAAATAACCACGCCTGCCGCATGCATTGAGGTGTGTCTTGGCAGGCCCTCAAGCTTCATTGCCATGTCAATAAGCTTCTTAACCTCCTCATCACCATCGTAGAGTTTTCTAAGCTCAGGATTCATATTGAGTGCCTTCTCAATGGTGATTCCAAGCTCGTTAGGAATAGCCTTGGCCACCACATCCACAAAGGTGTATGGAAGATCAAGCACACGTCCCACGTCCCTTATGGCGTTCTTGGCAGCCATGGTTCCGAAGGTAACAATCTGAACCACCTCCTGCTCACCATAAAGGCCTATTACATAGTCTATGACCTCAGGTCTTCTTAGCATGCAGAAGTCCACGTCAATATCGGGCATGGTTACACGCTCAGGATTTAAGAATCGCTCAAATACAAGATTGTATCTAAGGGGCTCAATCTGGGTGATATCCAGAACGAAAGCAACCACAGAACCTGCGGCGGAGCCTCGTCCCGGGCCTACCATAATATCCTTAGACCTTGCAAAGCGAATGAAGTCCCACACAATAAGGAAGTAATCTACATAGCCCATATTGTGAATGGTGTTAAGCTCGTATTCTAACTGAGATCTGGCCTCCTCTATCTGGTCTGGTCCGTAGTGACTCTTTAATCCCTCATCGCAGAGGAATTTTAGGTATTCCCAGCTGTCATTATTAAACTCTGATGGAACAGGAAACTTAGGGAGCTTGGTTACACCGAACTCAATCTCCACATTGCAGCGCTCTGCTATTTTGTGAGTGTTCTCTATGGCTTCGATGGCATAAGGGAAGAGGTTCTTCATCTCCTCCTCAGATTTAAGGTAATACTGGCCTCCCTCATATCTCATCCTGTCTCTGTCTGTAACTTTTTTACCTGTCTGAAGGCAGAGTAACAAATCATGTGGCTCTGCATCCTCAGCATATGTATAGTGGACATCGTTGGTGCAGACTAATGGAATGCCTGTCTCCTTACTGAGCCTCATTACCTGCTGGTTAACCATTCTCTGCTCAGGTATACCGTGGTCCTGAAGCTCAAGGAAGAAGTTGTCCCTTCCAAATATATCTAAATACTCATTTAAAGCTGTTTTAGCTCCCTCGTAATCATCCTTCAGTAGAAGTCTTGGAATGCGTCCCGCAAGACAGGCTGACAGGGCAATAATTCCCTCTGAGTACTGTCTTAGCACTTCCATATCAACTCTTGGCTTATAGTAAAAGCCCTCTGTGAAGCCCCTTGATACTATCTTGGTAAGGTTCTCATAGCCCTTGTTATTCTCAGCTAAAAGCACCAGATGGAAATATCTCTCATCTCCGGCGCCTGGTTCACGGTCGAATCTGGAACCTGGGGCCACATATACTTCGCAGCCAAGAATAGGCTTAATGCCCTCGGCCCTGGCCTTCTTGTAGAAATCAATGACACCGTACATTACGCCATGATCTGTAATTGCAACAGAATCCATATTAAGAGCCTTGGCCTGTTTTATACACTCTGAAATTTTGTTAGCTCCATCTAAAAGAGAATACTCTGTATGGACATGCAAATGGGTAAATGACATGGTTCACCTCTTTCTCATTACTTCCTAAAGTATATCATTTTTCCTGTACAAAAAAAATCCCTCAAGGTGGTTATTCCACCCTGAGGGATAATAGTCAAATGAATTACTTAGATGCCTTATCTGCTGTCTTTGCAGCCTTCTTTGCTGTGGTTGTTGCCTTCTTAGCTACGGTCTTTGTAGCCTTCTTTGCTGTAGTTGCAGTCTTCTTAGCTGTAGTAGCCTTTCTTGCTGCCTTTCTATTCTTTAAGAAGCTTAACTCCTCTGCAAAGCCCTCAACGTTAACCTCGTAGCAGGAAACCTCACCCTTAAGCAGCTTTAAAATCTGCTCAGCGTTGTCTCTTACTCTTAAGTCATGGTCATAATACTCATATGGTTCAACCTTGGCCTTCTTCTGGGTAAACTCTACATAGAAAGCACCTTCGCCTTCACCTTCAACGTCAAACTCAACTGCAAGATGCTCTGGGGCTGTCTTTAAATCAAGATTCTTTAAGGCCTTCTCTGCCTCTTTTACAAGCTCTTCGTAAGTCATGTCTCTCTCCTTTAAAACTAAAACTGGTGTGAATTCAAACAATATTTGATTCATTATAACATGTTCACAAAATTTGCCAAGTCCTTTTTTGCATTTTTCACAAAGATATACTATTTCAGTAATAACTATGTTATAATATGTTAACCATCTTCTTGAGGAGGAGCATATGAAGAAATTCTTTAAAAAATGCGGTCAGGTCCTTGCCTGTCTGATTCCAATACTTGCCACCTTAGGCATACAGCTTGCGGTTTCCATACCAGTTATTTACTACTATGTTGTAATAGAGGGAGCCCTTGGAATCGGTGATTTTGCTGATCCCATAGATTTTGCCACATCTCTTATTAATGAGATTTCCGCCGGAGACTTAGGCGTCTACATAACCGTAGCCTGGGGACTTTCCTCAATGTTAGTCTTCATTCTCTGGTTTAGGCATATACATAACCGCACCGAGGACCTGAATCTAAAGCTTAACCTTTCAGGCTTCAGCCTCCTTGGTCTTCTCTTAATCGTCCTTGGAATGCAGGTTGCAATCCAGTATGGATACTCCATCTGGGAGGGCTACTGCCCTAAGCTGTTTGAGGAATATAATGAGCTTCTCTCCATGGATGATTATTCACCAGTTGCCTATGCCATCATGATGGTTTACGGAACCGTCCTTGCTCCTATCCATGAGGAATTCCTCTGCAGAGGTGTCCTCTTACACTACACTAAGAAGGTGGGCCCTTTCTTTGTAGCCAACATTTTACAGGCCCTGCTCTTTGGACTGCTTCATATGAACCTGGTTCAGGGCTCCTACGCATTTATCGTTGGATTAATGCTTGGATACATTTACAGAGAAGCAAAGACCCTCTGGATACCTATTATTTTCCATATGGCCTTCAACTTCTTCGGAACTTTAGTTCCACTTATGCCGCTCACATCCACCTCCAATACAGCTTATATAATTGCCTGCACCGTGGGCATCCTGATTACTGTTTCAGGCTTCGTTCTCTATAACGCATCTGTTAAAATCAGAGACGAGAAATACTAAATTCTATAGAACTAAAAAGCCTTACGCCGATTCTTCAGCGTAAGGCTTTAATTATGTCTTTATATCTTATGCTCTTCTTCCATCTAATGGTTTAAGCTTCCAGATGTCCTTTACATACTCCTCAATGGTTCTGTCAGAGGAGAACTTTCCAGACTTTGCTGTGTTCATAATAGCCATCCTGGACCAGGTATCTGTATCCTTATATAAGTCGTTGATCTTAGCCTGGGCACGTCTGTAGGCCTCGAAGTCCTTAAGGATGAAGTAGGTATCTGCATACTGTGTCTCCTTCTTGTTAAGGAGAGAGTTATAGACCTTTCTAAAGAGCTCTGTAGACTCGTTTCCTGAGAATCTTCCGTTAACTAACTGTGTTACTACTCGTCTCACATTAGGATCGTTATTGAAGATTTCCATTGGATCGTAGTCTCTTACTCTCTCGTGCTCAATAACCTCATCAGCACTCATACCGAAGATAACCATGTTATCCTCGCCTACTTCCTCGAACATCTCGACATTGGCACCATCCATAGTTCCAATTGTAACTGCACCGTTAAGCATAAACTTCATGTTACCGGTACCAGATGCCTCACGGGAGGCTGTGGAAATCTGCTCTGATACGTCAGCTGCGGCAAAAAGAAGCTCCGCGTTACTTACCCTGTAGTCCTCAATGAAGACTACTTTAATTTTGCCCTTGATTGCTGGGTCATTGTTAACCACTTCACCAACAGCGTTGATGAGCTTGATGGTAAGCTTGGCATTCTCATAGCCTGCTGCTGCCTTGGCACCAAAGATGAAGGTTGTTGGATAGAATTCCATATCAGGGTGCTCAAGTAACTCATTGTAAAGGTGCATAATGTGAAGAATATTAAGGAGCTGTCTCTTGTACTCATGAAGACGCTTAGCCTGCACATCAAAGATGGAGTTAGGATCCACATCAATGCCGTTATGCTCCTTAATGTACTGGGCGAGGCGAACCTTGTTCTTGTACTTAATATTCATAAACTCCTGTTTAGCCTTCTTGTCGTCAGCATAAACAGATAGTTTCTCTAACTCTGTAAGGTCTGTATACCACTTGTCGCCGATTCTGTCGGTAACCCATGAAGCAAGAAGTGGATTTGCGTGACCTAAGAATCTTCTCTGGGTGATGCCGTTGGTCTTGTTGGAGAACTTGTCTGGCATCATCTCGTAGAAGTCTCTAAGCTCTCTCTTCTCGAGAATCTCTGTGTGAAGTCTGGCAACACCGTTTACAGAATGACCTGCAACAATTGCTAAATTAGCCATTCTAACCTTGCCGTCGAAGATAATTGCCATGCTTCTTACCTTGTCATAGTTGCCAGGATATTTTGCCTCAACCTCAATGAGGAATCTTCTGTTAATCTCCTCCACAATCTGGTAGATACGTGGAAGAAGTCTTGAGAATATATCGATTGGCCACTTCTCAAGGGCTTCAGCCATAATTGTATGGTTGGTGTAGGCACAGGTCTTGTTGGTAACCTCCCATGCCTCATCCCAGGATAAGCCCTCCTGATCCATAAGGATTCTCATAAGCTCGGCTGCTGCCACAGTTGGATGTGTGTCATTCATCTGAATTGCAACCTTCTGATAGAGCTTCCTGATATCAGGATGGTTCTTCTTGTACTTGTCCACGATTCTCTGTAAGGAAGCAGATACGAAGAAGTACTGTTGCTTAAGTCTAAGCTCCTTACCAAAGATGTGGTTGTCGTTTGGATAGAGTACATCAACCAGGGTCTTGGCAAGATTCTCCTGCTCAAGGGCCATACGGTAATCACCCTTATCGAAGGAGTCAAGCTCAAAGGCCTCAATTGGCTCTGCATCCCAGATCATAAGGGAGTTAACCATACCATTCTTGTAGCCTAATACTGGCATATCATATGGCACTGCCTTCACTGCCTGGAAATTCTCATGAACGAACTTGAGGGAATTATCAGGGTTTAACTCTGTTCTGATATTTCCGCCAAAGTGTACCTCATAGGTGTACTCGTTTCTCTTAAGTTCGAAAGGATAGCCATGCTTTAACCAGTTGTCTGGTTTCTCAAGCTGATATCCATTCTCAATCTTCTGTCTGAACATACCATAGTGATAGCGGATACCACAGCCATATGCAGGATAGCCTAAGGTTGTTAAGGAATCGAGGAAGCAGGCTGCAAGGCGGCCTAATCCTCCGTTTCCAAGGGCTGGATCCGGCTCCTGGTCCTCGATTTCATTTAAATCAAGGCCCAGTTCCTCGCACACTGCAGCCACTTCCTTGTAGGCATTTAAGTTTAAAAGATTGTTTCCAAGAGCTCTACCCATTAAGAACTCCATGGACATGTAGTAAACGATTTTTGGATCATCCTTGTCCACCTGCTTCTGGGTATCCATCCACTGGTCCACAATGTAATCCTTAATTGCATAGGAGAGACCCTGGTAGATTTCCTGCTGAGTAGCCTCGGAAATCTCCTTTCTAAAGAGTGCCTTTACATGCTCCTCTATGCTCTTTTTTAATTCTTTTTTGGTTAATGTTGCTTGCTGTTTCATTATTATTCTCCAATCTACAGCTTCTTTACTCCTAAAGTAACATCTTCCCCATTAATCTTCCACTCTTTGACAGACCCCTCTGTCTTTCCTGCAACTAACTTCTCACCTAATACGTCAGGCAAAATCTCAGCCTCATACTTCTCGAAGATAGCTGCTGCCTTTCCACTTGCCACGTAGGATACCTCAATATGGTCTAATACCTCGAAGCCCGCATCCTTTCTCATGGTCTGAATCTTGGAAATAATCTCTCTTACGAAGCCCTCGTCTAAGAGTTCCTCTGTAAGATTGCAGTCTAATACTACTGTGATATCATTGTCATTCTCTGTCTGGTAGCCTTCCATCTGAGTCATGGTGATGAGAAGGTCTTCCTCGGTTAGTTTTGCCTCGCCGTCACAGAGTGATAATGTGCCAGTTGACTTAAGCTCAGCCATAGCCTTGTTTCCGTCTAAGTCCTTAAGCTCGCCCTGGATGCGTCCTAAGAGCTTGCCGTACTTAGGACCTACAGTCTTAAGCTGTGGCTTGAATGAATAATCTGTAAATGCAGATACATCATCCTTAAACTCTACTGACTTAACATTTAACTCATCAGCAACAATCGCTGTGAAGAACTCATCTAATGCAGCCTCAGCCTTTACATACATCTTGCCGATTGGCTGACGGTTCTTGATGTTGGCTGCGTTTCTTGCTGCACGGCCCATAACAACCACCTTTAATACAAGGTCCATCTTAGCCTCAAGGTCAGCATCGATATATGCCTCGTTGGCTACTGGGAAGTCGCATAAATGTACGGACTCCTTGGCTTTATTGTCTACGGAGCACACAAGGTTTCTGTAGATCTGCTCTGTCATAAATGGAACCATAGGTGCTGCAAGCTTGGATACTGTAACTAAGGCAGTATAAAGTGTCATGTAAGCATTGATCTTGTCCTGCTCCATGCCCTTAGCCCAGAATCTCTCACGGGAGCGACGAACATACCAGTTGGACATGTCGTCTACGAACTCCTGTAACGCTCTTGCTGTCTCAGGAATCTTGTAGTTGGCAAGATCATCATCAACAGTCTTGATTAAGGTATTTAACTTGGATAATAACCACTTGTCCATTACGGAAAGCTTGTCATAATCTAAGCTGTACTTTGTAGCATCGAACTCGTCGATGTTAGCATAAAGTACGAAGAATGCATAGGTGTTCCAGAGAGTACCCATAAACTTTCTCTGGCCCTCAGCTACCGCATTACCGTGGAAACGATTTGGTAACCATGGAGCAGAGTTGATGTAGAAGTACCATCTGATAGCATCTGCACCATACTTCTCAAGGGCGTCAAATGGATCAACTGCATTGCCCTTTGATTTACTCATCTTCTGTCCATTCTCATCCTGAACATGGCCGAGAACAATTACGTTCTCATATGGAGCCTTGTTGAATAAAAGTGTGGACTCAGCCATAAGGGAATGGAACCATCCACGAGTCTGGTCTACAGCCTCAGAGATAAACTGAGCTGGGAACTGCTGCTCGAATAAGTCCTTATTCTCAAATGGATAATGGTGCTGGGCAAATGGCATAGCTCCTGAGTCGAACCAGCAGTCAAGAACCTCTGGCACTCTGTGCATTGTGCCACCGCACTCGCAGGCAAAAGTAGCCTCGTCG
>JAZQNS010000013.1:0-2448 GCA_045627425.1 Lachnospiraceae bacterium | reverse complement strand
GGCTATACCGAGCTCTTAGAGTGTATTGATGACACATATGATAAGAAGGAATCCGAGTACTTCTTCGCAACCGAAGCGGAATGGACCAACCTGCTTAAGCAGATGAAGATATACCTTCTAGGAAGCACTTCCACCATCAAGTTAATCGACAACGAGCGCGAGGTGCCAACACTTTACCAGTTCATTAATGACTGCTGGCCTAGTGAATTCCCAGTGTCTGACTACCTTGAGACCTTTGAGACTCCAGAGGCAGGAGACAGATCCATCCTTAGGGCATCTTCCATGTCAGACCTTAGCAGCATGGCAAAAGTCTGGTGCGTTGCAAGATCCGGCTACTTCGGCGGCTCTGCAGCAGGTGATGTATCCTTCAAGATGAAGTATGTATCCAACTATTCAGTAAAGAAGTCAGGCTACAAGGCCCTAAAGGCTATGGCCGACGGTGACGCTAAGGGTAACTGTGTGGTTTTCACAGCCTACGAGCAGCTACTCTTTAAACAGTACGGCATTACTTCTATTATTAATAAGAATGCCAACATTGCTCATATGTGGCTGGTTATTAAGGTTAAGAATTATCAGGATGACTTAAGATTCGTGCCATTTGACTATGGCATCGGACCAATCGACTACAGCCTCACTCAGACTGGCGCAAAGCTTGGCCTCACTTCCGAGAGCCTAAGAAGCCGATATCTCGGCACCGAAGAGAAAGCCTACAAGCTATACTTAAAGGACATCTCAGGTTCAAGAGGCAAGATGAATTTTGAGAGTGATGATTTTAGGTAGGAGAGTGCTATAGATTTAATATAGGTAGTTACGGAAACGGGTTTTCACCGCACTTATTGATGCGGCTTACTCGTTTCCTTTTTTATGCCAAAATGTGTCATGCGTCCCAACCTCAAAATCCCCTAATTCTCCAACCTCAAAATGCATGGCAACAAAGATTTCAATTTTGTGGTTTATACTTTAAAAACTATGTTTGGAGGTAAGACAATGAGGAGAGATGTAAAAGAAACAATACTATATATGTCCAAAAGGGATATGCCGGTTACTAATAAGGCCGAGCTCGCCAGGCGTTTTAACTGTGATCCCCGCACCATAGACCGTTACATTAAACTGCAAAATGGTGAACTTAAACCTACGGTCAGCAAAAGGGTCTACTCATCTAAGTTAGATGGGTATAAGAATATTATTATCAATAAGGTTGACAATTACGGCTGCACAGCTATGGCGGTATACAAGCTTATAGAGAAGAAGGGCTATACTGGTAAATACAGCACTGTGGCGGACTTTATTAAAAGACATAAGGAAGAAGAGAAGAAGAATATTTCAATTCGTTTTGAATCCAGCCCTGGAGTGCAGGCCCAGGTAGACTGGAAAGAGGATATGGTTTTAGTTAACCGTGAGGGCAAAAGATACAAGATAAACATTTTCTTAATGATTCTAGGGTATTCAAGATACAGGTTTATTAAAATCACCAAAGACCGTAGCCAGCCCACACTTTTTAACTGTATGGCGGAGGCTTTTAAATTCTTCGAGGGTCTTCCCCAGGAAATCCTCTTCGACAACATGAGTACGGTGGTGGACCAGTCACGTACTTCATTTACAGGAACCGTATTTGAAGAGGAATTTGAAAGGTATGCCAACAGGGTGGGCTTTAAGCCAATTGCCTGTAAAGCCTATAGACCCCAGACAAAAGGCAAAGTTGAATCCCTGGCCAAACTTATGGAAAGACTAAGAGCCTACAACGAGGAGTTCGATGACTGGGATGACCTAATGAAAATAAATATCGCATTCATGGAAGAAATAAATAAAGAAGTCTCCAAAGGATCTGGAGAGGCTCCAATAAAACTGTATTTAGAAGAGAAAAAGCATTTGGCAGTTCTACCAAAGGATGAGATTCTTTACAATAAGAAGACCCCCAAGCAAGAGAAGAAATATAAGGTTAACAAAGACTCAATGATTGAATACCGAGGCAAAATGTATTCCGTTCCAACTACATATATAGGGGAGTGCCTTACAGTTAAGCAGGAAGCGGATGGAGGCTTTGGTATTTACAAGGGGGAAAAGCTTATAGAACGTTACGGAAAGGGTGATAGGAAGTATAATTACAGTGAAGACACTGCCTATACTATCCTTAAAAACGACGCTATGAAGGACAGGTCCGACGAGGAAATCCTTTATTTCATTCGTCGCAACCTTTCTCCTTTTGAATAAATACATTTCCATGCTGGCTTATTAAAACATTTCCATGTTGGAATTAACACAGGTATATATGTTCTTTCTAAGTACCCACGGCTTTTTCGTGGGTACTTTTCTTTGGTCTTCTTTTTCTTTGTGTCTCTTATACTTAAATAGTTTCATGGTTATGGGTCCTTTATAGTTCTATAGCATATTAGGGGAAAGGGTAGAATTCTTTTCTATTGATAGTTTCTGGGACTTATAGCTACTTAT
>JAZQNS010000012.1:0-15931 GCA_045627425.1 Lachnospiraceae bacterium | reverse complement strand
TTGTCTTCCTAAGACCGCTTGGCCTCCGACTTTTTTGTTATAAAAAAAGACTCCTGCAAAACAGGAGTCAGTGCCGGCGGCGGGACTTGAACCCGCACGAAGTTACCCCCGGCAGATTTTGAGTCTGCTGCGTCTGCCATTCCGCCACGCCGGCGCACTTCATAAGTATACCCAAATGCGTTTAAAAAATCAAGAAAATATGCTATAGTTTCCTTAAGTCTTAAAGACTCATTACCGATATATAACAAGAGTTATTATCTTCTGATAAGAGGTAAATTATGGACGTAAATGCTATTGTAAGCTCTATTAAGAGCAGTAACAACAATAATATAAATTCCACTGGCAATGTTACTTCTGACAGCACTTTTGCCGACACCCTGAGGGAGACAGAGAATACCACCAGCTTGGACGCAATCTTTCAGAAGGCTGCAGATAAGTACGGGGTTGATGTAAACCTTCTTAAGGCTATCTGCAAGCAGGAGTCCAACTTTAATGTGGATTCCACCTCGCACTCCGGTGCCATGGGTCTTATGCAGTTAATGCCTGCCACAGCTAAGAGTTTAGGTGTGGAGGATGCCTACGATCCAGAACAGAACATTATGGGCGGTGCTAAATACATAAGCCAGATGTTAAAGAAGTACAAAGGCAATGTTGAGCTTGCACTTGCTGCCTATAATGCAGGCCCTGGCAATGTTGACAAGTACGGCGGAATACCACCTTTCTCTGAGACCCAGAACTATGTAAAGAAGGTAATGGGTTATTACAAGGAGGGTGTGAGCGTTCCTGACAGTAAGAATACCGTTACAATATCAGGGGATGCAGCGGCCATCAATGGCGAGGCTAAGAATGCTGATACAGAACAGACTATTACTAACAATGTGATTACTTCCGATACCGAGGGAGTTAATTCACAGATATTAAATCTTAGTGATTCTCAGAAAGAACTGGCAACTGGCAAGGTTGGAAACAGAGAGGAGCTTTACGACTCCCTGACAGCCCTTTTAAATAAACTTAAGGACAGTGAGGAGACAGAGTATACCTACGACGACTATGCAAGATTTATGCAGGTATACCTCGATTCTGTTGCGGTGAACTCTCTGTCTGGTGATGGGGATGAGGATGCCCTTAAGGAGGCAACCGAAACCTTAAATCAGATAAAGGAGGATGTGGGACTCACAGAAGCTTCTGATACTTATTACGCATATCAGAGCATTAATTACAATTCAGCAGTTTTAAGCCTTTTTAAGAAGGATGAGAATGAATAAAACGACTATACCTCGTTTTAACAAATAAAAAAAGCGGAGGTCATAAGACTTCCGCTTTTAAAGAGCTGCTAACCGGAATTGAACCGGTGACCTCCACATTACCAATGTGACGCTCTACCGACTGAGCCATAGCAGCATTTTGTGTCAACATATGATACTATACTAGATGAACCCCTTGGTGTCAAGGGATTTTTTCTTGTTTTTACTACAATTGAAGCTTAGAAAAGGGGGCTTTATGAAAGATACACTTTGCAAGATTTTAGGGGGATTAAGCCTGGTATATATACTGGCGGTAATCCTGGTTTTTCCATTCTACTATGAGAAGTATTATTTCAATATGTTAGAGGCTAAATCCCATGCGGTAATGATAGTTTCCATTTTGTTTTTAACCCTTTCCTTTGTAAGTCTCATACTTATTTTTATGAAGGAATCCTTTAAAAAATGGTTTAAGGTCTTCCTTAAGGGCTTAAATCTAACTGACTATGCCATGGCAATATTTATGATTGCTGCCATTATGTCTAATCTGGTGACCGCATATAAGTCTGATGCCCTTATGGGCTCTTTTGGATGGTCTGTGGGAACTCTTTATCTGGTGGCCATGGTTTTAGTTTATTTCTTTGTGTCTAGATGGGGAAAGGCGGGGAAATACGAGCTTTACGCTCTTTTTGTTGTTCTTTCCATTATTTATATATGGGTTATACTAAACGGCATTCATGTGGATCCTCTTGGCTTTCATGAGAATCTTGCCACTGATGATTATGTCAGATATGTTGCCTGCATTGGTAATGTAAACTGGTATGTGGGATTTTTTGCCCTGACCATGCCATTCTTTCTTATGTATTCCGTGGTGGGAGAGAAGGCATACGAGAGACTTGCCTCATGCATTCTTATAATGCTTGGCACCATGACCACTATAACGGTGAATTCAGATGGAGTATTCTTAGGTCTTCTTGCCATGATTTTCTTCTTCCTTCTCTTTTCGTCAAGGGACAAGCTTCATATGGAGAGGGCAATGAGAACCATGATTTTTCTTTCCGTGGGAATCTTCCTTGTCTGGCTTTTGAGATTCTATACAAATATGGTGGAAATCACTGGCTTTGGAGCACTTGTTATCAAGCCTAAGTTTTTCGGAACCCTGCTATGGCTGTCATTAGCCTTTAGCATTCTCTTTAACAGGCTTAAAGAGACACATTATACCAGGGCAAAATACTTCGTGCGTGCTCTTTTGATTGCCTTACTTATACTTTTTGCCTTTTATGGAATAAGCTATATTACCAAGGATTTCTCTGAAAAATGGGGTCATAACAGAGGTAAAATCTGGATGGTGGCAATAGAGGCCTACAGGGGCTTTAATCCACTACAGAAAATCTTTGGCGGAGGAAGTAACTGCTTCGGCTACTATTATATGGACATAACAGGCTCTGATTGGGTTAGAAATGCCCACAATGAGTATCTTGAGTATCTGGTTACTACTGGCGCCTTGGGATTCATATCCTACGTAGCTATATATCTCTCAGTTCTTATCTATGGAATAAGAGAGATGTTAATTCCAAGGGCCGAGGGAGACAACCTATTGAAAAATGCCTGCTTTATTGCTATTCTGTCTTATGGGGCACAGGCAATAGTGAATAATCCAATGGCATTAAACGGGGTTATATTCGTGACTGTGCTGGCTCTCTACAGGGGAAGCCTTGTAAAGAGAAAACCAGGCTTAAAAAGGACAAAAAAACATAATAATAAAGGGAGGGGAAAGTAATGAACAATTACGGAGATTATATCCTTACTAAGGCTGCTGAGATTTTAGCGGTGGACAGCCCAACCGGCTACACTGATGAGGCTGCAGCAATGATTATCAAGGAGTTCGAGGCTTTAGGCTTCGAGGCTAAGAAGACTGTTAAGGGTGGAGTTATTGTGGACTTCGGCGGAAAGGATGACCAGAATGGAATCCTTCTTGAGGCTCATATGGATACCTTAGGAGGTATGGTATGTGAGATTAAGGGCAACGGAAGACTTCGTTTAACCAACCTTGGTGGAATGAATGCCAACAATGCTGAGGCAGAGAACGTGAGAGTAGTAACTAAGTTTAACGGTGACTACGAGGGAACATTACAGTTAGTAGATGCTTCTGTACATGTAAATGGAGAGTACTCTGATACCAAGCGTGCCTGGGATAAGATGGAGGTAGTGCTTGACGAGTTCGTAAAGAGCAAAGAGGATGTTGAGAAGTTAGGCATTTCTGTTGGAGATATTGTTTGCTTCGATCCAAGAACCAGAATTACTAAGCAGGGCTTCATCAAGAGCCGTTTCTTAGATGATAAGCTTTCTGTGGCTATCCTTTTAGGATATGCCAAGTACATCAAGGAGGAAGGCAAAACCCCAGCCCGTCATACCTACGGACATATCACAGTTTATGAAGAGGTTGGACATGGTGGATGCGCTTCTGTTCCAGCAGGTGTAACAGAGGCAATTTCTGTTGATATGGGCTGCGTAGGTGAAGGCCTTACCTGCGACGAGAGACAGGTTTCCATCTGTGCCAAGGATTCCGGTGGCCCTTACAGCTACGAGGTGGTAAAGGGATTAATCGAGGCGGCAAAGAGATGTAGTGCTGACTATGCTGTTGATGTGTATCCACATTATGGCTCTGATGTAGAGGCAACCTTGGGCGCAGGCTACGACATTAAGCATGGACTTATTGGTGCAGGTGTATATGCTTCTCACGGATATGAGAGAAGCCACAGAGACGGTGCTTTCAATACTTTAAAGTTAATTGCTGAATATATTGGCTAGATTAATTAACCCCTTCTGCAAGAGCGGAAGGGGTTTCCTTATAAAAAAGACCTCCCATAAAGGGAGGTCATATTTCCTAATAGCGCTTTCCAAAAGCTTTTTCAGTCTGGGTGCTCTTTCCCTTGTGATTAGCCTGGCCAGAAGTGTAGGTAAGTCGCTGAGACTGGGATGCTTCCTTGGCAAGGCGTTTGATACGCTCGTCTCTAACAGTGTCTCTCACTTCACTCAAAGCTAATATAAGATGTAATCCGCCGTCGTATGATCTTGCTGAAGATTTAACTGCCATATGCTTACCTCCTCTTTTGGTGTTTTTATTATCAGTTATATCGGAGGGATTGTAAAGAAACTTTAGACCTAAAAGTTTCACAAAGCTCGATTGAAAAGATTAGGAAAAAGTGATAGTCTTTATTCATATTATTCTGAAAAAAAGGTTACAAAAGATTTATAATTGCAGGTTGCGAAAACGGAGGAAAAATGAAGTATATTATTGCCTACGACTGGTGTGCTATTCTTCTGTATCTGGCGATTTTTAGCTATTATCTATGGAAGAAGAGAATGCTTGACAGAAAGAGTAATATCTTTGGAATTATGATTGTGGTTGGCTTTTTGGCAACTGTTTTTGACATGGTTAACGCCTACGAGTTCAACTACACAAAAGGGGATTTAATGGGATTGACCATATCCTGTACCTTGAACTTTATATTCCAGAATGTCATTATGTTCCTTTTTGCCTATTACACCAGCTACAACATAGACATGGATACAGGTAATAAGCCTTTAGGAAAGAAGGTTATTCTATATGGTCCAATAGCGGTTCTTTTACTGTTCGACTTTACCAATGTCTTTACTAAACTGGTTTTCTACTATGATAGCTATGGTAACTATCACAGGGGACCATTAATGTCTTTGCACTTCCTTGTGGGACTATACTATATAGTGCTTTGCGCTTATTTATTAGTAATTTATAAGGGAAATATGAAGGCAAAATCGCTCTTTGCACCTATTTGCCTGATAGTACTGAATTTTTCGGCATTTGCTGTGCAGATGCTTTGGCCGAACCACCTTATTCTTGGATACGATACAGCTATAAGTGTACTTCTCTTCCTTCTTGTTGTGCAGAAGCCATCTGAGATGCTTGATAATGAGTTCGATGTTTTTAACAAGAACGAGATTTTTAGTTACATGCAGATTGTTAGAACCAAGAAGAGAAAGTGTACCCTTATAATTCTTCATGTGGATGATTACAGACTTCTTCATCAGACAATCGGTAACAAGAGAATGAAGGAGCTAATAAGGCAGATTGCAGAGTACCTTAAGACCTATGAGGAGCACAGGGTATTTAAGTTAGATGACAGAATTCTTGCCTTTGTGACTGATGAGATAGATCCATTCTTTGTGGATGAGTTAATGGAGAAGGTTCATGACAGATTTGATGCTGGATGGTCTATTCAGGGAATTTTAACCTATGTGTCTGCAAGAACTCTTGCTTTAAGCTTGCCAGCGGATGTGCCGGACCCAGAGACCTTTGATATGTATTTAGACCACCTAAAGGAGTTAGATCAGTCCAAACAGTGGAAGCTATGGGCAAAGGATATTAATCTTGTTAACAGAACCAGAATCCTTCAGGTGGAAAATGCACTACACGATGCCATCAGAAACGAGAGATTCGAAGTTTATTATCAGCCAATCTACAACGTAAACGAAGACAGAATTACTTCGGCGGAGGCCTTGGTAAGACTAAAAGATCCGGTGCTTGGAGAGATTTCACCTGCAGAGTTCATTCCGATTTCCGAGAAGGACGGAATGATTCTCTCTATTGGAAGCATAGTGTTCGAAAAGGTATGTCGTTTCATGCAGGAGAGTGGTCTTCATGATGAGGGATTAGAGTATATTGAGGTTAATATCTCCATTGTTCAGTGTATGCAGGAGTATCTTGCCGAGGAATTCATTGAGATAATGGAGAGATACGATATAGAAACAGGAAGAGTTAACCTTGAGGTTACTGAGACAGCAGCCTTTACATCACCAAAGCTTCTTTCTAAAAATATGAAGAGGTTAGTCGACCAGGGAATGAAGTTCTCCCTTGATGACTATGGAACAGGAAACTCTAACCTTAACTCAATTTTAGAGCTGCCCCTTGATATGATTAAGTTAGACAAGTCCATGATTGATACAGTGATGATGGATGAGAGAGGCTTCATGGTGGTAGATTCCTCAGTGTCCATGGTTAAGAAGCTGGGAATGAAGGTGGTTGCAGAGGGAGTTGAAAAGAAGGAACAAGTAGATGTCCTTTCGAGAATGGGAGTGGACTATTTGCAGGGCTACTACTTCAGCAAGCCTATTCCACAGGATGAACTTCTTGACTACATAAGGAAGTTTAATAATTAAAAAAACGCCGTGCTTTAAGAATACTTAGGCACGGCGATTTTTATTAGTTATACTTTTTCATTGATATGGAGATAAGTCCCTTATCTGCCTGAATCAGGGCTTCCATGAATCGTGAAGAATCTAAGGAATACTGGTAGGTAAATATGTCAGTCTCTAAATCGTGGCTGAAAGGAATTGTAGGTATTCCGAAGCTTGCTGTTATAAGGGCCAGACTTTCGTTGAAGGAAACTCCACCGGGAAGGGTCAGACCTTTTCCGCTTCCATCCTCATTGAGGACAAAACTAATGGAATAAACCATAGCCTGGTCAATGCTTACAGGCTCCTTATATGGATTATATAGGCCAATTGTCACAATGAAATCATGCTTGTCATTTATTAACTCTATATTATCGGATGTGTAAATTCCAGGCTCCAACATAAAGTCCTCAGTCATTCCGTATTCCAAAGGATTGAAAGAATAGTCTTCACTAATTCTATGGTAGGAAAATGGAAGCTGGTAGACATTTCCGTCAAGTCTGAAACAACAGCTGTCCCAGGTTGATTTTTTAACTTTTATCTTGCTCTGAATAGCTGCTTCCAGATTGTAGTCTTCTTCATTTACAGGAACAAGCAATTCCTCTGCAGGGATGTCCTCTTCCGAAAGATCCTCAACTCTGCCTCCTATGTAGACATTGCCAGAAGCAGAAGCCTGCCCTTCATCATTATTTTTCTTACAGGCGGTCATTGAAAGCATGGAGATTGCTAACAAAATGATGCCCATCTTTATAGATAAATTTCTTTTCATATTAGCTCCTTTTTTGATTTCATCTGATTATACAATAAGGTGAAATTTTAGTCAAAATCCATCTTTCACATTTACCATATTTAGTGTATAGTAGATGGTAGAGAAACTAGATTTCGTGGAAAAGGGTAATTTTGCAATGAGTAATGAGAAGATACTTTTGATAGATGGACACAGCATTTTAAACAGGGCCTTCTACGGTCTTCCGGATTTAACCAACAGGGAGGGGCTGCATACCAATGCGGTATACGGCTTCCTTAATATTATGTTTAGAATCATGTCCGAGGAGAAGCCAGACTATCTTGCAGTGGCCTTCGATTTACATGCCAAAACCTTCAGACACGAAATGTTTAAGGAGTATAAGGGCACCAGAAAGCCCATGGCCGAGGAACTAAAACAGCAGGTGCCAGTTATTAAAGAACTCTTAGACAAAATGGGAATAAAGATCGTTACCAAGGAGGGCTTAGAGGCAGACGATATTCTTGGAACTATATCTAAGATGGCAGAGGATGCCGGAATGGATGTCCGCATTTTGTCTGGAGACAGAGATTTGCTGCAGTTAGCGTCCGATAAGACCTGTATCCGCATACCTAAGACTAAAAAGGGCGGAATAGAGGTTGAGGACTATTTTGCCTCTGATGTGTTAGAGGTTTATGGGGTAACCCCAACTGAGTTTATAGATGTCAAGGCCCTTCAGGGCGACACCTCTGATAATATTCCGGGATTGCCGGGAGTTGGCGAGAAGACAGCCCAGGGTCTAATTAAAGAATACCATTCCCTTGAGAACTGCTATGAGCACAGGGAGGAGATTAAGAAGAAGGCTCCGAGAGAGGGCCTTATGAATCTCTATGACCAGGCGGTTTTGAGTAAGAAGTTAGCAACTATTGTCAGGGACGGGGATATTGAATTTGAACTTTCAGATGCTAAACTAGGCCATATATACACTAAAGAGGCCTATGAGTATTGCAAATATTTGGAGTTTAAGAATCTGCTTCCAAGATTTTTAGAGGGAGAGAAGGCTAAGGAGGAGGCAGATAAGACTCTTTCGGCAGCTGATTTTATCGGTCTTTGTGACAAGGCAGAGGACAGAGAAATCTACCTTGGTGTATACGGTGATTCTGAGATATTTACCATCTTTATTGATGATGAAGGTGGAGCAGTTAAGGTGGAAGATGGTGTATTGGAGGCCTTTCATAAGGCTGTAAACACAGCGTCCATCATTCATACCGTAAGAGGAAAGGACATTCTCAGACTATTAGATGACAGTGAGATCGACCGCCTTAAACAGGAGACAAGGCTTATTGATGAGCACCTTAAGGAGTACCTTCTAGATCCCCTTAGGAATATGAAGGAGGACAAGGTTTCAGAGGATGAGCTCCTGCACAGGGCCCTTGAGGAAAGTACCCTCTATCATAAGGATGGTAACAACCTTAGCAATAGATTAAAAGAAATGGACATGTGGGAACTCTATAATGACATAGAGCTGCCCCTTATATATGTTCTTAACGAGTTTGAGAAAAATGGAATAATGGTTAAGGCGGAGGCCTTAAAGGAGTATGGAGATTCATTATCCCTTCGTATAGCTGACCTTGAGGAAGCCATATATAAGGCTGCAGGAGAGACCTTCAATATTAACTCCCCTAAGCAGTTAGGAGTTATTCTGTTTGAGAAGCTTTCCCTTCCTTATGGCAAAAAAACCAAAACCGGTTATTCCACAGCGGCGGATGTCCTTGAGAAATTATCTCATGAGGCGCCTATTGTTGCTGATATACTTGAGTACAGAACCCTTAGCAAGCTTAAGTCCACTTATGCAGAGGGATTATATGGTTTTATTTCAGAGGATGGAAGAATCCACGGACGTTTCCACCAGACTGTAACCGCTACAGGAAGATTAAGCTCATCAGATCCTAATCTCCAGAATATTCCAGTCAGAATGGAGCTTGGAAGACAGATAAGGAAGGTCTTTGTGGCAAGAGAGGGATGGCAGCTTATCGATGCGGATTACTCACAGATTGAGCTTAGATTGCTGGCCCATCTTTCAGAGGACCCCAATCTGATTAATGCTTTTAAGACCGGCGAAGACATACATACAGCCACAGCCTCAAAGGTATTTCATATACCAGTTGAGCAGATTACACCGGATATCAGAAGAAATGCCAAGGCAGTAAACTTCGGTATTGTATACGGAATATCTGCCTACGGCTTAAGCCAGGATCTTTCGATAGATGTAAAGGAGGCGGCAGATTTTATAGAGAGATACTTTGCCGCATATCCATCTATTAAGATATATTTAGACCAGCTGATAGTTGATGCCAAGAAGAAGGGCTACGCTGAAACCCTCTACAAGAGAAAGCGTCCAATGCCTGAACTTAAGGCCTCACAGTTTATGCAGAGAGCCTTTGGTGAGAGGGTGGCCATGAATGCCCCAATCCAGGGAACCGCTGCAGACATAATGAAGATTGCCATGATAAGAGTTTACGACAGACTGAAGAAGGAAGGCCTAGAGGCAAAACTCCTTCTTCAGGTTCACGACGAGCTCTTAATTGAAGCTCCACTTAAAGAGGTGGAGACTGTAAAGAGATTATTAGAGGAAGAGATGGAAGGGGCAGCTAAGCTCTTGGTGCCACTTAGTGTGGAAGCCAAGGCTGGCCCAACCTGGTACGAGGCAAAATAGCATGATTTTAGGTATCACAGGCGGAGTGGGTGCCGGTAAGTCTAAGATCCTTGATTACCTTAGGGAAGAATACGGGGCCCTGGTTTTTAAGGCAGATGACATTGCAAAGGAACTCCTTATGCCTGGGGAGATAGTTAATCTAAAGATTAGGGAAATGTTCCCCGTCAGACTCTTTGATGAAGTTGGGAACATTAAAAAAGTAGAGATGTCGGAATTCCTTTTTGAACATGAGGAATACAGGACGGCAGAAAACAAAATAGTTTTTCCTGCAGTTAAGGCGGAGATATTAAACCGTCTAAGGGTCTCCACTGAACATGAGTTAGTAGTCATTGAGGCTGCCCTGTTTTTTGAGGCGGATTTTGATGAGATATGTGATGAGGTCTGGTACATTGATGCAAATGAAGCAATCAGAGCGGAGAGGCTTAGAGAGAGCCGTGGCTATTCAGAAGACAAAACCAGCAAGATTGTTAACAGTCAGATGACCAGAGAAGAATTTGCGAGAAGAAGTAACAGAGTTATAGATAATAGCGGAGATTTTGCCCGCACTAAGACAGAGATTGAGGAGGCACTCAGATGCTTAGGAATGGAGAAGATTTAGTATTTGGTCTGGATATTGGAACCAGAAATGTGGTGGGAACAGTAGGCTATAAAAAGGATGATGAATTCTATGCCATAGCCCAGTGCAATATTGAACATGAGACCAGATCCATGCTTGATGGTCAGATTGCCGATATTAACAGAGTTGGAAAGACCATAGAGAAGGTTAAGGAGAATCTTGAGGAACAGATTGGCGAGCCACTTAAGGAAGTCTGCATAGCAGCCGCTGGTCGTGTGCTTAAGACAGAGGAGGTTCATGTGGAGGAGGTCTTCGAGGAGGAGACTGTTGTCACTAAGGATCACATCCATAACCTTGATTTAATGGGAGTAGAACAGGCCCAGAGAAAGCTTAACGAGAACAATGATACCAAGTTCAGATTCTACTGTGTTGGTTATTCCGTTGTAAGATACTACTATAACGATGATCCTGTCAGCAACCCAGAGGGCCATAAGGCTGAAAAGATAGGTGCTGATATTATTGCCACCTTCCTTCCTGAGGATGTAGTGGATGGTCTTTACTCTGCAGTTTCAGTTGCAGATTTATCAGTTGCAAATCTTACCTTAGAGCCTATAGCAGCAATCAATGTTGCCATTCCAGAGAATTTCAGACTTCTTAATATTGCCCTTATCGATGTTGGAGCAGGAACCTCCGATATCTGTATCACAAGAGACGGTTCCATCATTGCATACGGAATGATTCCGCATGCAGGTGATGAGCTTACTGAGCTTATTGTGCAGAAGTACTTAGTAGATTTCCAGACTGCAGAGTATATCAAGCTTACATCAACCTTCGAGGACAAGATTTCATTCAAGGATATTCTTCTTATTGAGCATGAGATTCCTTCCAAGGAAATATGGGAACTTGTGGATGATACCGTAGACATGATTGCCGGTGAGGTTTCAGACAAGATTAAGGAATTAAACGGCGACAAGTCTGTATCTGCCTGCTTCGTTGTAGGTGGTGGAGGCAAAATTCATGGCTTTACCGAAAAGCTTGCCAAGAAGCTTGATCTTATAAATGAGAGAGTAGCCTTAAGAGGTGAGGAGGTGCTTGGCAAGGTGCATTTTGCCCAGGAGGATATTAAGAAGGATCCACTTCTTGTCACCCCAATCGGTATCTGCTTAAACTACTATGAACAGAAGAATAACTTCATCTTCGTTAGGTTTAACGGAGAGCTTATGAAGTTATATGACAATAATGCCCTGACTGTTATGGATGCTGTTTTGGCAGCAGACTATCCAACAGAACAGCTCTTCCCAAGAAGAGGAACTGAGCTTAACTTCTTCGTAAACGGACATCCAAGAATCGTTAGAGGTGAGGCTGGCGAAGGTGCAGTGATTATGTTAAACGGCAAGGAAGTTAACATGTCAGCACCTATTGCATCAAATGCTGATATTGAGGTTATTGCATCAACCGCTGGTTGCTCAGCAACCCATACAATATCAGATCTTAAGGAATATACCAAAGACGATATTCAGTTCATTGTAAATGGAAGAACTGTTGTGTGCCCTAAGTTCGTTGAGGTTAACGGATCTTTAGAACCTGCTTCCTACGAGGTTAAGGAGGGAGACAGAATCGAGCTTAGAAATTACTACACAGTAGGTCAGCTCAAGGAATTTATGGATTTAAATATTGACACTGAGAGGGAGATACTGGTTAACAATCTTCCTGAGACCATGGAGAGTCTGATATATGAGAATTTTTCCGTGACATGGACTGTTTTAGGTGGGGAAATCCACTATGATGAACCGGTGATTGAGGAGACTAAAAACGAGGAAGTGACCACTGAGGATACAGAGGAGACAGTCACAGAGTTCACAGGAGATGCAGAGGCAGAAGAGACCTATGAAGAGAGTAATGATGAGGCAGCAGAAGACATTGTAGGCTCCGATGCAGTGGAAGAATTCGTCAATGAGAAAAGTAGCGACGATTCCATTTTGCCTAATATTCCTGTTAAGAAGGAAGAGCCTAAGCCTGTTGGTATCGATGTTACGGTTACATTCAATGGAAAACCAGTAACCTTAAGTGGAAGAGATTCCTACATGTATGTTGATATATTTGATGCGGTTGATTTTGATATTCATGCCTCCAACGGAAGGGGAATTGAGACTCTTTTAAATGGCAAATCAGCCACCTACACACAGACCTTAAAATCTGGTGATGTAATTGAAGTAAACTGGAAAGAAAAGAAGAGAAAGTAAATGCGTTTATCTTGTATTGCCAGCGGAAGCTCTGGCAACTGTACCTATATTGGAACCGATAATACCCATATTCTGGTGGATGTGGGTATCAGTGCCAAGAGAATCACAGAGGGACTTGGTGAACTTTTAGTGGATCCGAGGGAGGTTAATGGAATTCTGATTACCCATGAACACCAGGACCATATTAAGGGACTGGGGGTTTTATCAAGAAAATATGGAATCCCTGTATATACTACTGAGGGAACAATGAGGGGAATTCTTTCCTGCGATTCCCTGGGCAAGTTCGATAAGGATTTGATTCATGTTATAAAGGCGGACCAGGATTTTGTTATTAATGATGTGCTAGTGTCCCCCTTTCAGATCTCCCACGATGCCTATGAACCGTGTGGCTTTCGCGCTGAAGCCTCTGGCAAAAAGGTAGCTGTGGCCACGGATATGGGAACCTATAATGAGAGACACGTTGAAATCCTTTCAGGTCTAGATGCCCTGGTTCTTGAAGCTAACCATGATGTACACATGCTGCAGGTGGGAACATACCCATATTATTTAAAGCAGAGAATACTTAGTGACCACGGTCATTTATCTAATGAAAACTCAGGAAGGCTTCTGAGCAGAATACTTCATGATGACTTTAAGGGTGTCCTTCTGGGACATCTTTCAAAAGAGAATAATTATGAAAGACTTGCATATGAGACAGTCAAGTCTGAAATCAGCGTATCTGATACGCCGTATAAAGGTGGGGACTTCCCTATTTATGTAGCAAAGAGGGAGACTTTGTCAGATATTCTTGATGTTTAAATTTCCACATCATAGACACAAAAAATTGATTTTTTTTCTTTATAATTATACACGGATGGTTTTATGTAAACTGTCCGTGTAGTTTTTTGTAAAAGAAAGGAAGGATCATTATGGCTAGAGAAAAGAAGGCAAAAAAACTTTTAAAAGTTGATGAGAGGATTAAAGTTCCTTTCAGTATCAAGAAGAAGTTACTATTTGTAATTCTTCCAGTAGTGTGCGTGATGATGGTATTGCTTTCAGTGCTTATTATCGAAAAGGGTGAGGGCGTAATCCTTGATAGATCTGATGAACTTATGAAGTTCGAGTCCCAAGAGCATGCTGCGCAGCTTCAGACAACAATCAGCGAGGTTTTGAGCGAGGTAAAGGTTCTCCACCAGACTATTGAAATTATTGCTAACAGTGGCGATGAGTTTATTATGACTTACCTTAATTATTCCATGAGCGTTGATGAAAGATTTCCATATGGTATTTATGGTGGAAATAAATATGGCGATTACTATGATGCCAGCTGGGTTCCGGACGATGATTATGTCTGCTACGAGAGAGACTGGTATATTGATGGTTTAAATAATTCTGAGATGGCCTTTGGTGAGGCTTATGTTGATTCACAGACTGGTGAGTTATGTATCTCTGCATCCTGTAAGGTTGCCAATAGAGATGATGATTTTGTAATATCTGCAGACGTATTCCTTAATGAGATTGCAGACAAAGTTGCAGCATACAAGACACTGGATACAGGATATTGTGCACTTCTTCATTACACAGGGGATTTTAATGAGGCATCTGTTCTTGCTGCACCAGACAGTGAGATTTTAGGAAAGAAAGTAAGCGAACTTGATGCTTCTAATGTTTTAACACAGTGTGGTGATGCGCTTAATTCATCAGAGGGTACAGTAACTACAGTAAAGGTTGGTGGAGAGGAGTATCTTGTCACTGTTCAGCCTATTAACGATGTTACCTGGTACCTCTTATCTATTGCACCAATGGAAGACAAGACTGGTTCAGTTCAGTCAATGACTTCCTTTGCTGTTGTTGTTACTATAGTGGCCTTAATCCTTGTATTAGGAATTGTAGAGATTGTAATTAACAAGGTTATCGCACCTATCGGAAAGCTTACTACAAATATTGACCGTATGAGTAAGGGTGACTTCTCTAAGTTCGATGAGTATAAAGGAAGAGACGAAATTGCTCTTATGAGTAGGGAACTCGGTGATTTTGCCGGAACAATGAGAGGCATGATTGAGGAGATTAAGAATGCTTCCACAGAACTTGCAGGACAGGCAGATACATCGGCTAGTATTTCAGGACAGCTCAATACTAATGCATCATCTCAGTCCACTGCTATGCAGGAGTTAAATGACACTGTTGGAGCACTTGTTGCAAGTATTGCTGAGGTTGCAGATGCAGCAACAGAGCTTGCTAATTCCGTAAACGAGACCGGTCAGAAGGGTGCTTCCGCAGCAGACAAGATGAAGAATACAGTCACAAATGCTGCTTCTGGCAAAGATGGAATGGCTCGCATTCAGAAGGCTATGAATGACATTGAGAAGGCTATGGAGATTCTCGAGGACGTAGTTGGTAAGGTTGGTGATTCCACATCAGAGATTACCAAGTTCGTTGAGGTTATTGGGTCTATCGCATCCCAGACTAACTTGCTTGCGTTAAACGCTTCCATCGAGGCTGCAAGAGCAGGTGAGGCTGGAAAGGGCTTCGCAGTAGTAGCTGGAGAAATCAGCCATCTTGCCGATACATCTACAGAGGCAGTATCAGAGATTTCATCAATTACAGACGGAATTAACAGCCTTGTAGTTGAGACTGTTGAGCAGACCAAGAAGTCCGCTGCAGCAATTCAGGAATCTGTAGGATTAGTTGCAGATGTGGGTAGCACATTCGACAGCATTTATGATAATATTAATGAGGCAAGTGACATTGTCTTAGATATGGTTGAAGAAGTTAAGCATGTAGACTCTGTAGCAACTAACGTTGCAGCTATTACAGAGGAACAGTCAGCATCCACTCAGTTAATTCTTGATACAGCTACAGAGTTATCTGATCTTGCAACTTCCGTATCTAACAATAGTACAACAGTTGCCGAGGAAGCGGAATCAATGTCCAGAACAGCTGAAACCCTGTCTGAGCAGATGAATGGCTTCAAGGTAGACTAATAAACACAGGGAGATACTAACTAATGAACGCTAGATCAATTGAGACAGAATTAAAAGGAAATTCCTATCCAGGTCGTGGTATTATCATCGGCAGATCCAGTGATGGCAAAAAGGCTATTACAGCCTACTTCATCATGGGTAGATCCGAGAACAGCAGAAATCGTATCTTTGTAGAAGATGGTACAGGCATTAGAACAGAGGCTTATGATCCTTCCAAGCTTATAGACCCAAGCCTTATCATCTATTCACCTGTTCGTGTTCTTGGCAACAAGAC
>JAZQNS010000011.1:0-51728 GCA_045627425.1 Lachnospiraceae bacterium | reverse complement strand
TTAAATGTTGAACATCTAACCCATGGTTTTGGTGACCGTGCAATATTTGAAGATGTCTCCTTCAGACTGTTAAAAGGTGAGCACATTGGGCTTATTGGTGCTAACGGAGAAGGTAAGTCTACATTTATGAATATTATCACCGGCAAACTTATGCCGGATGAAGGCAAAATTGAGTGGGCCAAGAGAGTGAGAGTAGGCTATCTTGATCAGCATGCCGCCCTTAAGCCTGGTATGACAATTAAGGATGTACTTTCATCTGCCTTTGACTTCCTCTACGAGATGGAGAATCAGATGAATGACATATACGGAAGATTAGGCGAAGTGGATGCATCAGAGATGGATGCTTTGATGGCTGAGGCAGGCACTCTGCAGGACCTTCTTACCATGCATGATTTCTATATGATTGACTCCAAGGTTGAGGAGGTGGCGAGGGCCTTAGGCTTGTTAGACTTAGGCCTCGACAGGGACGTAACTGAGCTTTCAGGTGGTCAGAGAACCAAGGTGCTTCTTGGAAAGCTCCTCCTTGAGAAACCAGATATTCTCCTTCTTGACGAGCCTACCAACTACCTTGATGCAGAGCATATTGAATGGCTTAAGAGATATCTTCAGGATTATGAGAATGCCTTTATCCTCATATCCCACGATATTCCATTCCTAAATTCCGTAATAAACCTTATTTACCATATGGATAATAAGGAGCTTAACAGATACGTGGGTGACTACGACAAGTTCCAGGAAGTATACGCCATGAAGAAGGCCCAGCTTGAGGCAGCCTACAACAAGCAGCAGCAGGAGATAGCAGACCTTAAGGACTTCGTTGCAAGGAACAAGGCCAGAGTTGCCACCAGAAATATGGCCATGTCCAGACAGAAGAAATTGGACAACATGGATGTGATTGAGCTTCAGGCAGAGAAGCCTAAGCCTGAGTTTAACTTTAAAAATGCAAGAACACCAAGCCGCTACATCTTCCAGACTAAGGACCTCGTAATTGGCTATGACGAGCCATTATCATCTCCTCTTAACCTTGAGATGGAGAGAGGCCAGAGAATCGTATTAACTGGTGCCAACGGAATCGGTAAGACAACTTTACTTAAGTCAATTTTAGGTTTGATTGAACCACTTTCAGGTTCCGTTGAGAGAGGCGATTACCTTGAGATAGGATACTTCGAGCAGGAGATGGACCAGAATGTATCCACCACCTGTATTGAGGAAATCTGGAAGGAGTTTCCATCCCTGTCCCAGTATGAGGTAAGATCAGCTCTGGCAAAATGCGGACTTACCACCAAGCATATAGAGAGCCTGGTAAGGGTTCTGTCCGGTGGAGAGCAGGCAAAAGTCAGACTCTGCAAGCTTATCAACAGAGACACTAATATATTATTGTTAGATGAGCCTACCAACCACCTCGATGTGGATGCCAAGGCTGAGTTAAAGAGAGCACTTAAGGACTACAAGGGCAGCATTTTAATGGTATGTCACGAGCCTGACTTCTATGAGGGACTGGCGACGGATGTTTGGGACTGCTCCAAGTGGACCACAAGAATATAATTTTTAGGGGGAATTAGTTATGACAGATTTTAGAAATGATTTAAACGAGAGGAAGAAGGGCGGCAAAAACATTGCTTTGCTTATTGTCCTTATACTTCTTATTATTGGACTGGTTTTGGCTATTGTTTTTGCCGTGAGCAAGGCGATAAGTAAGGGGGCAGAGGAGGTAAGCAACTGGCAGTCCAAGAAGACTGTTGTAGTTTCCGATGAAGAATTGGAGGCAGGTGAGATTACAAGCTTTACGGATAGCATTGACGGCTATTCAAAAATAGAAATAACGGCCGATGTGTTAAGCGTTATAGTGTTGGAGGGAAGCGACTTCACAATTGAATATGAAGGTTACAGAAATCTGACACCGGAATATATGATAGTGGATGGCACCCTGTTTATTGAGCAGCATTGTGAAAATGCGAAGGGCTTTAAGGATTCTGCTGATGATGAATGCAAACTGACCATTACACTGCCAAGCAGTAGCACTCTTGAATCATTAAATGCCGAGCTGAGTGTGGGTAATCTTGAAGCTTATGATATTTACATAGGCGAAGGAAGCATCAAGATGGATGTTGGAAATGTGGAGTTTCACGATGTTGACCTGTTAAACACAGACATTACGTGTGACGTTGGAAATATCGAGATAAATGATGGCTATGTTAATTACATCGATGTTATATCGAAACTGGGAAATATCGAGATCCACGTTGGTGATTTAAGCGATTACACAATAGATGCTGAGGTATCTCTTGGTGCCCTTACTGTAAACGGAACTACAATGGATAACAATTACCACCAGGATGGCGATTATGGAAGCATAAAAGCTGAGGCTTCCCTTGGAAATATAGAGATTGACTAAAAAGAGAAAACGCCTGCCAATGAACTTCACTGGCAGGCGTTTTTTATTTTGTCGTAGCTTTTATGTTGTAGATATTATAGACCACCACGGAGCCTATTACTATGAAGGCACCGACTAAGGATAATGGAGCCATCATCTCGTGGAAGAAGATGGCAACCAGCATTGGGTTTAAGACTGGTTCCACAGCGTTTATCAGGCTTGCTGTTACAGGTGGTGTGTACTTGGTACCCTCTGAGAAGAATACGTAAGCAAGTCCTATCTGGACGGCACCCATATAGAATACTGCAAGCAGTACTATAGGAGTGAAGTTGGTCTCGTGTACAACTAATGGGCTTAGGATAAGTCCGGAGGCAATCTGTCCGAGAAGGAAGGATGAAAGGGTATCACCGTCCTCGAACTCGTTAAGGATGTAAACTCCTGCGTAGAAGACACCGGAGGCAACACCACTAAAGTTGCCTAACATATTACCTGATCCAATGGAATCGAAGAAGAAGCAGAGGATTCCGACAAAAACAACTCCGATAGCTATAAGGTCCTTCTTTATTGGCTTTTTTCTAAAGAAGAGGAAGAGAAGAACTATAATCCAGATTGGACAGGTGTACTGAAGGATGATAGCGTTGGCCGCCGTTGTAAACTTGTTGGCAACCACGAAAAGTGTGGTGGTTGCGAACATGGAGAAGGCACCTAAAAGCACCGTCTTGTTTATCTTGATCTTGTGATGGGTTGCCAGCATGTAGAGGGCAGTGACCATGGCGGCGAAGACATTTCTTGCTCCGTTAAGGGCCAGTGGGCTCCAGGGAATCAGCTTCATCACTGAGCCTCCTGTGGCAAAAAGCACAGAGGCTATTATCATCATAAGGGGGCCGTAGTATCTCTTATGTTCTTTCATATTTGTAACCTCGCAATAATAGTCTAAAAAGCATTATAACATGTGGAGGATGAAATGACTCCTCTTTGTTGAAAGAATTCCATCTTTTTGTAGCTTTGATATCTCGGCAGACATGGCCGAACGCTCCACGGAGAGAAAATCAGCAAGCCCCTGCCTGTCGAAGGGTATGGTGAAGGAGTTAGAGCCTGACGCCCTGGCCTGGTCATAGAGATAGCATAAAAGCTTCTCTCTGGTGGTCTTCTGGGAGATATAGTTTAGCTTACGGTTAAGAAACATGTTCTTCCTCGAGGATATTCTAAGGAGATTCTGAATAAGCTCCTGCTTTAGTTCGTTTCCAGGCGACAGCAGGGAGGAAGCACTGAGAAAGAGGACCTTGGAGTCAGTCTCAGACATAATATCAAGGGGCAGCAGTTTAACCCCCGCAGGGGCGAAGGCCTCGGCGAAAAGGTCTCCCTCGGACAGTAAGGCAATTATGTTACGGTTGCCCTTAAAGTCATCCTGAAGAATTTTGATTTTGCCTGAAAGGATTATGCCTATAAAATCAGCAGGGTCTCCCATCACCGCAATGAACTCTCCCTTCTTAAAGCTTTTCTCGGTGTGTCTTATGTCCTTTAAAAGGGATGAAATACTGTCACAATCCATACCAGAAAAGAGGGGATTATTTAAAAGAGTTTCAATGTATTTTTTCATTTATCCTCCTTTTGTTGGAAATCCAACATACATATATTCCACATTTTAGTACTATCATGGCAAGAGGTAAAGTAATAAAGCTAACATAAAGGAGAAAAAAGATGGTAAGACAGATAATTCATATTGATGAGGATAAGTGTAATGGCTGTGGACTCTGTGCAAGCGCATGCCACGAAGGCGCAATTGACATTGTGGACGGCAAGGCAAAATTAATGAGGGAGCATTTCTGCGACGGTCTGGGGGATTGCCTGCCAGGCTGCCCTACCGGAGCTATCACCTTCGAGATGAGGGAGGCGCCGGAATATGATGAGGCAGCAGTTATGGCTGCAAAGGAAGAGAAGAAGGATGCATGTAAGACTACAGTGACATCAGGATGCCCGGGGGCTGCTTCAAGAGCCATTAAAAGAGAGGGCGGCTACAAGCCACTGCCAGAAGTAAATGAGGTATCCATGCCATCAATGCTTTCTAACTGGCCAGTACAGATTAAGCTTGCTCCAATACAGGCACCTTATTTTGACAAGGCAAAGCTTTTGGTTGCAGCAGACTGTACAGCCTATGCCTATGCTGCTTTCCATAAGGAGTTTATTAAGGATCACGTCTGCCTTATCGGCTGCCCTAAGTTAGATTCTGTTGACTACACAGAGAAACTGACAGAGATTATCAGAAATAACGACATCAGTGAGGTGCATATGGTAAGAATGGAAGTGCCTTGCTGCGGTGGCCTTGAGAATGCCACAAGACAGGCAGTTGAGAATTCCGGAAAGGGCCTTGATTTAAAGGTTACAGTAGTTGGAATCGAGGGAAGTATAGTAGCTAACAGATAAAAACTTAGCTTAAATTAAATGCTGAGAAGGTCCGAAAAACCCCGGGCCTTCTTTTTGTTAAAATTCTGTTTATTTTCTTGTTTTTTTATAAGATAAAGACAACAAATAGGATATAATCAAAACACGTGGTGAAAAAACGCTATAAGGAGTAATGTTTATTATGGGAAAAAAAGAAAAAAGCCAGAAGAACAATACCAAGGGGGTTTCCTTTTTCAAGTCAATGAGAGTAAGACTTACCTTCCTAATCTGTCTTGTGACAGTTGCAACAATGGTTTATATGGGTATGGCCCTCCTTGCCGAGTCTTATGACAGTCTTGCAACACAGACTGAGGACTACTACAACAGCCAGGTTACCTATTATGCATCTGCAATCGAAGGCGCTGTAAATAAGGACATTGAGGTCATAGATGCAGCAATTGGAAGTATTCAGTACTACACAGATTATGAGCAGAAGGTAGACCTTTTAGAGGGAATTGTATACGACAGACCAGAGATTATAAGTGCCTATAACGGATATGATGATACCAGTTATGTTGACGGATCCAGATGGACTCCTGGTGAGGGCTGGGTGTGTACAGAGAGACCATGGTATACAGGTGCTGTGGCAGCAGGCGGCGACCTCTATGTAACAGAGCCATATGTGGATGCCGATACAGGCGGCGTGGTTGTATCTATGGGAAAGAGATACAGGGACGCAAGTGTAGGGCTTGATGGCGTTATGTCTATCGACCTTGTTATGTCAGACGTATTAGAGAATGTTGATGTAATGAGTATTGCAGCAAACAGCGATACCAACTACATTTTTATCTATGCTGAGGATGGTTCCATTATCTATCATCCACATGAGGAGTTCGCATCCTCCGATGTTGCCAACACCTATGTGAATGAAATATTAGATGGTGAGTATGCAAGATGTATCGCAGACGAGGGCTCCTTTATTGATTTTGATGGAGTCGAGAAGAAGATTACCTCTCACCATATTGAGACAACAGGCTGGACAGTATGCTATGTAAGTTCTAAGAGCGAATATATGAGCACACTTATGAGTCTTCAGAACATCATGGTAAGAACTCTTGTCATCTGTATTGTTCTGGTTATCATACTGGCATGGTTTATATCCTTTATTGTGACAGGACCTATCAAGAAGACCTCTGTCAAGTTAGACGAGATTATTAGTGATATTGAAGCCTCTAACGGTGATTTGAGTAAGAGAATCGCCATTAAGAGAGACGACGAGGTTGGTCGACTTGGAGCAGGTATCAACCACTTTATGGAGACACTTGAGAACATTATCGGCAGAATTGATATGGTTTCCGATAATGTAACAACAGCCAACTCTCAGATTACAGCAAACATCAGAAAATCCTCAGCAAATG
The DNA here is from genome assembly GCA_045627425.1 of Lachnospiraceae bacterium. Classification (GTDB taxonomy): domain Bacteria; phylum Bacillota; class Clostridia; order Lachnospirales; family Lachnospiraceae; genus XBB1006. The sequence continues at coordinate 45,554 of JAZQNS010000011.1, read as the reverse complement.
TAAGTGAGATCGGTGGTGCTCTTGAAGAGTTATCCGCATCAATGGAGACAGTATCCAACACCTGTGAGCACCTTCAGAACAACACTCAGGAGGTATTAGAGGCTACAGAGCAGATTGTGGAAGAGTCTCAGAGAGGCCTTGGAATTGCTAGAAGCATGGAGAGCCAGGCTGGCGAGACCAAGGAGAATTCCGCAAGAAATGCCGAAGAGATTAATAAGACCTTAGACGAGAAGCAGAAGCTCTTAGAGAGAGCAATTGCAGAGTCCAAGAAGGTTTCAGATATTGCAACCCTTACAGACGGAATCTTGAGTATTGCCGAGGAGACTAACCTCCTGGCCCTTAACGCTTCCATTGAGGCTGCAAGAGCTGGTGAGGCTGGAAAGGGCTTCGCAGTTGTAGCTGATTCCATCCGTTCCTTAGCAGATGGTTCCAAGGAGACAGCTGAGAACATTAAGGTAATCTCTGATGAGGTTATCAAGGCCGTTGAGAACCTTATGGTTACAGCCCAGTCTATTATGCAGTATATGCATGAGACTATGGAATCCATGAATACCGGCTTCGAGGAAATGGGTGATAAGTATTACAATTCCGCAACCGAGATTAACGATATGGTTAATATGTTCATGCAGTCCACTGAGTCCTTAAAGACCACAATGGATGCAATGGCAGGACGTATCGACAACATCACTGTCAGCATGGCTGAGTGCTCTAAGGGTGTAACAGATGTTGCTGAGAATATTGAGGATGTAGTTGGAAATATGAATGATATCCAGCATGAGTCCGAGGAGAACAACAGCAAGATGGGTGAACTTGAGAAGGAAATCGAGGTCTTCCACAACAGATAGTTCTTCTAAATAAGGCAAAATTAAGACCGTCGGGTAACCGGCGGTCTTTTCATGTCTTTATGGTTTAAAGTTTTCTTAGCCTGTCTATAGTTTCCTGGTAGGATTCCTTGGTTAGCATGAATTTTAGATAGGACATGGACTTGTAGAGAAGGTCCACCCCATCTGTCTGGCCTGTCTTAAGAAGGCGGGAGGCAGCGTCTATTGCTTCCTTTATCATTTCTTCCTTTAAGGCTCTTATGTCTTCGGGATTTCTCTCTAACTGACTGAGGTCGAAGTCAGAGGTATTGCCACAGGGTGACTGGCAGGTCTCGCAGCTTGGAGATATGGTGAAGATTTCGCGTCTAATCTCCTTATAGACTACCATGACTTCCTCTTCAGATGATTCACTTCTGCCGGCAAAAGACAGGGCTTTAAGCAGCACATTGTCAGTGTTGTCTGTCTTTTCACCATTGTTGATTACTCCTGCAAGGCCAACGAGAGCCGAAATAATTCTTTCCTGCATTTTGCCCTCCTTTTAAGTATCAGTTATTATACCATACAGAAATAAACATAGGAAGTACTTGACAGGGGCAAACAGATTTTATTAAAATCATTCTATCAGCTAGGAGGGACATATGGAAAAGGATAATTTGGGAGAGGAATATGACAGCCTGAAGCTGAGCAATCAGCTCTGCTTCCCGCTATATGTATGCTCTAAAGAAATCGTTAGAAAGTATAAGCCTTACCTGGATCCCTTGGATCTTACCTACACCCAGTATATTACCATGATGGTTCTCTGGGAGGATAAGAAGATTACCAGCAAGGAATTGGGACAGAAGCTCTATCTTGATTCCGGCACCCTGACTCCTCTACTTAAGAAGCTTGAGGAAAAGGGCTATATCACCAGACGGAGAAATCGGGAGGATGTAAGGAACTTAGACATAGAGATTACAGAGGTAGGGATGGCTTTAAGGGATAAGGCCGAATCGGTCCCAGCCTCCGTGGGCAGCAGCATTAGCCTTCCTATGGAGAAGATTAAAGAACTTTACGAACTTCTCCATGACATTATGGACCAGCTTTAATTTTAAAGGAAACCCCATACACTTCATTTTACGGAAGGTATGGGGTTTATTTTATATATCGTGGCTTAGGAGTTTTTTGTAGCTTATGTCTATGGCAAAAGCCCCAAGGGGAGCAGTGATTACAATGGCCAGAACGGCGACTGTCAGAACTGCATCTCCGCAGGCAAGTCCAATAGCCAGAGGAATTCCGCCTATGGCAGCCTGAACAGTAGCCTTAGGCGTGTAGGCCATCATGGTAAAGAGCCTCTCGTTTTTGTTGAGACCGCTTCCAAGAAGGCAGATGAGGACTCCAAGCATTCTGAATATGAGAGCCAGTATAATGGCCGTTATAGCCGAAGGTCCCACCTTAAGAAGATAGGAAGTATTTACACAGGCACCTACCAGCACAAAGAGGAAGACTTCAGCCCCAACCCACAGCTCATTGTATTTTGCCGATATGGATGTTACGTGACCAGGGGCAAATCTCTGAAGGGAGACGCCCATGAACATTACAGAGATAAGGGATGCGAAGGTAATCTCTGTTGTTAGCCTGCCCTCAAGTATCACCAGTCCTATGGAAATGGCAAGAAAGAGAAGGACCCTTGCGCTTGCTCTCATTTCTATATGGTTGATTAACAGTGATAGCAGATAGCCGGCAAAATAGCCCACAATTATTCCAAGCAGTATTGACACCGGTATATTGATGAAGCTTAAGAGAGACACCTTCTTGCCTGTTGCCATACCAGTGAAGGCTGTAAAGAGCACAATTACATAGACATCATCCACAGAGGCACCTGCCAGTATCAGCTCCGGGATGCCTTTTTTAGTGCCGTAGTTCTCCTCCATAAGTCTCACCATGCGTGGGACAACCACAGCAGGGGATACCGCTGCCAAAACAGATCCCATAATGGCAGATTCCAGTAAGCTTAGATCAAGTAGCCACTGACCGAGTATTAATGAGCCAATGAGTTCAAGACTTGCCGGAATAAAACACATCATAAGGGCAGGTCTTCCAACCTTCTTTAAATCAGACAGCTTTAGTGACAGACCAGCTCTCGTAAGTATTATGATAAGTGCAATCTTTCGGATATCGGCAGACCAGGTGAGAATGGACTGGTCTAGGAGGTTAAGGCCGTAGGGACCAATGATTATGCCGCAGAGCAGCATGCCTACAAGACCTGGTAGTTTAAGCTTCTTGCTGACCCATGAAAGGGACAGGCCTAGGGTTAGAATTAGGAAAATACTTAGTAACATGTTATTTTGCCTCCGTGAAAATAAAAGCCGACAGAATAATAACACAGCATCTAGTGGTTGACAATATCGAACACCCGTTCTATTATAGACTTACCAAAAGGGGGCGACATCATGGGAACTGAATATAGAAACGGCCGGTGCGTTGATGTCATCTGCCAGCACAGGAAGGATGGAAGTATTATTCCTCTTAGAATTCGTTTTGAGACAAGCGATGGGGAGAGACAGACCTTTAATGTGAGAAGTTACCGGGAGGCTCCACTGCCCGGAGTTTACACCATGCCTAACGGAATATCCTCAATGGGGCACATCAAGCTCTACGACTGCAAGATTGAGGTTTTTGGAAGCGAGAGAACCATCAGACTGAGATACAACACCTTTGATGGCATATGAAATATGGCGGTTTAGCTAAAGTGTGCTATAATATAGGGAGTTTATTTTGAGAGGTAATTATAATGAATACAGTAGAGATGTTAGACGAGCTTCAGAGAAGAGCTTTAAATGATGAGGAACTTCGTCAGGAGCTCTTGGCTACCCAGACTGAGACCTATCCGGTTCAGGCTTTCTGCGAGGTAGCCCAGAAGCATGGTTATGAGTTATATCCAATGGAGGTTGTGGTAGCCGGCGAGGAATTCTATGCAACCATGAGAAGATCCACCAATGGCGGAGGAGAGAATGCCCCACTCCTAAAGGGAGAGGATGACTTCTACGAGATGTTTATGGCTGGCATTACCAAGCTTGGCCAGGACCAGTATTAAGGAGGCAAAATATGGCTTTGGGAGATAACATTAGACTCTTACACCATAGCTCTATCAGAATAGAGGGTGAGAAGAAGGTTATATATGTGGATCCCTTTGAAATAGAGGGGGAAGCACACGATGCAGACATAATCTTTACCAGTCACGAGCATTTTGACCACTTTTCACCTGAAGACATTAAGAAGATTGCCAGGGAGGATACTGTATTGGTAGCCCCTGCCTCCATGGAGGAGCTAGCAGCCAGTGCAGGATTATTTCTCTATACCATAGAGCCTGGAGAGGAAATAGATATAGATGACATCCATGTTAAGGCAAGCCCTGCTGCAACACCTGGACGTCCCTTCCACCCACTTGAGAATAAATGGGTAGGCTATGTAATTATCCTTGATGGTAGCAGCATATATGTTGCAGGTGATACAGATTATCTGCCGGAGCTTAAGGATATTAAGTGTAATGTTGCCATGCTTCCAATCGGTGGCAAGTACACTATGGATGCAGAGGCAGCAGCTAAGCTTGCCAATGATTTTTCTGAAAGCCCAGACCTAGTAATCCCTACTCACTATGGTAGTGTAGCAGGCAGTAAAGAGGACGAGGAGAGATTTAAGTCTCTGGTTAGTGGAGGTACAAGAGTAGAAGTTAAGATGGAAAAATACTAAACAAAACCCGTCCTTGACAGGCATCCCAAAATAAGTAAACTTTTTTGGAGCCTATCTCGGACGGGTTATATTTTTAACTCGATAATGTCTTCTCAGATTATTACATTAAGGCTTCGCGTGAATCCTTGTTTAAGATAGTCTTGGTTACGGTTGTTCCGCCAAGATACTTTAAGATTAAAGCCTCGGTTTCATCGAGAGCCTTAACTAAGTCATCGTGACGCTCTGGAACTACATTCTCTGAGATTAATACCATATCTGTGGTCTTCTCTGTAAGCATGGTTCTCACACCATCTCTCCAGTTGAAGCAGCGGCATACAGCACCTGCATCATCAATGTAGGCAAGCTCACCAGGAAGAGTTGGGTTATTCTCCTCATCTCCGAGAGCTAAGAATTCATCGCCACCCTCTGTAACCATAAGCTTCATATCGCCCTTAATAGTAGCAACATCCTCGGCACCAAATGGAAGTCCGTGGGTTAAGCTCATTGCGTTATAAATATCAACAAGTGGATTGATAGTTCCAACTGGATTGTCGTTCTTAGCTCGTTTAAGCAGATTCTCGATAGCTACGCGGGCATCTTTTTTCTTTTTGAATTTCTGATAAGCCTCTCTCCAGCAGGCTACCACTGGCCACTGTCCTACAGGATCATCTGTGGTCCACTTTAAGGCTTCCTTGTTTGCGTTAACTAAGAGGTCCTCGATTTCTTTTAATGAAGCTTCATCTAAATGGTCTGAATTATCAACTCCGTGAATAGCTAAGATACCAACCTCGGCATCTGGGAAGAGATTCACGAAGGAGTCTGTTAGTACTAAGTTGCTCATATAGCACCTCCTTATAATTGTAATCAGATTATAGCACTTAAAACATCCACTAACAAGACACACAATCTGTTGACAGTCGTGTTATAATGGTCAATGTGCGTTACGTAAAGAAAGAGGTTAAAATGACAGAAACAAACAGGGTAAATTCCGTCACAGAAAATATTCTTGGCACGGAAAAAATAGGAAAGCTTTTATTCAAATTCGCAGTACCTGGAATCATCTCCATGGTGGTGAACGCTTTATATAATATTATTGATCAGATTTTTATTGGACAGGGAGTAGGTTACCTTGGCAATGGAGCTACCACTGTTATATTCCCAATGACAAGCTTGGCCCTTGCCTTTTCCATAATGTTCGGAGACGGAGCGGCAAGCTATATGTCCCTAAGACTGGGAGAGGGAAAAAAGGATGCTGCGGCTAATGGCGCCCTTGCGGGAGCAGTTGGCTCAGTGGGCAGCGGGCTGATTCTCACTATCATATACCTGCTCTTTATGGAGAAGTTCTGCCTTTTATTTGGAGCTTCAGAGGCCATTTTGCCTTATGCAGTTGAGTATGGAACCATAATCACCCTGGGAATTCCATTCTTTTCAATCTGCGGTGGCTTCGGAGGCATCATAAGAGCCGATGGAAGTCCAAGATACAACATGGTGGGACTCCTGGTGGGATGTGTTTTCAATCTTGTGTTTGATCCAGTCTTCATCTTCGTATTTCACTGGGGAGTAAAGGGGGCGGCACTGGCAACCATTATGGGTCAGATAGCCAATGCCCTTATCAATGTCTACTATCTGTGGAAGAAGACCAAGAATATAGAGATTCACGTGGCTAACTTTAGGGACTGTCTTAAAGCCCTGGCGCCGGTGGCAAGCCTAGGAGTCTCAAGCTTCATAACCCAGTTCACCATGGTTGTTGCAATTGCGGTTAGAAACAATGTTTTGGTAACCTATGGTGCCGCAAGTAAGTATGGCGCGGACATCCCTGTTACCACTGTTGGTGTAACCATGAAGACCTTCAACATTATTATGAGCATAGTCTTAGGTTTAAATCTTGGTGCCCAGCCAATCCTGGGATATAACTACGGTGCTGGTAAGTATGACAGGGTGAAGAGCACTTTTAAACTTGTCCTGATACTGTCGACAGCAATAGCAACATTGGGATGGGTTTTTGCCCAGTTCTTCCCAATGCAGATAATCTCCATCTTTGGTTCGGAGAGCCAGTTATATAATGAGTTCGCTGTTATGTGTATGAAGATATTCCTTATGTTTATTCCACTCTTCGGTATAAACATGGCTGCAGGAATCTTCTTCCAGGCTCTGGGATATCCGGTTCAGTCAGCAGCACTTTCTCTTGGCAAGCAGATTGTATTCCAGCTGCCATTTACCATAATTCTGCCAATGACCATGGGAGTGGTTGGAGCTTTATGGGCGGGCCCGGTATCGGATATTTTATCCGCATCACTTTCAATAGCTTTGTATTTGATTTATAGAAAGAAGATTTTCGGCATCAGGGCCGCATCTTAAGGAGGCAAAATGATAATTACAGATGAACACTTAGAAGAATTAATAGGACTGATTAAGCAGTTTACAGCAATTCCAGCGCCATCTCATCATGAGGAGAAGAGAGTAAGCTTCCTTGTGGATGTCCTTGAGGGATGCGGTTACAGAGCAATAATTGATGATGCATTAAATGTTATTGTTGAGTTCAATATAAGACCAGAGACTAAGGATATTATTCTCTGCACAGCCCATACAGACACAGTCTTCCCGGATACTGAGGAGATTATTGTGAGGGAGGACGAGGAGAATCTCTACGCTCCAGGTGTTGGAGATGACACAGCAAATGCATCCGCCATGCTTTATTATCTCTTCTCACGTCCTGCCATAAAGGCTCCTGTTGCCTTTGTCTTTGATACCTGTGAGGAGGGACTTGGCAACCTAAAGGGAATGAAGGCGGTCTATAAGAGATATGCGGGCAGATTAAAGTGTCACTATGCCTTCGACGGCTCAACAGATCATATTGTAAACCGTGCAGTGGGCTCTGACAGATATGAGGTTACCGTCACCACCAAGGGCGGACATTCCTACAACAATTACGGAAATGAGAATGCCATCCGTGTGGCATCAGAATATATTTGCAAGCTTTATGACATTGCTACAGATGACCTTCCAGGCAAGGCAACCAAGAACGTGGGAACCATAACCGGAGGAACTTCGGTCAATACAATTGCCCAGGAAGTTCATTTTATGTACGAGTACAGGGCTGACAACATGGATGCCCTAGGCAAAATGAAAGAGAGAACCGCTTCTGTATTAGGCATGGAACTTCCAGAGGAGGGAGAGACCAGAACCCGCGTTATAGATATGGGAGAGGACAGACTAAACGCAGATATCAGGGTAAAGCTTTTAGGTCACAGACCAGGTCAGGGAGATGTGGATTCTGAGAAGCAGGAGGCGTTAAACAAGCAGGTTTCAGATCTTCTTTTTGCCGAGACAGGAGTGATTCCAACTCTTGATTCCGGTTCGACAGACTGTAACATTACCCTGTCTAACTGTGTGCCAGCAGTCTGCTTCGGTATCTATTTAGGAGCAGGTCAGCATACCAGAGAAGAGTGGATTAACAAGGCTTCCATGAAGTCGGGCTTACAGGCTCTTTGGAACCTTTTAGACATAATTAGCGAATAAGGGAGTATATATGAGTTTACTGTTTTTCGATGTTGATGCCACCCTGTGGACCCACCAGCCAGAGATTCCGGAGTCCGCAGTTAAGGCCATAAGAAGAGCCCGGCAAAATGGCCACAGGGTCTTTATTAACACAGGTAGATCCAGAGCCAACGTTTTTGCCCCGGAACTTATGGATATAGGCTGGGACGGAGTAGTATCAGGCTGCGGCACCAGAATAGAGTACCAGAATGAGGTGATATACCAGCACCTTATGTCCGGTGAAGAAGTGGAAAAATGCTACAGGACCCTCAGAGATAATAACCTGTCAGTGATATTCGAGGGCCCGGAGTTTCAGTATTATAATCCCGAGGATTTCGTGGGTGACAGGTATATAGACTTCCTTGACAGGGAGCTTAAGGACAGAAAGAGAAGGATTCCTGAAATTTTAAGGGATATGGTGGTTAATAAAATGACCATAGAATCCATGTCTGAGGAGGCAGTCCATAGCGAAGCCAAGCTTAATGGGGAGGTCTACGATTATAGTAAAATGATTCCTGACTATGCAAGATGCATGGAGGAAATCGGAGATATAGTTGAGGGAATTCACCATGTGCCATGGATTGCTGAATTGGTTCCCCTAGGACATAGTAAGGGTACAGGAATAGAATTTCTTGCAGACTATTTAAAGGTTCCAATCGAGGACACCTACGCCGTGGGAGATTCAGCTAATGACCTTGCCATGTTAACAACAGCAGGTCACGCAATTGTTATGGGAAATGGAAAAGACGAAGTAAAGAAAATAGCAGAGTATGTGACAGCCTCTGTCTGGGAGGACGGAATAGAAAAGGCCTTAAGTCACTACGGACTGATATAGGAGACGAAGATGAATATCGCCAGTATTTTAGAGACATTAATGATGGTTTTATTTGGCCTTTCCTGGCCGGTTAATATCCATAAGGCCTGGACTGCAAGAACAGCAAAGGGCACAAGCGTGGTATTTCTCTTTATTATTGAGGTGGGATACCTGGTGGGAATTATATCCAAGTTCGTGCTCATAGCCCTGGCAGAGGATCCATGGTATATTACAGTTCCATGGTATGTGATTACAATATATGTAATTAATACAATAATGGTTGGAACAGGAATAGGAATTTACTTTAGGAATAAAGAACTTGATCAGGAGAATTAAAAAACTGGGAGACTTAAGCCTCCCAGTTTTTTATCTTAGATAGTTTCTGGTAATGCCCTGAATCTGCTTGATACTGAAGGGTTTACCAATGTGCTCGTTCATTCCGGATTCAATGGACTTCCTTATGTCATCTGGCTCATTGCTGGCGCTTAAGGCCACTATTGGAAGTAGCTCTGCATCTGGATGCTCGAGAGCTCTGATAGCTTTGGTTGCCTCGTAGCCATTCATATCTGGCATAGCTATATCCATCAGTACTAACTGATAGAAGCCAGTTTCTGAGGAGGCAATAGCTGAAACGGCTTCATGGCCGTTTTTTGCAACGTCTACCTTGTAGCCATTCTTAATTAATAGCTCTGCGGCAAGGCTGGCATGTACTGGGTTATCTTCCACTAGTAAGACCTGAACGTTGCTTAAGATAGGGCGCTCGTTATGAGCCCACATCCTGTACTTTTCTGAATTCTCTTTTAGCTGTGAGTATTTTTTTTCGACTTGTGGTATACTTTTTTCAGCGACAGCGGAGATTTCAGCCTCGGGCACATCCGTGTTTCCCGAATTTAAAATCTTTTTGTTCTGCATAAAATGCTCCCTTTTCAAATATCCAAAGGGCATTATAGCATAGAAACAATTAAAAACAACTGAAAATGTGAAAATTTTTTGAAATATACAAAATTAACAAGCTTTTTTTTAAAAGGAGAAAATATGGACTTAAGAAACATGGACTTTAAAACTATGTCAGGTAAAAAGAGAATACTACTGATAATCGCCATTGTCGCAGCCCTTGCCTTCATGATTTTTTATATGGAGACGACTATGAATCAGCTGTTTCCAGGTAGCGAAACAGAGGTTACGGAGGATATGGAGTATGAAGCAGAATAGACTTCACAGGCAGCTTGCGGCAATGCTGTCCTTGGCCGTAATACTGTCAATGGTCATTTTGCCCTTAAGGGCTATGGCTGAGGAAGGCGAAGATGAGATTATCCTGATCTCCACAAGAGCTGTGGAGAAGCCAGTGATAAGCTACTGTGTCTCAAGGGACGGAAAGGTTAGCCTTAAGTGGGACAAGGTGGAAGGAGTAACTGGCTACTATATTGAGTACAGTAAAAACGAGGACTTTAGCAAGGCTAAGAAGTCAAGGGTCTACAAGGCCACCACAGTTAAGAGAAGCCTTGAGATGAAGGAGGGCTCCGACTGGTATATCAGAATGAGGTCCTATCTTATTGAGGGTGACGAAATATATTATTCAGAGTACAGCCCTGTCTGCAAAATAGTTACCTACAATACCTCCTGGACCTACGCCAAGAGGTCAAAGATTCACTCTGATCCGGTAACACTCTACTATGCGGATTCTTCTATAGCAAAGGGTATTACGGTATGCGTTAATGCGGGACATGGATGCAAAGGCGGAGAGTCTAAGAGAACTAAGAGTCATCCTGACGGATCTGCAATAGTCACAAGCGGCACCAACAAGGCTGGAAATACCACCAGCATAGCCTGCTCAGGCGGCACCACCTTCCTTGATGGCACTAAGGAGGCCACAGTGAATAAGGACCTTGCCATAGAGCTTAAGGAACAGCTCCTTGCGGCAGGATACAATGTCCTTATGATTAGGGAGACAAAGGATGCCCAGCTTGATAATATAGCGAGAACTGTTTTGGCCAACAACAATGCAGACTGTCACATCGCTCTTCACTATGATTCAACCAAGACCGACAAGGGTGCCTTCTACCTGACAGTGCCAAATGTTTCATCCTATAGAAATATGAGCCCGGTGAAGGAGCATTACAAGGAGCATCACGCTCTTGGCGACGCCATGCTTAAGGGACTTAAGAAGAAGGATGTCAAGATTCATGGCAATGGCAAAATGGCCATGGATCTTACCCAGACTTCATATTCTACAATTCCATCAATTGACATGGAAATAGGTGACAGGAAATCAAGCCACAGTGAGAAGACCTTGAGAAACATTGCCAAAGGTCTCGTAAAGGGATTTAATTATTATTTCAGATAGGAATACAGAATGATTAGTTTAGATTTACAGGTTAAATACGATAAGTTAAAGGAAGTATTAGCAGGCTACGGCTCGGTGATAGTGGCCTATAGCTCAGGTGTTGATTCCACCTTCCTTTTAAGAGTTGCCCATGATGTTCTTGGTGATAAGTGTATGGCGGTAACCATTGCCAGCGTTTTCGTGCCAGAGAGAGAGGCTGAGGAGGCAGTGGCCTTCTGTAAGGAAAATGGAATTAGACATGAGCTTCAGAGAGAGGACATTTTGTCTGTGGAGGGGGTTAAGGAGAATCCTGCTAACAGATGTTACATTTGTAAACACGCCCTCTTCTCAGCTATGAAGGATAAGGCAAAAGACTTAGGCTTTAATGAAGTATGCGAGGGATCAAATCTTGATGACGAGGGCGACTATAGACCTGGAATGAAGGCCATAGCAGAACTTAAGATTAAGAGTCCTTTAAGGGAGGCTGGCTTAACCAAGCAGGATATCAGGGATTTATCAAAGGAGCTCTCTCTTCCAACCTGGCATAAGCCCAGCTTCGCATGTCTGGCTAGCCGTTTTGCCTATGGAAATCTGCTCACCAAGGAAGGCCTTGAAAGGGTTGACAAGGCTGAGTGCTTCCTGATTGGCATGGGCTTTAGGCAGTTTAGAGTACGCAACCATGGTGATATGGCCCGCATAGAGGTGCTTCCTGAGGATATAGGAAGATTCATGGATGAGGAGCTTAGAAAGAAGGTTTACGAGGAGTTTAAATCCTATGGCTTCACCTATGTATCCCTTGACTTAAAGGGCTACAGAACAGGAGCAATGAACGAGGTCTTATAAATAGAGGGGGAGTAATATGCAATTAACTTTCATTGGAGCGGATCATGAGGTTACAGGCAGTTGTCATTTCCTAGAAGCAGCAGGCAAAAGGATTCTTGTGGACTATGGAATGGAGCAGGGTAACGATGTGTTTGAGAATGCTGAGCTTCCAATTCCGCCATCTGACATAGACTATGTCATTCTGACTCATGCCCATATTGATCATTCAGGCATGATTCCAAAGCTTTATGTAAACGGCTTCAGAGGACAGGTATTAGCCACCAGAGCCACCTGTGATCTATGTCGAATTATGCTTAAGGATTCCGCCCATATTCAGGAATTCGAGGCTGAGTGGAGAAACCGTAAGGCCAAGAGATCTGGTGGAGAAATGTATACACCACTGTACGAGGTGGCTGATGTAGAAGGAGTTTTAGAACACTTTGAGGCCCATGAGTACGGTGAGGTTTATGAGCTTTCGAAAGGCTTAAGTATTAGATTTACAGATGTGGGACACTTACTTGGCTCCGCATCCGTTGAGATATGGGTGGAGGAGGAATCCTACCCAAAGAGATGTATTGTATTCTCCGGCGATATTGGAAATATTAACCAGCCAATCATAAGGGACCCTAAATACACTGAGAGTGCTGATTATGTTGTTATGGAATCCACCTACGGCGACAGAAGTCATGGTGAGAGACCAGATTATATTGGTAAGCTCACCAAGGTGATTCAGGAGACCTTCGACAGGGGTGGAAATGTGGTAATCCCGGCTTTTGCCGTGGGACGTACCCAGGAGATGCTCTATTTTATCAGGCAGATTAAGGATCAGGGCTTAATCAAGGGTCACGACAACTTCCCGGTATATGTGGACAGTCCCCTTGCCCTTGAGGCTACAACCATCTTCCAGAATCACGAGGAGGACTGCTTCGACGAGGAGGCAATGGCCTTAGTTAAGAAGGGAATTAACCCAATTACCTTCCCCAACTTAAAGAGGGCTATCAGCTCCGATGACTCCCGTGCGATAAACTTTGATCCTAACCCTAAGGTTATTATATCCGCCTCAGGTATGTGCGAGGCTGGACGTATCAGACATCACCTTAAGCACAACCTCTGGAGAGCTGAGTGCACAGTGCTCTTCGTTGGCTACCAGGCCATAGGAACCCTGGGACGTGCACTGGTTGAAGGGGAGAAGGACGTAACCCTCTTTGGAGAAGAGATTGAGGTTAGAGCCCACATTGAAACCATGGCAGGCATCAGTGGCCATGCAGACAAAAATGGCCTGTTAACCTTCGCCAAAGCCTTTAGCCCTGCACCTAAGCAGGTTTTCGTGGTTCATGGTGAGGATTCCTGCACCATGTCCTTTGCAGAGAGCCTTAAGGCTGAGGGAATTCCTGCAGTGGCACCATATTCCGGCTCCGTCTACAATATGGATGAGGAGTGCTTCGCCTATGTTGCTGAGCCAGTGAGAGTGAAGCCTAAGACTCATATGTCAGCAGGCAGCTTGAGAGCCCGCGACGTATATGAGAGACTGCAGGCAGCAGGACAGAGACTGATGACGGTTATTTCCCATAACAAGGGTGGCACCAACAAGGACCTGGCCAAGTTCAGGGACCAGATAAATGCCCTCTGCGACAAGTGGGACAGATAATATTAGCCCGGAGGCAAAATGCTTCCGGGTTTTATTTTGCCTGTATGGTGGATATTATCCTGGGAATAATACTTTCAGATATTTAATGGTATTATTTGTGAAATAATACTTTACAAATAATATTTATATGATATTATATGTACTAGTTGATAGATATTATGTCGGAAATAATATCGATAACAAACATAAGAAAGAGAGGCATGAGTAATGGGAGAAAAGAAGAATCCAGTAGATGAGGCATTAAAGCTGCCAGGACTTAAGGAATTCGAGGAGAGACTTGAGGATTATATGACTGCGGAGGGGGCAGAATCCGGAGATAATATTATTATTGTAATGTTAGATGCGGATGACTTCTTCCAGGTTAATGAGTCCTTCGGACGAGAGGTTGGAGACAATGTTCTAATTGGAATCGGAAAGCATCTTGTAAAGAATGTTCCTGCATCCGGAGAGGTCTTCAGAATTGCGGGAGATGAGTTCGGAATTATCTTTAAGGGAGAACTTGAGAAGGAGGATGTCTTCCTTCTTATGAATGACGTGAGAGCATCCTACGATGTGAAGACACCAGACGGAGTGGCCCAGACAATTTCCATGGGTATCGCTACAGCCTTCGATGACGCTGCCAGACCACAGGAGCTTACCAGAAAGGCTGATTCCGCACTATATAGAGCCAAGGTTGCAGGCAGAAACCGAGTGGCCCTTGCCAAGGAGGAGAAGATGGTGCCTAAGACCTCACACTATACACAGGACCAGCTTAAGAACCTGACCAAGCTAAGTAAGCGTGAGGGAATTGGAGAGGCTATCCTTTTACGAGAGGCCCTTGATATGTTACTTAAGAAATACGCAATCTAGAAATAATGCATGCCCCCTTTGGAGAAATCTGAGGGGGTTTTTGCCTTTTAAAGACGGGAAAAGAGAAGAAAAAGAAATGTGTAGCTTGTCTATACCCTGCAGGGGCAAGTGTGATATAATTAACATTATTATTTTTACCCGTATCAGGGAGATAAGGAGCGTATATGAAGAATTTAACTAAAAGATTATTAGGTTTATTGCTTGCAGTAGCTATGGTAATTACCTTAATACCTGCATATGCAAATGCCAGCGAGTCCACTCTCGACAAGACTGGCGCCATGGCCATTTTATTATCCAACAAGGTTGAGGGTAACATTGCTACTAACGGAACTAACCCAGTGTACAAGTTCCAGACCGTAAGCTACTCCGCTTACTATGATATTTGTGTAAAGAACATTGATGTTGCAGATTATATAACATCAAAGGGAGTTCAGATTAAGATTTATGATGAGGATGGCGCTGCAGTAGATAATATGCAGGCTGCATGCGGACAGGAGACTCATTTCTATGTGAAGCTTAATCCTGATCAGCTTGCCTACCTTCAGGCATATACATTGGGTACCTCCACTGGAACCTTCTACCTCACAGTAACACCTGAGGCAGATGCAGGAGACACATTACTCAAAGCCAATGACATTAAATTTGGAGAGGAATATAAAGAGAGCTTAAGAACTTCCTCAGACGTTGATGTATATGAGTTTTTAACACCAAACTATGCAGCTAAGTATTCATTGACACTTAAGAACATTTCAGTTTCAGACTCTCTTATGTCCAAGGGAATCAACTACCAGATTATTGATGAGGATGGAGCTTTAGTCTATGATTACAGCAGAGGGGCTGGAACAGAGTCCACAGATGACTTCAAGCTCGATAAGAATTCAACCTACTTTATCGTATTTAAGACCAGCACAATCAATTCTGGTGAATACAAGTTTAGTTTAACAGCAACTAAGGAAGAGGGAGACACCAAGTCCACAGCCAAGGCTATCTCCGTTGGAAAGAAGTACACTTCATATTTAACAAAGTATACCAAGGACGATATTGACTGGTATTCCTTTAAGGCAAGTGCAACAACCAAGTACAAGTTCTCTGTAAAGAACGTTGATGTAAATAACACCATTACAGTTAAGGTTTACAGCGGAAGCAAGAAGGTTAAGGAATTTACTGCTGCTTATGGAAAGTCTGTATCAGCATCAGTTAAGCTTAGCAAGGGTGCCAAGATTTCTGTAAAGATTTGCTCAAGCAACAAGGCAGTTGGTAAGTATACACTTAAGGTTTCCAAGTAG
Source organism: Lachnospiraceae bacterium (assembly GCA_045627425.1). Taxonomy (GTDB): domain Bacteria; phylum Bacillota; class Clostridia; order Lachnospirales; family Lachnospiraceae; genus XBB1006. Next base: position 29,746 of record JAZQNS010000011.1, on the reverse strand, counting down.
GGGTTTTCATGAAGATATTAGTAATTGACGCCCAGGGCGGAGGAATAGGCAAGCAGGTCATTTCTTCTCTCAAGGCAAAAGGTATAAAGGCAGAAATAACTGCCGTTGGAACTAACTCCATAGCCACTACAGCCATGTTAAAGGCTGGAGCAGATATTGCAGCGACTGGTGAGAATGCAGTGATTGTTGCAGCAAGAACTGCTGACATTATTATCGGACCGGTAGGTATCTGCATTACAGATTCTCTCTATGGAGAGATTACACCAGATATGGCTAAGGCCGTAGGTCAGTGCACGGGAAAGCGAATCCTTATTCCAATTAATAAGTGCGATAATTTAATTGCAGGACTTGGAGATAAGGGAAGCCTTTCATCATACATTGAGGATGCGGTGAGACTGGCTGAAGACCTTATGAAATAACAATAGAAGTCCCGGGAGAAATCCCGGGATTTTTTTGATTAAGTGTCGATAAAACTGGCAAGGAAGGAATTTATATGTTATTATGGACTAGTCGCAAGGAGGAACCTGCGATTAGGATCAAGAAGATCTCCCGATTTTATAAATAATAAAGAGTATTGATAGTGTTCATGAAGGCATAGTTATTCTACAGAAGTAGAGGGCTATGTTATTTTTTTGCCTTAAGGCACACTGTCTATGAAAGAAGGAGAAAGAAAAAATGCATATGGCAGACGCACTCGTGGCACCAGCAGTAGCCGGTACCATGTATCTTGCATCCGGTGGTGCAGCCGGAGTATCAATTAAGAATTTAAACAAAGAGGACGAGCTTAAGAAAATCCCTGTGATGGGAGTGATGGGAGCCTTCGTCTTCGCAACTCAGATGATTAACTTCACAATACCAGGTACAGGATCATCAGGACATCTCTGTGGAGGCATGCTTTTGTCCGCTATATTAGGACCTTACGCAGCCTTCCTTACAATGATTGGAATACTGCTGGTACAGTGTTTATTCTTTGCAGACGGAGGACTCTTAGCCCTGGGATGTAATGTATGGAACATGGCCTTCTACGGCTGCTTTATTGGAGCCCTTCTTATCTGGAAGCCAATGATGAAGAATGGTCTTAGCAGAGGCAAAATAGTAGGAGCTTCAATTCTTGGCTCCATGTTAACCCTTCAGCTCGGAGCCTTCTCTGTAGTTATTGAGACCAGCATCTCAGGTATCACAGAGCTCCCATTCTCAGTGTTTGTTGCTACCATGCAGCCAATACACCTTGCAATTGGATTTGTTGAGGGATTAATTACCGCCGCAGTACTTGTATTTATCTATGAGGCAAGACCTAACCTCCTATGGGGAGTGAATCAGGAAGAGAGTAAGGAAGGTCTTTCCTTTAAGTGGATTCTGGCAATTCTTGCAGGACTTACAGCCTTGATTGGCGGTGCCTTATCACTTTTTGCCTCAAGCTTCCCAGATGGACTTGAGTGGTCTATGGAGAAGGTGGCAGGAACAGCAGAACTTGAGAATACAGATGCTGTACACAGCTTCTTTGCTGGAATTGTTGACAAGACAGCTTTCCTTCCCGATTATGCTTTTAAGGGTAGTGATGCGGCAGCTGGAACATCGGTTTCAGGCATCCTTGGCTGCCTGATTGTGGCTGTAGTTATGATTTTGATAGCAATGCTTATCAAAAATATTAGAGTTAAAAACGAGGCTTAGTAATGGCGAATCTTGACAGTGCTGTAAGACAGTTTGAAACTATGGACCAGCTGTCCAGGAGAGATGGATTAATTAACAGAATACATCCTCTGGCCAAGCTCTTAATTACCATGTTTTACCTGGTTACGGTGGTATCCTTTGCCACCACAGATCTTACAGGGTTAATACTAATGGGAATCTATCCCTTCATATTGTTCGAGCTTACAGGGCTTTCCTTCAGGGAAGCCCTTCGTCGCTTGAAGATTGTCCTGCCCCTTGTGATGATAATGGGTGTATTTAATCCCATATTTAACAGGGTTCCAGCGGTGACTATTTACGGAATTACCTTTTCCGAGGGCTTTATTTCCATGATTACCCTGATGATAAAGGGAATCTACACAGTGCTGTCAGCCTACCTTCTAATGGCAACCACCAGGCTAGAGCACCTATGCTATGCCATGAGGTTACTGCATATACCGAGGATTATTGTCACGGAGTTTATGTTAATCTGCAGATATATATCGGTTTTATTAAGGGAAGCCAGGGAGATGAATGAAGCATACTCCTTAAGGGCTCCAGGGCAAAATGGCATAGCCATGAAACACTGGGGGACCTTTGCGGGACAGCTCCTTTTAAGGTCTATGGACAGGGCTGAATGCCTCTTTGAGAGTATGGTTGTGAGAGGCTTTAAGCAGGAGTTTAACTATGGAAGCTGCAACAAGGCCGCCATGAGAGACTACCTGTATTTCTTTTCTTTTGCCCTTATCTTTTTAGTCTTACGGTTACTGCCGGTGGCGGAACTAATTGGCGGTTTGTTTATATAGGAGGAGACAATGAGTCACATTCATATTGATATTGAGAATTTAACTTTTGCCTACGGAAAGGATCAGCCTGTCTATGAGGACTTCAGTCTTCATTTAATGGAGGGGGACTCCGTGGGTTTAGTTGGAATGAACGGGGCCGGAAAGTCTACTCTTTTAAGGCTCATGGTAGGATTACTTTTACCTGAAAAAGGATCTATTCGCGTGGAGGAAATTCCGGTGGATAAGAAGACTCTGTCTAAGGTCAGAGAGAAGATAGGATATGTGTTCCAGGATTCCGATAATCAGCTCTTTATGCCTAACGTGTATGAGGATGTGGCCTTTGCGCCGAGGAACTATGGACTGTCCGAGGAGGAAGTTACCAAGAGGGTGTCGGGGGCCCTCGCAGCAACTCATATTGAGCATCTTAAGGACAAGCCAATATACCAGTTATCCGGAGGCGAGAAGAAGCTTGCTTCCATAGCAACTATACTGTCGATGACACCAGATATTATTATGATGGATGAACCATCAGTGGCCCTTGACCCTATTAATAGGGAGAGGTTAATAGAAATACTTAATGGCTTTGACCATATGAAGATTATCTCATCTCATGATCTTGATTTTATATGGGATACCTGCAATCGTGTTGTTCTCATTAACGGGGGAAGAGTAATCTTCGACGGAAGCCCGGACATATTGTTTAGGGATGAGAAGACACTAAGGGAGAATGGACTAACACTGCCTTTGTCATTAAGGCAGAGATAGAGTATGAATGTATCAGGGCAACCTAACCGAGAGGTTATCTCGGCTAGGTTGCTTTTTTTGATGTGGTTTTGGTGGGGATTTTTTGAAAAGCAACCTAATGTGGTTTTTTTGGCTGTCAGGTTGCCATATTTTTGAATTACATAAGGGTAATATAGATTAAAGGGCAACCCATTTATCTATTCTCTATTTACAGGTTGCCTTTTATCAAGATTGCTTGGGACAGAAATCTGAGAAAGGCAACCCGATAATCAAATGTTTGAATCCAGGTTGCCTTTTTTATGATGGGGTATAGGTAGTAGGCCTTTCGTAGGCAACATAAAAGCATAAACTGAAGGGTTAGGTTGCTTTTTTACTAGAGCAGGGCAAAACGAGAATTATATGGGGAACCTATATATGGTAAAATGTCTTTAGTTTTAAAAATAACCTGTAACGAAAATGGATTTTTCGACATTAATATATAGAAAGACAGAAAGGAGGTGCCAGCATTGCAGAGTTTTGAAGACCTGTATCGGGAAAACGGCAATACCGTTTACAAGTTTTTGCTAGCGAAGACTAACAATCCTGATATTGCAGAGGACCTTACCCAGGAAACCTTTTATCAGGCTTTAAAAAGAATAGATAAGTATGATAATTCCTGTAAGATATCCACCTGGTTATGTGCTATTGCCAAGAATCTTCTTTATGAGTATTACAGGAAAAATCCTGTAAATGAAGACCTTGACAGCGTTAATAGTGAGACTGAATCAGCTGAGAGTCTCGCTCTTACAAGCATTAACAAGGTAGAGCTAATGAAGAGCCTGCATTCGCTGGAGGATCCGTACAGAGAAGTAATGTATCTTAGAATATTTGGAAATCTGTCTTTTAAGGAAATAGGAGAGATAACAGGCAAAAGCGAAAATTTCGCCAGAGTAACCTTCTACAGAGCCAAGGAAAAGTTAAGAAAGGAAATAGGTAGAGATGAATAATAAGATTCCATGTGAGGTTATCAAAGACTTATTACCCTTGTATATTGATGAATTGACAAGCGAGATTACAAATAAGGAAATAGAGGAACATGTATCAGAGTGTGAGGGTTGCAAGGAATGCCTTAACTCCATGAGAAGTCCCGAGGTGGAGATAGATGTGGAGGAAGAGACTAAGATAGACCTTCTAAAAAAGACCAGAAAGAAGCACAAAATGAGTCTGATTATGACTGGGGTTTTTGTTTTTGCCCTGGCTGCACTTATCTTCTGTTACAATATGTTCGCAGTGACTATGAAGATCAATCCTGACTATGTGAGCTGTTACTTCGAGGTAACCGGACAGACTGTCCATGTTAAGGGAAATTCAAGTGATGTCAAGGTAAAGAAGGTGTCCTTTGAGGAAGACAATGGTGTTATATATGTGGACTTTGAGGGTAGCAATTTCCTTAAGGGCGATGGCAGCTTCGAGGACAGTTTCGAGGCAGAAGGCTACATTAACATGGTAGTTTTGGGAGGCAAAATTGTCTGGTCAGAGGGTGAGGCTATATCCCCAATGGCTGCGAGACTATATCTTACCTATCACGACTATGTGGGGGATATGCCAGCTAATGGAGAGGTGGTAACAGCTCTCAATATGACTTCCTTTACAGGCAATTTCACTAATGAGTTGAAGACCGACGAGGAACCCTACGAGTATACAATAAAAATGACCACATCCTTCTCGGCAGCAAGGGAGGAAGGCCTTATAAAGAAGCTTAGGGCCTGCGGGTGTGCCCTGCTTGCTGAAATTGGAAACCTCTCCAAGGTTAACTATAAGTTTAGTGTGGATGGACAGGAGCGAATTGTAAGCATAACCACAGAGGAAGCCAGTGAAATGCTTGGCTTCAATGTTAAGGATGCCGGAACAGACATTAATCTTACCGAGAAAATGGTCAGAATCACAGGGCTAGACCAGATTACAGTAGAGAATCCTGCATCAAAGACTGATGAAGACAGGATTATTGTTGAGGTTGCCAATTTCATCGATGATGAAATATATGGTATGGGCATTGAGTACGAGAACGGCGAAAATCTGGGAAGCCAGTATATGGAAAACGCAAATGGCATTGCACTTTCAAATGGGCAGCTTGAAAGCTTCGATATCATAAAGGAAGACATAGACTATGTGGGTGGTGATGGCAGCAATTTTACGCTCTATGTGGTTGTGACAGATCAGAATGGAAATAGCCTAAGGGCCTCTGGCTCTATTGAGATTTCTCAGGAACTCGGGAGATCATACAAGATAAACCTCTATGGAAACAAGGAGGAGGGTTACATAATTCGCCAGTAGTAGAAAAATACGAGCAGTTATGTTACTATATTTACAGGGAATTGGCATTTGGAGGTTAGTGCTTAGACCACGGGTAGAGAAAGGAGAATTATATGGAGCTTAAGAAGTCTTATCGCGGATTCGCAATCTGGCTTGTGATTTTTTGCCTTTTATCAGTGGGAATCTGTTTCCTTCCGGAAATGGAAACCCAGTATATGATAGCTATAGTCGACAATTTTTTGTTTATTAGCGTGGTAGTTCTTACACTCATTATTTACAAGGCAGACAGAGTATACTGGTATACCGGAGTAAGCTATGAGCAGGCCGCAGCTGTTAGCAAAGAGAGAAGAATGGAATACGGCAAAATGCATTTAAAGCGTTTTGGTATAGCTGCAGTTCTGTTCCTTGTTTACAGTATTATTTCGATTCTTGTGGGAATACCATATGGCGTTGATATAACAGTGGCATTAGTCTTGATTGTGGGTGTGGCTCTCAGTACTATTAGATTAAAGTTATAGTTTATGGTTCAATGTGAAAGAAGGTTGAAATCAACCTTCTTTTTTTTACTTTTTCCTCCTTAAGTGCTAAATTTAAAATGTGAGTTATGGCATTATGACAGGTAGCTCTTCGGAAACTATAGGAGGAAATATAATGAACAAGTACGCAGGAACCAAGACAGAGAAGAATCTATGGGAGGCCTTTGCAGGCGAGTCCCAGGCAAGGAACAAGTACACCTATTTTGCCTCAGTTGCAAAGAAGGCTGGATATGAGCAGATTGCAGCTCTCTTCCTTCACACAGCAGACAATGAGAAGGAGCATGCCAAGCTTTGGTTTAAGGCTTTAGGCGAGTTGGGCGACACACCTGCTAACCTTCTTCATGCAGCAGAGGGTGAGAATGCCGAGTGGACAGACATGTATGAGAGAATGGCTAAGGATGCTGAGGAAGAGGGATTCCCAGAGCTTGCAGCCCAGTTTAGAGGAGTGGCAGCCATTGAAAAGATGCATGAGGAGCGTTACCGTGCCCTTCTTAAGAATGTGGAGGCTATGGAAGTATTCAAGAAGAGCGGCGTAACCATGTGGGAGTGTCGTAACTGTGGCCATGTGGTAGTTGGCCTCGAGGCTCCAGAGCTTTGCCCAGTATGCAATCATCCACAGGCTTACTTCGAGGTTAAGAGCGAGAATTATTAAAGCTGATTAAGAGTATATGGATTAAGGCCTAATCGAAAGATTAGGCCTTTTCTATTGAAAATGATATATGAAAAACGAAAAGGGGTTTGCAGAATATAGAGTGATGATAAGTGCAATAAAATAAGAACTTAATAGTCTCACTCTATATTCTTTTATTTAAGACAATGTTTCTTTAATGCATTGAAGGTTTCCTCGCTTAGATCATGCTCAATCCTGCAGGCATCTGCCATGGCAACATCTTCGCTTACTCCAAGGTGAATTAACCAGTCAGACAAAAGGGTGTGGCGTTCAAGAACTCTTTCGGCAATCTTAAGACCTTCCTCTGTCAGGGTGATATAACCAACTTCATCCATCTCAATCAGTTTCTTCTCCCTAAGTCCCTTCATGGCAATGCTGACGCTGGCCTTGGTATACTCTAATTCGCTTACTATATCTATGGAGCGGACCTTTCCTTTTTTGTTTTTCAGGATGAGAATAGTCTCTAAATAATCCTCCATGGATTCTTCTGATTTATGTTTAATGTATCCCATTTGTATCACCGCCTTACATTTTTAAAATTACTATAGCACTGTTGGTTTGACAAAACAAACTAATTTTTTAAAAATAATATGATTAGTATTGACAAACTGAGTTAGAGGTATTAAACTAGTGCTTGGTTAGAGATGACTAATCAAGTTAGTCTAGAAAAACATTAGAAGGAAAGGAGTAAGCATATGAATCTATCTGAAGCAAGACTTGGTGAAGACATTATTGTAAAAGCGATTGACACTGATGACGAGGAATTAAAGAGTTTTCTTTTTTCACTTGGCTGTTACAGCGGAGAGTCTGTGACTCCTGTTTCTAAGAAAAGGGGAGGACTCGTTCTCTCAATAAAGGATGCCAGATACAGTATTGATGAAGAACTGGCAAAAGCAATTTTAGTCTAATTAAAAAAGGAATCGAAAGATTCTTTTTTTAAAGACATTGAGTTAGTATAAACTAACTCGCAAAAAGAAGAAAACGCAGGATATGGGAGGAAGAAAAATGAGGATTGCATTAACAGGAAATCCTAACAGCGGTAAGACCACAATGTATAACGCACTTACCGGACGTAATGAAAAGATTGGAAACTGGGCAGGAGTAACAGTTGACAGAAAGGAAAGTTCCATAAAGAAGGCTTACTATGATGGAGACAAGAATGTAATCGCCGTAGATCTTCCTGGAGCATATTCAATGTCACCGTTTACTTCCGAGGAGAGTATCACAAGCAGCTATGTGAAGAATGAGCATCCAGATGTAATTATCAACATCGTAGATGCTACAAACTTAAGCAGAAGTTTGTTCTTTACTACACAGCTCCTTGAGCTTGGAATACCAGTTGTAGTGGCTCTTAACAAGAGCGATATAAATGAAAAGAAGGGAACTGAGATTAAGGTGGATAATTTATCTGAAAAGCTCGGATGCCCTGTAATAGAAACCATCTCAACATCATCCGAGGGCCTTAAGGATGTTATTGCCAAGGCTGTGGCAGTTTATGGCAGTGAACAGAAGGCACCTTACAGTCAGGGAGACATTAATCTTGGTGACAAGGAAGAAGTTGAGAAGGCTGATAGAAAGCGATTCGATTTCGTAAACGAAATCGTAAAGGAGGTTGAGACCAGAAAGGTCCTCACCAAGGAGAAGAATGTGGGTGACAAGATCGATGCAGTATTAACTCACCCAGTATCCGGACTTATTATTTTTGCCGGAATAATGTTCCTTGTATTCTATATTTCCCAGTCTACTCTGGGAACCTGGATTGCTGACTGGTTAGTTGGATGGATTGAGACCTTCCAGGCATGGGTTGGAGACAAAATGGCAGATGCCAATCCTCTCCTTTACGCCCTTTTAGTAGACGGTATTATCGGTGGTGTAGGCGCCGTAGTTGGTTTCCTTCCACTTGTAATGGTTATGTATTTCCTGATTGCCTTACTTGAGGACTGTGGCTACATGTCACGTGCGACAGTTGTGCTTGATCCAATATTTAAGAGAGTAGGTCTTTCAGGCAAAACAGTTATTCCTATGGTTATTGGAACTGGATGCGGTATCCCGGCTATCATGGCCTGCCGCACCATCAGAAACGAGAGAGAGAGAAGAACATCAGCTATGCTTGCAACCTACATGCCATGTGGAGCCAAGCTTCCTGTAATTGCACTTTTTGCCGGTGCCTTCTTCTCAGATGCAGCGTGGGTTGGACCATTAATGTACTTTGTGGGAATCATACTTATTCTTCTCGGAGCCCTGCTTGTAAAGGCAGTTAATGGTATGAAATACAGGAAGTCCTTCTTCATTATCGAGCTTCCTGAATACAAAGTTCCAAGCCTTAAATTCGCAACAGGCTCCATGCTTGAGCGAGGCAAGGCATATATTATCAAGGCTGGTACAATAATACTTGTTTGTAATACAGCAGTGCAAATCATGCAGTCCTTCGATACACATTTCAATGTAGTTGAAGAGGGAATGGAGAACACCTCCATACTTGCTATGATTGCTTCTCCCTTTGCGTATCTTCTAGTGCCGATAGTTGGTTTTGCTGCATGGCAGTTGGCTGCCGCAGCTATTACAGGCTTCATCGCGAAAGAGAATGTAGTAGGAACACTAGCAGTTTGCTATGCAGTTACCAACTTCATCGACACTGAGGAGTTAGCGCTTGTGTCAGGAGGTAATGAGGTTGCCATGGTAATGGGCCTCACCAAGGTCGCAGCCCTTGCATACCTTATGTTTAACCTCTACACACCACCATGCTTCGCAGCAATCGGAGCACTGAACTCAGAGCTTAAGAGTGGCAAGTGGCTCCTCGGAGCTATATGCCTTCAGTTAGCTACAGGCTTTACAGTTGGATTCCTTGTATACCAGATTGGAACGCTTATCACAACTGGAAGTCTTGGAGCAGGATTTTTAGGCGGTTTAATTGCAGTTATTGTTTTTGCCGTAGTTATTACTGGTCTTATCGTGAAGGCCAACAGACAGATTGATACAGATTACAAGTTAGAAAAGGCATAAAAACTAAAGGAGGGCAAAATATGGATAACATTATCATTTTGGTTGTTCTGGTACTGGTGGTTGGCTCCGCTAGCTACTATATCTGGAAAGAGAAAAAACGCGGTAATAAGTGTATAGGTTGCCATATGTCTGGAAATGGATCCTGTAAAGGACATTGTGGTGGAAGCCTTTAATAGGAGAAAGTTAATCCAGGAGTTAGGTGAATATAGGTATTCGAAAACCTTGAAAACAAATTGCTAGAAGCTATTAATTTCAGAAAGGTCTCTCTTTGAATATAAGAGGGACCTTTTTATTATTGTCTGAATATGACATAATTGGGGTAGATTGTTGAAGTGGTAATCGGTTTGATTAAGGGGGATTGATTGATGAGAATAGAGCATATAGCCATGTATGTAAAGGAGCTTGAAAAGACAAGGGATTTCTTTGTCGAGTATTTTGGTGCCAGGGCAAATGACGGATACCACAACACAACTACCGATTTTAAATCATACTTCCTAACCTTTTCGGATGGTGCCCGTCTTGAAATAATGACAAGACCCGATATGAAGGATTTAGAAAAGGATACCTCCAGAACGGGATATATTCATATTGCTTTTTCTGTAGGTTCAAAGGAAAAAGTGGATGAACTGACAGAGCTTCTAAAGGCTGATGGATATGATGTAATCAGCGGACCGCGAACAACCGGAGACGGGTATTACGAGAGCTGTATTGTAGGAATTGAAGGAAATCAGATAGAGATTACTATCTAAAAATTCTGATTAATAGATTTAGGGGAAATGATTATGTTACATATAGAAACATTTTCACAAGACTATAGAGTGAGACTATTAACTCTGGATGATGCCCAAACTGTGCTGAAGGTAGAGAATGGAAATCCACAGTACTATTTGTACTGTCCGCCAGCTCCATGTGTTCAAGGGTTTATGGATGATTTGGCAGCCTTGCCCCCTGAGAAAACTGCGGAGGATAAATATTTCTTTGGTTATTTCGCTCGGACAAGTTTTGACTCTACAGAGGGTGAACTTGTGGCAATAGTCGATTTAATTACTGCCTATCCAAACGAGAAGACTGCCTTTATTGGGTTTTTTATGATGAATGAGAAGTATCAGGGAAAGGGCGAAGGAAGTAGAATTATTAACGAATTGCTTAGAAAATTGTTGGAAGCCGGATTTGAATATGTGCGACTGGGATATATGAAAGGAAATGATCAAAGCAGGGCTTTTTGGGAGAAAAATGGATTCATACCAACCGGAATAGAGACGGACAATGGGCAGGGAATTGTTGTGGTTATGCAAAAAAAATTGAAACCAAGAGATGAATAACCAGATTCTGAGTTTATGAACAAATGAGTGGAGAATTGAAAATGAAAAATAAAATGGTATGGACCATCCCGGAAATATGAATAAGGTCATCTTATCGGCTAAATACTTAGTGTGATAGGGTGGCTTTTTATTGTTCTTTATAGAACGGAATATGTAACAAAACAGTAGCAAAAAGAGTAGCAAATAAAGTAGGAAAGTGGGTTATTCTTAAGTGATATCCAATAGATACAGATGATGTTGTTGGATAAGTTATTTGGTTAGATTCCAGTTTTCTTAACAAAAGAACATATTGACAAACATCTATATATTATATAGGATACATATAAATAGATGATTATCTATGTGAGGTGTTATATGACAAGAGAAGAAATAGCTAATATATGTAAGGCTATGTCTGATGCTAACAGACTTAGAATTATAGAGATGCTTACAACAGGTGAAAAATGTGGGTGTGAGCTTCTTGAAGAATTGAAGGTAACACAGCCAACATTATCACATCATATGAAAGTGCTAGGTGATTGCGGTCTGGTAAGCTCAAGAAAAGATGGTAAATGGCAACATTATTCTATCAGCTGTGAGCGTTTTACAGAGTATAAGGAATACATAGCATCTATTACCTGCTACAAAGGAAAGAATAAAGAAGTATCTTGTTGTTGCAACGAGTAGTTAATTGCCGATTGAAATAGATCGGCAAAAAATCAAACCAATATATAGATGAATGTTGATATAAGAAAGGTGTTGAGATATGATTTGGGAATTTATCCAAGAACAGATTCTTGGGATGAAATGGTTAAAGGACTTGATAGGGAAACTGCTGTCTTTGACAGGGCTTGATGTGGCCGAAAAAGTTGGCGGAACTATACAATTTTTTATTTATGATGTAATCAAGATAGTAGTATTGCTTTGTATATTAATTTTTATTATCAGCTATATACAGAGTTTCTTCCCACCGGAAAGAACAAAGCAGATATTGGGAAGATTTCATGGTCTTGGTGCTAACTTGATAGCAGCATTACTTGGAACTGTAACGCCGTTTTGTTCTTGTTCATCAATACCACTCTTTATTGGATTCACAAGTGCTGGTCTTCCACTTGGTGTAACATTCAGTTTCCTGATTTCATCACCTATGGTAGATTTGGGGTCATTAGTTCTTTTAATGAGTATATTTGGAACAAAGGTGGCAGTTGTTTATGTAGTTTTAGGTCTTGTGATAGCTGTTGTAGGCGGTACCCTGATTGAAAAACTTCATATGGAGAACCAAGTAGAGGAATTTATCCAAAATGCAAAGGCTATCAATCTGCCACTAGAAAAACTAACAACCAAAGACAGATTAAAATATGCCGGGGATCAGGTTGCAGAGACTTTAAAGAAAGTGTTCCCATATATCCTGGTTGGTGTTGGAATTGGCGCTTTTATTCATAACTGGATTCCAGAGGATATCATTATAAGGTTCCTCGGTACGGGAAATCCCTTTGGTGTTATTACTGCAACAATAGTTGGCGTACCTATGTATGCTGATATTTTCGGATGCATTCCTATTGCCGAGGCATTACTGGCAAAGGGTGCAAAACTTGGAGTTGTTTTATCATTCTTGATGGGAGTCACAACACTTAGCCTGCCTTCCATGATAATGTTAAAAAAAGCTATAAAAAATAACTTGCTTGGCGTGTTTATTGTAATATGCACCATTGGAATTATTATTGTAGGATATTTCTTCAATGCGATTCAATTCATGCTTGTATAAAAGAAAAGGAGATTACAGAAATGGGTATATTTAATTTGGGAAAAAGAATGGAAAAGGAAGAAAAGAACGGATGCTGTTGTGGTTCAGCACCAGTAGAAGAGATTAAAACAGGGTCTTCATGTTGCTGTGTTGGTGGAAATCAGGAGACAACTACCTGCTGTAGCGATGAAGTAAATGGAATCCGCGGGATCAAGGTTCTTGGAGCAGGATGCAAGAGTTGCCATGAGCAGTTTGAAAATGCAAAAAAAGCAGTAGAAGAGCTTGGACTTACCGTAGAGGTTGAATACATCACAGATATGGAAAAGGTAATGTCATATGGTGTAATGAGCATGCCTGCAATTGTTGTGAATGAGAAGGTTGTTTCAATGGGTAAAGTGTTAAAGCCTGCTGAGTTTATTAAACTATTAGGAAAGTTGGGATAATACTGTTTGAAATAAGAGAATGTAATGATTATGAGAAGGCGAAAATGCTTTTTACGGAGTATTCAAAATTAAAGGGCGCTGAGCAATGTTTTAAGACTTTTGCATCAGAGCCGGAAAATATAGAGAGCAATGAGAGCACATGCAAAGGAAATGGTATTCCCAATTGGTGCACCAAATGATACATATGCAAAATATTTTGTGGGACAGTCTTATCTTGCACCTGTATCCTTAAAGCAGGTGGGCGTGTTTAATGTAACCTTTGAACCGGGATGCCGCAATAACTGGCATGTCCATCGTGCTGATAGCGAGATAGGAGGAGAAGTGAAACCCATTCGTGTTTTATTTGTTTGCCACGGCAGATTGTGCCGATTCTTCTAGAAATGCAGAAATAGCAAGGCTTTGCGGGTAGGCGAGGTAAAAAAATAACACAAAAATAACACTCTTGCGGGAATGAGAGAGGGCTTTGAGAAGCTAAAACTGCAGGGGGTGGAATGGAACTTGAAGACAATAGAATCGGGGATGTGATAGAGGGAGAGGTCCATGTAGAGATGAAATCGGTATTATCTTATGTTATAATTCTCATATTTAACAATATCAAAAATCAGATTTTGTTAAAAATAGAGAATTATTAATTTGCTATTGATGAGGAGATTCATATGCTTTTTACAACAGGACGAACAGACTTATTGGAGGAAAAGAAAGAACGAGAAAGAATACAGCATCTTATATATAAAAAAGGCCAACAAATTATGGCGGAAATTGAGGATTTCAAAAAAGCCGAGGAAGATTTTACGCAAGCTTATATCAAAAAAAATGCTGAGCATCCAGACAAAATATTTTATGCGGAGAGTGGAGTATGCCAAAATTGTACGTTGCCGTGGAAAATATTGGCATATAGGACTAGACTTTGCATTATAAAGCCTATTATCACTGATGTATTAAGCGACGATTTTAGGCACTTTGAAATCGATGAAATAGATTATACTGAAATTGCAGATGTTAAAAAATTGAAGGGGACAAAGATTGACCATTATGAGTTTACTGTTTGGGTTAAAAAGCCTATTCCGGATGATCCAAATTATAGAACCTCTAGACAATTTACTTTGACTTGTCCTCAGTTTGAAAATGCTGAATTAGTAAGTTATATACGGTATAAATTGAACAACCTTACTGATGAAGAGAAGAGTTTATCCCCTACTTATGTATTCTGTTGGAATTGTAAATCTAAAATTATGACTATGTTTACAAAACGCTGTGCAGATTGCGGGGGCTATGTATGTACGGAATGTGGTAAATGCCATTGCAGGGACTACACTTGGAAAGTGTAAATATAAATAGTTCAATGATTGGTGTCCTACTAATAAAAATTCTTGACAAAGAAGGTGAAAATGTTTATTTGGACGTATGCTAATAAAAGATTTTTATCGTGTTTATTTTTGATGGATTTGGGTTTGTAAATGGTCAAGAACAGATGATACTTTCAGCCTTCTAAACAGGTACCTATAGGAAAAGCTTTTACCTAAGCAATATATAAATTCAAAAGATAATGAATTGTGCAGATTATGTTTTATAAATCTTGTTTATAGTGTGTAGTTATAAGAACATAGTTTGAAAGTCTAAAAGCATCTATGCAGAGAATGTATAGATGCTTTTCTTTTGCTATTTCAAGGAGGTGACCACTTTGGCTGCTAGCAGAATTAAAGGTATCACAGTCGAGATCCTATCAAAATAACTGTCCATAAAAACGGACATATTATAAATGCTTTTTAAAGGCTTTCTTCATCTTCAGTAATGAATCAATAATCCAATCGAACTGTGCCGGCCATTTTGAATGATCCTCAAAGTCAGCCGGGTTGTAAACCACAATACGACTGGCCTTTTTCTCAGGAAGCTCCTGCCAATCAAAAGTAAGTCCTGTCTCCTTTTCGATAGAGTCCTTTTTCTCCAAACGGTACAGTTTGAAGTAGACATCTAAATGAAATATCAGTACAAGGCTTCATGAGATTGATAGTTGATCCAGGAGGTTCGGTTCTAAGCACAAAACTGTGGAAAGGCTTTGGATTTTCCACAGTTATTTTTATGTGAAGTTGATAGAACCCATACTAGTAATATTGGATAAGTGACCAGTCACAATATTTATGCTAGTTCCAACTGAATTAGAAAAATAGTAGGGGTGGATTGCATTAGATAAATAAATATGTTTACAGCAGGGGCAGCTGTGCTAGGCTGTTCTGCCGAAGGCTCTGATTGAGAGGGATTACCTATAATTGGGGCCTTTTCTATTGCCTTCAAGCACAGTTGCGGGTTCATGCTGTCAACATATAGAAAACTGTTCGCCAAACAGAAGGTTTCCAGCAATTAATTTAAAAGAAATAGTATTATGATGATTTGTTGGAAAATCCTATTGCGGTTATAGGGAATACAAATAAATGAATTAAATTTTACAATGAATTTTATAAATGATATAATAACGAGGGGTGAATTTGAACCGTGAAGAAATTACTTGTATTATCACATTGCATTCTAAACCATGCTTCGAAGGTGGAGATGGATGAAAACGAACTGCAGGAAGAGTATGCTTGTCGAGATACTTTGCTTCAAAGAATCATAGCAAAGCAAATTCAGATCATACAACTGCCTTGTCCTGAATTTATTCTGTATGGCTCGCAGCGTTGGGGGCATGTGAAGGATCAGTTCATGCATCCGTTCTATCGTGAAGCGTGTAAAAAAATGCTAAATCCATTGATTTTGCAATTGGGGGAGTATACTGCTCATCCGGAATCCTTTCAGATTATGGGTATCGTTTCTGTAGAGGGAAGTCCGAGCTGCGGATATCATTCGACCTGTCGTGGAGATTGGAAGGGTGAGATTGGTATAGATCCCGCACATATTGCTGCGCTTCAGGGTGCTCTTTTTATGGAAGATCAGCCCGGTGTTTTCATGGAAATACTTGAGCAGGAGCTTCACAATTCAAATTTATCCATTCCAATTCTTACGATGGAGGAAGCAAATGAGCTTCTTCTCTAAAAAGTTGAAATAAGGAGAAATATCATGAAGAACGTAAAGGTTTACGCAACCGCCTTCTGTGGTGTATGCGTAGCAATGAACATTGTACTGGGAATCATCACCTCAGCACTCGGAATTCCGCTGTATCTTGACACATTGGGTACTGTACTTTCTGCAGCGATTTTGGGACCGGTTCCGGGTATTATTGTTGGAGCATTGAGCAACATTATTACCGGTCTGATTTACAGCGTATCGGACATTCCGTTCTGCCTTGTCAATATGGCGGTTGGTCTGATCGTTGGTCTGGTTGCGAAGAAATGGGGATGGGGACTGATTCCGTCCATCATTACCGGTATTGCACTTTCCTTTATCTGCCCGGCAATCGGAACACCGATTGGTATCTACATTTACGGCGGTCTGAACGGCTCTGTATCCGATCTCCTCGTTGCATCACTGGTTGAGGGCGGAAAAACCATTTTCCAGGCTTCCTTCCTGAGAAATGTTGCATCTAATCTGATTGATAAGATTGGAACATGTATCATTGGATTTGCACTGATCAAGGCTATGCCGATGAGATTTTTGGATAACTTCAAAAAGGAAGCCTAATATCAAATGATTAAGATCGATAATGTGACCCATCGATATACGGTATGGGAAAATGACAAAACGAAGAATGATCTGACTGTTCTGGACGGAATATCTCTTGATATTCCGTCTGGTCAGTTTTGGGCAATTTTAGGCCCGAACGGATGTGGAAAATCCACGCTAGCGAAGCATTTGAATATGCTTCTTCTTCCGAATAGCGGAACCGTGTGGATTGATGGAAAGGACACCTCAGTGAAGGAAAATCTTATGGCGATCCGAAATCAGGTTGGCATGGTGTTCCAAAATCCTGACAATCAGATCATCGGAACAAGTGTTGAGGAAGATGTTGCATTCGGACCGGAAAATAAGAATTTGACAAGCACGGAGATTCAGAGGATTGTTTCTCGCTGCCTGCGGGCAGTCGGTCTTGAAAAAAAGAGACGCTCATCCCCCAATCGCTTATCGGGTGGAGAAAAACAACGTGTTGCGATTGCCGGTGCTCTTGCAAGCTCGCCGGAGTGTATCGTCTTGGATGAGCCGACTGCAATGCTTGATCCGACCTCCAGAAAAGAGGTCATCCGCATCATCCATGAATTAAATCGAGATGCCGGAATCACGATCATTTTGATTACGCATCACACGGATGAAGTCCTACAGGCAGATAAAATCGTATTGATGGAGAAGGGGAAGATTCTCCGTGTCGGTAAACCTGTGGAAATATTCAGCGATGAATCGATGCTGCAGCGTGTCAAAATGAATCTTCCGCAGATCGTTGAATTGGGAAATCGACTCAAAAAGAGAGGTCTTGCCATCACAACACCGGTTTTGAGCGAGACGGTATTGTATCAGGAACTTATGGATATGATCCGACAGAAAAAGGAGGAGAACGCGCCATGCTAGTTGGAAAAAACCTTACTTTTTCTTATTCCGGACAATCGAACCGGCGAACGATTCTGGATGATGTATCCTTTGAAATCCATCCCGGTGACTTTATTGGACTGATTGGAGTATCCGGTTCGGGAAAAACAACATTCGTCAAGCATTTGAACGGCTTGCTGAAGGCTTCATCCGGCTCCTTGCTCTATAATGGGGAAAATGTTTATGCCAAGAACTATCCGATATCCAATTTAAGAAAGGCAGTCGGTCTTGTCTTTCAATATCCGGAGAATCAACTATTTGGAAAAACTGTTTTGCTGGATACGATGTATGCGCCCCAGAATCTTGGAATGTCGGATGCAGAGGCGGAAGCACAGGCAAGGGAAAGCCTCGCCTTGGTCGGCATTGATGAAGCTCTGTATCATCACAGTCCGTTGGAGTTGTCCGGCGGACAAAAACGCTGCGTTGCCATTGCAGGCATTCTTGCCATGAATCCGCAAATATTGGTGCTGGATGAGCCGGCTGCCGGCTTAGATCCTGAGACAAAGCATATGATTTTTGATGTGATTGCAGCGATACAACGAGAGCGCAATATTGCGATCGTGCTTGTTTCCCATCATATGGAAGATGTTGTTGCTTATGCAAAGCAGGTCTGGGTTTTTGATAATGGAAAAATCGCTCTCTGCGGTTCACCGGAGCAGATATTCACCAATGTAGCAGAATTAGAGCGGCTTTCTATAGGAATCCCACAGATTACTGAGATCTCAAAAGGCTTTATTGAGAAGGGAATGCCGCTGAAACGGGTTGCCACATCGGTATCGGATGCAGAAAGCCTGATTTTGGAGATGCTGGGAATGGAGGCGGAATCACATGCGTGATATAACGATCGGTCAGTATTACGAGGTGGATTCCATGATCCATCGTTTAGACCCACGAACAAAACTGATGGGAGTTTTGATCTACATTATTATATTGTTCACTGTTCAAGCTCCGGTTCTGTATTTGCCGATTCTGATTCTTGTGCTTGTCTTGTATCGAATTGCAAAGGTACCATTCTCCTTTTATTTGAAAGGATTACGAGGAATCATTTTTCTTCTGCTGTTTACGTTTCTTTTCCGTATGCTGTATACACCGGGAGATGTATGGGTGACATTTTGGCGGTTCACGATCACACATCAGGGCATCACAAAAGCCATTGCTATGACGGCAAGAATTGCACTGATGATTACAGGTGCGGCACTACTTTCTTATACGTCAACCCCAAAAGAGTTGGCTGATGGGATTGAGAAAGCATTTTCGTTTCTTGAGAAAGTAAAAGTACCGATTCACGATATGGCAGTTATTACAATGATTGCATTTCGCTTTATTCCGATTTTATTTGAAGAATTAAATTTGCTGATGGATGCACGAGCAGCAAGAGGTGCGAAATTTGAAGAAGCAAATATCTTGGAAAAGTGCAAATCGGTAATTTCGCTGCTTTTTCCGCTGTTTCTTATGACTCTGAATAAGGCTTCCGATCTTGCAATGGCGATGGAATCGCGTGGGTATACAGGAAGATCACATACGGGACGTATGTATCCGCTGAGCTATAAAAAGCCGGACATCATCAGTTATGTTTTAATATTTCTGTCATTGGCTGTATTCGTTTATGCTCGAATCAGTATCAGGATAGTATAAGCTTGCAAAAGTGTAAGTGCCTCAACTTGCCGCAGTTTGCCGCAGTTTCAGAAATCTGTGACGTAAAATGGGAAATTACACGACAAAAATCTATGCCGCAAAACGGTGCAAATCGAGGCAAGATACGGCATTTGAGGAGTTATACAGAAATGATAAAAGTATTATTTATCTGCCACGGCAATATCTGCCGATCCACTATGGCGGAGTCGGTTTTGACATATATGGTAAGAGAGCGTGGGCTTGCAGAGGACTTCGCAATCGACTCTGCGGCCACCAGCCGCGAAGAGATTGGAAATGGAGTCCACCATGGTACCGTGAATAAGCTTAACAGTGTTGGGATTCCGGTGGTGCCTCACAGAGCCCGCCAGATGACCGCCAATGATTATCAGAACTTCGACTATCTGATAGGCATGGATTCAGCAAACATAGCGAATATGACCAGGATAGTCGGGGGTGATCCTTTAGGCAAAATATATAAAATGTTAGATTTTGCCGGAATAAGCAGGGATGTGGCTGATCCGTGGTACACGGGGGATTTCGAGGCCACCTACCAGGATGTCATGAAAGGTTGTGAAGCCTTTCTGAATCGGGTATTATCAGAGTAGACTAATCCCATAGGAGGTAAAATATGAAGCTAGGATTCATTGGAATGGGCAACATGGCAGGCGCCATTGTCACGGGAATTCATTTGAAAAAAATAATGAGCGAGGAGGACATCCTTGCCTATGCTCCCAATCAGGATAAATTAAAGGAAAATGCCTTAAAGCTTGGTTTTACAGCTCTTTCAGATATTAAGGACCTTGTGGACCAGTCAGATGTGATTGTTATGGCTTGCAAGCCTTATCAGATTGACCAGGTTTTGTCCGAGACCAAGGGTAATCTTAAGGGCAAGGCTATTCTTTCTGTGGCAGCAGGATGGGGCTATGACAGGTATTCTCAGCTTCTTGGCGAGGCTGTGAGAATTCAGTGCATTATGCCCAACACTCCGCTTGCGGTAGGTCAGGGTATGGTTCTCTTTGAGGAGGCAAATTCATTTACCGATACAGAGCTTGATTTTGCTCTGGGATTATTCAATAAGATGGGCTCAACCCTTACTCTTCCAACAAATCTTATGGATGCGGGAATGGCTATCTCAGGTTGCGGCCCAGCTTTTATGGATCTCATTATGGAGGCCTACGGGGACGCTGCTGTTAAGTACGGAATAAAGAGAGCTGATGCTTACAAGCTGATTGCCCAGACTATGGCGGGGGCAGCCAGCCTTCAGCTTGAAACCGGCGAGCATCCGGGAGTTTTAAAGGACAAGGTATGTTCACCAAATGGAACCACAATTCTTGGGGTTGAGGCATTAGAGCATGCGGGCTTAAGGTCTGCCTGCCTTGATTCTGTAAACGCAATTCTTGGTGGAAGATAATGAGACGAAACCAGCTTGAAATAATAGATGAAACTAAGAGCTACTACATCGTGAGAAAGGCTCCGGGTATCGCTACGGAGACTAACAGGATGGGGGAGCAGGATCTGGTTTCTGTACTTAAAAATATGAGGGCAAGAGCCGGTGAGGAAGCCTATATCGGTGTTGTGCACAGGCTTGATCAGCCCGTTGAGGGGCTTATGGTTTTTGCCAAGACCAAAGAGGCAGCAGCCGCTCTTGCAAAAGAGGTCAGAGACAAGGGCTTCGGTAAGGAGTATTTTGCCATAGTTAATGGTATACCTGAGAATCCTGAGGGAGACCTTACAGATAGCCTTTTAAGGGACGGCAAAACTAACGTGAGCCAGGTTGTGGCTAAGGGCACTCCTGAAAGCAAGGAGGCAAAGCTTCACTATAAAACCCTGAAAACCATGGGGGACAAGGCGCTTCTTTTGGTCACCTTAGACACAGGCAGACATCACCAGATAAGGGTTCAGCTGTCACATATGGGACATCCCATAGTGGGAGACAGAAAATACGGGGAAGCTGGGCAAAAGGGCTACATGCCACTTGCATTATGCTCAAGCCATCTCTCTTTTAAAGACCCTGACACAGGAGAAGAAAAGGACTACAGAATTTTGCCATCCGGACCAGCCTTTAAGGACTGGGAACTGGAAGATAAAAATTTATAAAAAATATACAAAATAAGGGGCTTTCCGAGGTTTTGGAAGGCCCTTTTTTCTTGCCTCTAAGGGCTTTCCCGTGATATACTACTAAGAATGATAAAAATAGGCAAACTTCGCCTTGAAACCATAAAGTTAGGAGAAAGATTATGTGCAAGGATTGTTCTAAAAAGTATTACATGACTACTGCTATTGCATACACCTCTGGTAAGCCACACATCGGCAACACCTACGAGATTGTATTAGCAGACGCTATTGCTCGCTTCCGCCGTGAGGAGGGCTACGACGTGTACCTTCAGACTGGTACAGATGAGCACGGCCAGAAGATTCAGGAGAAGGCCGAGGCCAAGGGAGTTACACCAAAGGAGTATGTAGATGGTACAGCTGCTGAGGTTAAGAGAATCTGGGATTTAATGAACACATCCTACGATGCATTTATTCGTACCACTGATGAGGATCATGAGAAGCAGGTACAGAAGATTTTCAAGAAGTTATATGACCAGGGAGATATTTATTTATCATCCTACGAGGGTCTTTACTGTACACCATGCGAGTCCTTCTGGACCGAGTCTCAGTTAGTGGACGGCAAGTGTCCAGACTGCGGTCGTGAAGTTAAGAAGGCCAAGGAGGAGGCATACTTCTTCAAGATGAGCAAGTACGCTCCACGCCTTATCGACTATATCAACGAGCATCCAGAGTTCATTCAGCCAGTTTCCAGAAAGAACGAGATGATGAACAACTTCCTCCTTCCAGGTTTACAGGATCTGTGCGTATCCCGTACCACCTTCACCTGGGGAGTTCAGGTAGACTTCGATCCAAAGCACGTTGTCTATGTGTGGCTCGATGCTCTCACCAACTACATTACTAAGATCGGATATGACTGCGATGGCAATTCTTCTGAGCTTTTCAACAAGAACTGGCCTGCGGACCTTCACCTTATTGGTAAGGACATTATCCGTTTCCATACAATTTACTGGCCAATCTTCTTAATGGCTCTGGATCTTCCATTACCAACCCAGGTATTTGGCCATCCATGGTTACTGATGGGAGGCGGCAAAATGTCCAAGTCCAAGGGTAACGTAATGTACGCTGATGACCTTGTGGACATCTTCGGCGTGGATGCAGTAAGATACTACGTCCTTCACGAGATGCCATTTGACAACGACGGCAACATCACCTGGGATTTACTGGTAGAGCGCATTAACTCTGACCTTGCCAACACCCTGGGAAATCTTGTTAACCGTACAATCTCCATGAGTAACAAGTACTTCGACGGAGTGGTATCCAACAAGAAGGTAACCGATGCTGTTGATGAGGAGCTTAAGGCAGTGGTTACATCCACCCGCGATGCAGTGGTAGGCAAAATGGCAGACCTCCGCGTTGCAGACGCAATTACAGAGATCATGAACCTCTTCCGTCGCTGCAACAAGTACATTGATGAGACAGCACCTTGGGTATTAGCAAAGGATGAGGCTAACCATGACAGATTAGCAACAGTTATGTACAACCTTGTTGAGTCTATTACCATCGGAGCAAATCTTTTAAAGTCCTTCCTGCCAGAGACTGCAGAGAAGATTTTAAAGCAGTTAAATGCTGAGGAGAGATCCTTAGACAGCTTAAACCAGTTTGGTTTATACGCTGATGGAAGCAAGGTTACAGATAAACCAGAAATCCTCTTTGCCCGTCTTGACGAGAAGGAGGTAGAAGAAAAGGTCTCTGCCATTGAGGAAGCACAGAAGGCAGAAGCAGAGAGCGAGGACAATGGAATGGTAGAGGGAGTAGATTTTGAGGTTAAGCCAGAGGTTACATATGATGATTTTGCCAAGCTTGACTTCCGTGTTGGTTTAGTTCTTTCCTGCGAGGAAGTGCCAAAGTCAAAGAAGCTCTTACTTTTCAAGATTCAGATTGGAAACGAGGTTCGCCAGATTCTTTCCGGCATCAAGGCTTACTACAAGGCAGAGGAAATGGTTGGAAAGAGAGTCATGGTTCTAGTTAACCTTGCACCTAGAATGATTGCAGGCTACGAGTCTCAGGGAATGATTCTTTCTGCTGAGGAGGATGACGACCATGTATCCGTAATGGTTCCTGAGAAGCCATGGAAGCCAGGTTCTGCGATCTGCTAAGAGGTAGATATGATATTTGAAACCCACGCTCACTATGAAGATGAGCGATTTGATGTGGACAGGGAAGAGCTTTTAAAAGAGAGCTTGGAAGGTCCTGATCACTTGATTGATGTAATAACAAATGTCGGTTCCACTTTTGCCACGAGCAGGGCATCAGTGGAGCTGGCCCATAAATACGACAGAGTCTATGCTGCCATCGGCATCCATCCATCAGAAATAAAGGATTATGGCGAGGAGGTTGAAAACTATCTTCGAAGCAATGCCAGTGATGACAAGGTGGTGGCAATAGGCGAAATCGGTCTCGACTACTATTGGGACAAGGATGAGTCTGTTCAGGCGGCTCAGAGGGAGGTTTTTAGAAGGCAGCTTGAGATTGCCAGAGATACAGGCCTTCCTATTATTGTGCATTCAAGGGATGCGGCAAAAGACACCATGGACATCTTAAAATCCGTCTCCGACTACGGACTTAAGGGAGTCATCCACTGCTATTCCTACTCTGTGGACCAGGCCCGGGAATATGTGAAAATGGGCTACTTCATAGGGATTGGAGGAGTCGTTACCTTTAAGAATTCCAAGACCTTAAAGGCGGTGGCAAAAGATATTCCCCTAGACCACATAGTAATTGAGACAGACTGCCCCTATATGGCACCAACCCCTCACAGAGGTGAAAGAAACTGTTCACTCTATCTTACTCATGTGGTGGACGAGATAGCGGCTATAAAGGGAATGAGCAGTGAAGAAGTTATGGAAATTACCAGAGAGAACGCCTACAGGCTCTACCCTAAGGTCAAGAGAGTCTAGATGGGCAAAATATAAAGGAGGCCACAATGGCGAATTTGGGAATACCGGCTAATACAGTGGCCGTGTTACAGAAGTATAACTTCAACTTTCAGAAGAAATTCGGACAGAACTTCCTGATTGATACAAGGGTCTTAGAACGTATCATAGAATCCGCGGAAATCACAAAGGATGATATGGTGCTTGAAATAGGACCAGGTATAGGAACCATGACCCAGTACCTCTGCGAAGCCGCAGGCAAGGTTGTGGCTGTGGAGATTGACAACAATCTGATACCAATTCTCCAGGATACCCTGTCTTCATATGACAATATAACTATTTTAAATCAGGACATCCTTAAGGTGGACCTTAAGGAATTAGTTGAGAAGGAGAATGGCGGAAGACCAATAAAGGTAGTTGCCAATCTTCCTTACTATATAACAACACCTATTATTCTTGCCCTCTTAGAGAAAGAGGTGCCGGTTGATTCCATAACCATTATGGTTCAGAAGGAAGTTGCTGAGAGAATGGAATCTGGTCCCGGAAGCAAGGATTATGGGGCTCTGTCTCTGGCGGTGCAGTACTATGCCAAGCCAAATATCGTGGCAGAGGTGCCACCTAACTGCTTCATGCCAAGACCAAATGTTGGCTCTGCAGTTATCAGGCTTAAAAAATATGAGAATCCGCCTGTAAGGGTGGAGGATCAGGGACTTATGTTTAGAATTATCAGAGCATCCTTCAATCAGAGGAGAAAGACCTTGCAGAATTCCCTTGTAAATGGCGGGATACCTGTCAAGAAGGAGGAGCTTGTGGCTATTTTAGAAAAGATGGGTAAGCCTGCTACTGTGAGAGGAGAGGCACTTACCCTTAGTGATTTTGCCGAGTTAAGTAACGAGATTAGTCATCTGTAATTGCAGGAGGAAATCATGGGTCTTGATTTAAGTAAATACGATGAGAGAATAATAGCTAAAATTCAAGATATTGAGACCAACAGGGTTAATGACCCTAAACATGTTATAGAGGTGTGCAAGGAGCTTGAGCAGGAGGCAACCAGAAAGTGGGATATGCAGCTTAAGGCCTATGCACTTTATTCCAATGCACATGCCTGCTACTTCATAAATGACACAGAAGTGGCAATAAGGAGATACACAGAGAGCATTTTTGCCCTGAAGGTTGCTGAGAACTGGGAGCTTCTTTCAAGAAGCTATTCGGAGCTTGGAATTCTGTGCTCTGCCAAGGGTAACAATACACTTGCCATGGACTATTATCTTCAGGGACTTGCGGTCTGCGAAGAGCATGAAATTATGACTGTGCATGTCTTTATCACAGTAAACATTGGAGTTCTTTATTTGAGCTTCCACGATCTCTACAATGCCCAGAAGCATTTTGAGAAGGCCGAGAGAGTTCTCAGACAGATTTACGAAAAGAATAATAATGATTATGAACCGGATCTGGCACCAGACCAGGTATCAACAGTATATCTTAATCTTGCCAACTGTTACTTCAGGACCAATCAGATAGAAAAGGCGCTGGCAGCTATAGACAAGGCAACTGAACTTGAGAAGATGGGACCTGAGCCATCTCTTTACTACGGTATTCTTATGCTTAAGGCGGAGATGTACCATGCTATAGGAAGGGTGGGGGAGTCCGATGCATTAATTGAAGAGATTGACCATGATGGCATGTATATGGACGTCATCATGGACTGCTTTGATGATCTTTTTGAGTATGCAAACTTCCTTTTAGCGCATGAGAAGGAAAATGAGTTCCTGAATCTGATAAAAGCTCTGGACGAAACTGTCAGGGAGGCTCAGTCAGTATTCCTTAACAGAAAGGTTACTGAACTTAAGATTCACTACTACAAGAGTCACAATAACAACAAGGAATATATGCTGGCAACTGGACTTTACTACGAGCTTTCTATGCAGATGGAAATGGAGCAGGAGAAGACCTACGCCGAGAATCTAACTACAAGGCTTGACCTGGAGAAGGAGAAGAGAGAGAGGTTAGAGGCAGAGAGAGAGGCCGCGTCCTTCAGAAGCAGATCTGAGAGAGACGGACTCACAGGTCTTTATAACAGGGCTAAAATCAACGAGCTTTCTGAGACAAAGTTTAGTGCCTGCCAGAAAAACGGCCAGTATTTTGCCCTGGAAATCGTGGATATAGATGCCTTTAAACAGTTTAACGACAACTATGGCCATCAGGGTGGAGATGATGTTATTAAGACTGTTGCGGGAACTTTGTTAAGACTTGAGAGACATTCTGGAGTATATGTGGGACGCTACGGCGGAGATGAATTCCTGGTTATCTACTCCGGACATAGCGCAGAGGATGTGAATGAATATGCTAAGGAAATCAAGGAAAGCCTTGATGGACTAAATATCATTCATGAGTATTCACCTTACGGTGACCATGTGACTGTGAGCCAGGGCTTATATGTTTCAAGGCCTGTGGATGGAGACAGCCTTTTTGATTTTATGTACAGGGCTGACAGGGCCTTATACAAGGTGAAGGATTCAGGCAAAAATAACTTCTGTGTCTTAACAGATAAGGACG
This sequence comes from Lachnospiraceae bacterium, assembly GCA_045627425.1. GTDB lineage: Bacteria > Bacillota > Clostridia > Lachnospirales > Lachnospiraceae > XBB1006. The sequence continues at coordinate 2,872 of JAZQNS010000011.1, read as the reverse complement.
AGTTCTAATGATATTTACCCTGAGGGGTTAATATAGGATATTAAAAGGAGAAACAGTAAATGAAGAAGAATTTACTAAAAGGCATGCGTGCCTTCATGCTGGCAATGGCCGGTGTGGCAATGTTACTTGGCGGTGTTAATTCAGCACTTGCCTGCACAGGCTTCTATGTAGGAGCTGACGAAACCGATGACGGATACACTTATTATGGAAGATCTGAGGATTATTCCTGTGACTATCCTAAGGTATTCGAGGTTAGAGAGGCAGCAGACCATGCTGCAGGGGAAATGTACGAGGATGTATATGGCTTTTCATGTCCATATCCAGCACATACATTAAGATTCACTGCTGTGAGAGATTCCCTTGAACAGGAAGAGGGCGGCGACGCTGGTATTTCCTATGCGGCAGCAGGACAGAACGAGGCTGGCGTAGCAATGACAGCCACAGTTTCTACTTATGAAAATGATATGGTTGATACCTATGACCCATTAGTAGACACAGGTATTTGCGAGATTTCCATGGTTACTCTTGTGTTACAGGAGGCTACATCTGCTAAGAATGGTATTGAGATTTTAGCAAACATTGTTGACACCTATGGAGCTGGTGAGTGCAACATCATCTTTATTTCAGATGCTACAGAGACCTGGTATATGGAGATTGTTTCCGGACACCAGTATGCAGCTATGAAGCTTCCAAGCAACAAGTGTGCAATCGTTCCTAACATGATGATGATGGGACAGATTTCCACCAACTCTGCGGATATGATTACATCTGCCGAGTTAGTATCCCTTCCAGCAGAGAATGGTTTCCTTGTTAACGAGGGGGAGGAAGACCAGTATTCCATCAATGTTGCCAAGACCTACAGCTGTGGTTACGGTGATCATTCCACTTTCAGATACTGGCAGGGATTATACTTCTTAAATGCCGGTCTTGCTGAGGGCGTTAAGCCAGGAACCTACGATGTAGATGAGTGTCCTTCTATCGGACTTCCAAATGCAACTGAGGATTCCGCAAAGGGACCTTTTGAATTATTATTTGATGCAGACAGAGCTCTTTCCTTAACAGATGTTCAGTCCATCTTAAAGCAGCGTGGTGAAGGAACTCAGTATGAGTCAAATGCAACTGACTTTGATGAGGTATATCCAATCGCCAACCAGAATCAGGCCGAGTGCCACTTCTTCCAGGTTAAGAATGATCTTCCAATGGAGATTTCCACTGTAGAGTGGGTTGCAATGTCTGACGCAGAGTTCTCCCTTTTCGTTCCAGGATATACAGCTCTTTTAACAGAGACAGAGTCCTGCTATGCATATGAGGAGACAGAGTACACTGAGGGCTCCATTTTCTGGACCTTTAACGATATAGCTAAGATTTGCCGTGAGAATCGCGGAGAGATCAGCGAGGAAGTTGCTCTTTACTTAACCAAGACTCAGGCGGTTATCAACGCAAGACAGGAAAGCTATGCAGGCAAAATGGCAGAGGCTTACACAAACGACTACGATTCACTCACAGAGCTTGCCAATGCAGCACATGCCGAAATGACCAAATACGCTTTGGAGAATGGTCAGTATGTATTAAATGCAATTAAGGACTTCCAGGCAGGAAATACTACTGAGTTCAAGCTTGGTGATCCAGAGGGCTTCCTTGATACAATGGTTGAAGAGCCAACAGATAACAATTCCACTGCAAGCGGAGACACTGATGGACAGGGTCAGAGCAAGGCAGGAAATCAGCTTTTAATTGTCTTCGCAATTATTCTTCTTGTTCTTGCAATTGCAGGAATTTGCTACTATGTCTCTCGTAAAAAGAAGACTGTAAGCGGTGGGGAAACAGAGGAAGAAAAAACTGACAAAGAGTAGTTGTTTTGCATAGACAGACGGGAAAAATTACAGTATTATATATTTACTTATAAGGGAGTAGTGTTACCAGAAAGGGGTAATTTTAAAATGGAAAAAAAGAATATTGATTGGGGAAACCTCGGATTTGCTTACACAGAAACTGATTATCGTTTCGTAGCAAACTACAAGGATGGCCAGTGGGAAGAAGGCCAGTTGATTACTGACGCTACAATTACTTTAAATGAGTGTGCTGGTGTATTCCAGTATTCTCAGTCCTGCTTCGAAGGTTTAAAGGCATATGAGACTAAGGATGGTAGAATTGTTATGTTCCGTCCAGACTTAAACGCAGAGAGAATGAAAGACTCCTGCGAGAGATTACAGATGCCTGTATTCCCAGTAGACAAGTATATTGAAGCATGTAAGATGGTAGTAGAGGCTAACAAGGCATGGATTCCACCATATGGTTCCGGCGCATCCCTTTACTTACGTCCATATATGATTGCTACTAACGCTGTAATCGGTGTTAAGGCTGCAACAGAGTATCAGTTCCGTATTCTTGCAACTCCAGTTGGACCATACTTCAAGGGTGGTGCAAGACCATTAACCTTACGTGTATGTGACTACGACAGAGCAGCTCCACACGGAACAGGCCACATCAAGGCTGGTCTTAACTATGCAATGAGCTTATTTGCTATTACAGAGGCTCACGAGTTAGGTTATGATGAGAATGTATACTTAGATCCTGCAACCAGAACAAAGGTTGAGGAAGCTGGTGGTGCTAACTTCATCTTCGTTGACAAGAACGGCACCTTTATCACACCAAAGTCTGACTCCATTCTTCCATCAATCACACGCCGCAGCTTAATGGTAGTTGCTGAAAAGTATTGTGGAATGAAGGTTGAGCACAGAGAAGTATTACTTTCCGAGTTACCAGAATTCCTTGAGGCTGGCGAGTGCGGTACTGCTGCAGTTATCTCTCCAGTAGGAAAGATCGATGATCACGGCAAGGAGATCTGCTTCCCATCAGGTATGGAGAAGAT